>NZ_CP012881.1:2700000-3000000 GCF_002224265.1 Vibrio vulnificus NBRC 15645 = ATCC 27562
CCAGCAGGTGGCAAGGCGAGCATTAAGCGATCTTGAGTATTTACAGTCGTGTTTTGGGCCACAAGTAGGCATTTCGTTTAATCGTTCCATCAGTTCTTCAACGGGTGTCAGTCAGTTGTTGATGCAAACGGCGTTGCTGATTGATGAAAGTGGCGTACAACCTGAGCAAGTGACGGTGGAAATCACGGAAAATGCCTATTTTGAAAGTGAAGAACACAAAGCCGATGGACTGAAGCTGCTGCGTAAAGCGGGCGTTTCTGTTGCCGTTGACGATTTTGGTACCGGTTACTCTTCGTTTCAATACCTCACACAATGCCATTTTGATGTGCTCAAAATCGATCGCGCGTTTGTGCAAAATATTCGTGTTAACTCCAATCAATATCGCATTGTGCGTTCGCTGACAGAGCTTTCGCATCAACTGGGTTTGCGGGTGGTCGCTGAAGGGGTAGAAAGCGAAACCGAGCTGCAAATTTTGGCACAAATCGGTGTGGACAGCGTTCAGGGGTACTTTTTTGCTAAGCCTTTTGCCCTCAAAAGTGACGCTCAGCAGCAATTCGAAGCGCTCTCTTTGGCGCCCTACCAGAAGAAATACGGCTCAAAAGGGTGCGTTTGCGATCTTGCCACGCCCGCCACGCCACATCTTGACCCAGGAGACCCAATCTCATTAGCGTTTGAATATTTGCAGCGAGATGATCTCAACATTATCCCGGTGGTGGACGGGCGGAAATGTGTAGGGTTTGTCGATAGAGAAGCGATGAACTTACATTTAACGCCAGGGATGGGCACAGAGCTGGAAACTATGAAAGAAGCCGGTTTGTGGAACAAGCGCGTCAATCAAGTGATGGTGTTGAATTTTTCAACACTGCACTGGCACACACAAATGAGCGCGTTGGCGGTGGTCATTAACCAATTGGAATTGTTTCCTTGGATCATGGTGGATGACGATGGAGACTATAAAGGGGTGATTGAAATGCACTCGGTCCTTAAATATTTGCGCAAGAATCTTAGTTAGTTCGACTGGTGTAACTGCGCCTCATCACCTAATTTTAAAGAGGCTAGGGTTTTTATTAACGTCAACGCAGTGGCTAGCGTGAGGTTCGTTAAGGAAAAACTATGTTACAACCTTCCAGAGGAGAGTGGCGCTCTGGCGAACATTCCACCAAGTCATCATCGTATGGCTGGCAATGGAAACACGGTGATGCGTGCTTACATGTTGATGAAGCGCTGTTTCGTCATTTTTGGCGTATCGGACTGAGTGAGGATGTCAGCGCGTTATTTTGGTCTTCGTTTGCCACCATCGACAAACTGCAATTACTCAACTTGCTTGATCGAGCGTGCCAATCCAAAAAATCAGGCAGCTACCGTTGTTGGATTAGCCTCAACTCGGTCAGCCACTATGTGCTGTTTCGATTTGTTCCCCAAGCGGAGAATGCCGTAGAGGGGGAAATCCGCAAACTGTTTAGTGTCGATACCAAAGGGAATGAGTTTTCGACGCTGTTTCGCCAAGCGTTCGACAATGATCATCATGGCATTCTGCTCACAGATGCCACAACACAGATCTTGCTGTGCAATCGCTACTTCGAAAATCACACCGGTTACAAGCTCAATCAAATTGTTGGGCAGCGCGCGTCGATTTTGGATTCAGGTAAGCACAGCGATGAGTTTTATCAAAGCATCTCTGAAGAGGTAAACAGCAAAGGGTTGTGGCAAGGCGTGGTGCTTATTCGTACCTTTGGCGGTGCGATTGTGCCGCAGGAACTGACGCTGCAAAAACTCACTTGTGACGATAAAATCTATTACCTTGGTTTGTATGTTGATTTCTCTGACCGACTTTATCGAATTGCTGACATGGAACATGGTGGCGTTGAGTTGTTGACACAGCTGCCAACCGAAAAGCAGTTTACCCAGCAACTGACGGTACGCTGGATGGACTCGAACAATGATGATTTGTTAATGGTGCTGGCATTTTTGCCCAACTTCGCGGCAGGTGATGAATATGAACTGAAACAGCGCCTGTCAGAAAGCTTGGAGAAAAACCGCATCAGTAGCGCCGTGGGTTATTTAGGCGGCAATCACTTTGTTGCGGCGATCGAATGTAACAAAAGCCAAGGACCGAATCAGGTTCAAATCATTCATCAAACCATCCGTAAGTTTTTCGCTCAACTGACCCATTTGAGTGGTGAGGAAGTGCAAAATGCGGTGTTGGGCGGGAAAGTGGGGGTTTCGATACTTGGGCATGATACGCAAAACCCTAAAGTGATGGTGTCACACGCGGTACAAGCCATGCTTGAGCATGATGGTCAGCATAAAGGTATGATCACCTTCTATCACGGTTCGATTCACCGAGAAGTGCTGCGCAGAAGAGAGTTGGAAGAGCTGGTGGTGCGCTCGATCAAAGAGGAATCGGTAGACGTGTTTTACCAGCCGATCGTCGATACGGCGACGTGGGATATCGCCAAGTTTGAAGCGCTGTGCCGTTTTAAAGACAAACATGGCCAGTGGCAGAATACTCAAGAAATGGTTGGCATTGCTGAAGATCTTGAAATGGTTGCCGATCTGGATTGGACAGTAGGCAAGAAATCGCTCGAAGGGTTAAAAGTTATCCACCAACGTTTTGGTCGGCGGATTGGCATTACCATCAACCGTTCACTCAACACCAAGTTGGGTGCTGAAGAGGTGTTGCAAAATGCCGAGCAGATGGTTTGCATGTACGCCGATACACCTGAGTTAGTGACAATAGAGCTGACGGAAAGCGCGTATTTTGATAGCGAGTCGAACCAATCGGAATTGATAAAACGCATTCGTCACATGGGGGTGAGCGTCGCCATTGATGATTTCGGCACAGGGTATTCCTCTTTCACCTATCTGAGTGATTGCAACTTTGATTTGCTCAAAATCGACAGAGAGTTTGTGACCAATATTCGCATTGGTACGCACAAATATCACATCGTCCGAATGATCACGGAGCTATCCCATACCCTTAACGTGAAAGTGGTGGCCGAAGGCGTGGAAACCAAACAGGAATTGGAAGTCTTGTGCGGGTTAGGGGTAGATTTCATTCAAGGCTACTTTTTCTCTAAGCCCCTGCCTTTGGATCAACTGCACTTAGCTTGGAACTATCAAGCTCAACTGAGTGACTTCCTTGAAAGTAACGAGAGTGTGCGAAGCATGGGCGTGCTAAGGCTCTCTTTAGCGACGCAAAGCACGCTTGGGCCTCAAGACACCCTTGGGCAAGCAAAAGCGCTTTTGGATGCGGGCAGCCTTACGGTGATACCGATTGTGGATGATGATGAATGCCTCGGCATTGTCGATAGCGAAACGCTCAATTTGCATCTTTCCGCGACGTTAGGCACAAAACTGGAAACCATGAAAGATCTCTCGATCTCGAAACGGACGCTAAATCAGGTGATGAAGACCCAGTTCTCGAGCATCAGCTACCAGACCAAAGCGGTGGATATCGGCGAGTTGATCGTTCAAGAGTTGCCATTCCCTTGGGTGGTGTTGGATGAGTTGGGCAAATACATGGGCGTTGTGACGCAAAAAGAGGTACTGCGTTACTTTGCTCAGGGATGTTAGGCATGTGGCAATCTGAAGGACATCAATTGCTGTTCGATAAGGCTTTGGGTATCATGCCTGCCCAGTTTTAATCGCATAGCGTTATTCATCATGGTTCAGTTCTTACTCTCTTCGTTTGCTCCAATGTTACTAGGAGCACAACTTGTTTTGACTCTTGTTTTGGTTAAAGGCGATATTTGCCCGGGCCAACGTGGCCGCATTCATAAACTGCTTCCTGCGATTGGTTTGATGTGGATGGCGGTCTCTTCCATTGAGATTGCTGCATTTTTAGTGGTGTTTGCCATTTTCTATTTCTACTCCAAAGTACAAACGGGCAAAACGCGTGATGCAGGGCCACTTTGGGTTCTCTACTTAGCCGATGGCTTAGCGGTGTCGTTTGTTGCGATTCAGGCGATGAAGCAACCCATGTGGGGGGCGTCTGTGGCGACGGTGATGATGGTGGTACTGCTTGGCGCGGCGTTTGCGCACTTGTTGTTAGTGATTGCTCGCTCACGTTTGCAAGCCTTCCACCGCATTTTGCCGTTTAGCGGTATTGTGGCGGCGATGGGCCTAGCGCTTTCGTTGCTGGCTGTTGCGTCTGGCTTTGATGAACAGGCACAGACTCAAGCCATCACCTTGATTCTCACCAGCCTAGCGCTGGTCATTGGCGGCATTGTGGTGTGGTGTTGGCATATTTTCACCGGAAAAACCGCCAGCAAACTTCAGCTTTCAACCTCGTGGCTGATGGTAGTGGCTGCCACCGTCTCTATGCAGATTTTGTTTGTGGTGAATGGATAAGTCTCATCTCTGACGAACATTCAAACATTTAGACCCGCTTCACTTTATCCACTTGAAATAGTGACTACGCTTAATAGAGATGTACCAACAAAGGAGCGTAGTCATGGATCTGAGTAACGTCGCCCGTTTAGACAGCATTATTCTACTGGGCATCGTCAACGAGAAGTTACGACTGGAATGCGACAGCTTTGAAGATCTGGTCAGCATGTACGAAATGGACGTTGAGCAAGTGGTTGGCAAACTGGATGGTTTGGGCTACCAATACGATCCGCTCACCAACCAATTCAAATCATACTCTCGCTAGTGATCATTCCCTTAAGCCATCTTGATGCCATCAAGATGGCTTTTGCATTGTTGTCTTGCCGTCGCAAAAAAGGCTTGAAGATAGCGTTTGTCTTTATCGGCATTGCGTGTGGCGGCAAACAGTCGTCGCCACAATCCCTTACCTAATGGAATACTGGTGATCAGCCCTTGGCGAGAAAATTCGCTGATCGCCCAGTTGGGCAAAGCCGCAACCCCCAAGCCGGCGGAAACCATCTGCACCAGCATCAGTGTGTTGTCTGCTTGTTTCCAGCGAGCGGGCTCGACACCGGCGGGCGCTAAAAAGTGTTTCACCACGTCTAAACGTTGTTTTTGTACCGGATAAGTCAACATGGTCTGATCGGCGAGATCGTCAGGTTGTAAGCGCTCTTTGCTTGCAAGAGGATGGTTGGTGGCGGTAATCAGGCGCATTTCAAAATCAAACAGTGGCTCGTAATGCACTTCAGAGCGAGGCTGGATATCGGACGTGATCACCAAATCCAGTTCACCAGCCATCAAAGCGGGTAGGGGCTCAAAGCCAAAACCGGAGGAAAAATCGAGGGTTACGCTCGGCCAGGTCAACTGATATTCCTTAAGAGCAGGCATGAGCCACTGGAAGCAGGAGTGGCATTCGATCGCCATGTGTAAGCGGCCATTCACGTCTTCTTTTAAGCTCGCCAACTCATTCTCTGCTCTGGCTAACTTTGGCAAAATCTCGTCGGCTAAGCGCAGCAAAATTTCCCCTTCTGAGGTGAACTTAACGGGGCGAGTTTTGCGCAAAAAGAGCTGACCACCAATGCGCGCTTCCAAATCTTTAATTTGATGCGAGAGCGCCGATTGAGTGAGATGCAGTGATGTCGCTGTGGCGGTTAATGAGCCTGTGTCTCGCAATGACGTTAGTGTTTTTAAGTGTTTTAGCTCAATCATGAATCCCTCTCAACCAATCGCTCGTTACATGAGCCTTTTTAACTTACCCAGTTTTTTTGGAGCTGTAAACATCTAGACGTCTATTTATTTTTTTGCTGATGTTTCTTTTCTTATGATGAATTTTTCTAATAAACAAGTTGAATAATTGGAGATTGTCGAAACGCGAGGTTAGCGAGATAGTTTAGCCATCCGGACATCTCGAGAGATGTGACGAATAAGATGTATTGCATCCGCTCAGCAGCCGTTTGTGAGCCGCCTAACCATCCCAGCATAGAAAAATTACGCATAGAAAAATAAGGAATTTGACATGACAACGACCACGCATATCCTCGGCTATCCCCGTATCGGCGAAAAACGCGAACTCAAATTTGCCCAAGAAAAATATTGGCGCGGTGAAATCGACCAAGCTGAACTGAAAAAAGTCGGTGCGAAGTTGCGCCACAAAAATTGGCAAACTCAAGCCTCAGCAGGGCTTAGCTTTGCCGTCGCAGGGGACTTCGCATGGTACGACCATGTTCTGACCACCACCTTGTTGCTTGGCCATGTGCCAAAACGCCATCGTCATGGCTTCCCCGATTTGGATACCTTGTTCCGAGTAGGCCGTGGTCAGTCGCAATCGAGCTGTCCTTGTCATGGTGCGGCCGCGTCAGACATGACGAAATGGTTCAACACCAACTATCACTACATCGTGCCAGAGTTCACGAAGGAGGACACCTTTGAAGTCAGCTGGCCGCAACTGTTTGAAGAAGTGAACGAAGCCGTACAAGCTGGCCACAAAGTAAAACCGGTGCTGCTTGGTCCACTGAGTTATCTCTACCTTGGGAAGGAAATTGAAGACGGATTTGACCGCTTAACACTGTTACCTCGTTTGCTCACCGCATACCAAGCGATTTTGGCCAAGTTGGCCAAGCAAGGTGTTGAATGGGTGCAAATTGATGAACCTATTCTTGCACTTGAGTTGGAAAAACCTTGGCTTGATGCATTTAAGCTTGCTTACCAAGTGATCCGCAGCGAGGTAAAAGTGCTGCTGACCACCTATTTTGACTCTGTGGTTGATACGCTCGATCGTATTGTCGAGCTCTCAGTGGACGGCCTTCATGTTGACCTTTCTGCCGCACCAGAGCAATTGGATGCGGTGCTGGCTAAGTTGCCGCAAAATTGGGTGCTGTCGCTCGGGGTTATCAATGGTCGGAATGTGTGGCGTTCGGACGTCAAAACGCAGCTAGCGCGACTTCAGCCGGTGAAAGTCGCATTGGGCGAGCGCCTTTGGATCGCCAGTTCATGTTCGCTGCTGCATTCACCGGTGGATTTAGATCTCGAAGCGGGTTTGTCTGCAGAAGTGCGTAGTTGGTTTGCTTTTGCTAAACAAAAAGTGTCGGAAGTGGTGCTACTGGGTAAAGCGCTGGATGGTGATGCGGCGGCGATTGCACAGTGTGAGGCGTACAGCCAGCCAATCCAAGCACGCAAGTCGGCTGCTCATGTACACAAAGCAACGGTGCAGTCACGAGTGAACGCGATTACCGCAGAGCTTGCACAGCGCAGTGTGCCTTATGCGGAACGTGCGCGACACCAAGCTGAGGTATTGCAGTTGCCGTTATTGCCAACCACGACGATTGGTTCTTTCCCGCAAACCAGTGAGATTCGTGTTCAGCGCAGTGCCTATCGCAGTGGTCAGCTTTCTTCAGCAGAGTATGAACAGGCGCTAAAGGGCCACATAGCGGATGCGGTAAAACGCCAAGAAGCGCTCGATCTCGATGTGCTTGTGCACGGTGAAGCGGAGCGCAACGACATGGTTGAGTATTTTGCTGAACACTTATCGGGCTTCCAAACCACGCAATTTGGTTGGGTGCAAAGCTACGGTTCGCGCTGTGTGAAACCTGCTATTGTGGTTGCTGATATTGAGCGTGAGCAGCCTATCACGGTGGGTTGGTCTACTTACGCGCAGTCGCTCACTTCAAAACAGATGAAAGGCATGCTGACAGGCCCGGTGACGATTCTATGCTGGACGTTCCCGCGTGAAGACATCAGCCGTAAAGCGATTGCCCAGCAACTGGCGTTGGCGCTTCGTGATGAGGTGTCGGACCTGCAAGATGCAGGCGTCAATATCATTCAAATTGATGAACCGGCGATTCGTGAAGGTCTGCCACTGAAAAAGCGTGATCATCAGAGTTACCTAGATTGGGCGGTCGAAGCGTTTCGCATTTCAGCAGCGAGTGCGAGGCCAGAAACGCAGATCCACACGCACATGTGCTACAGCGAGTTCAACGAAATCATTGAGTCGGTGGCGGCATTGGATGCCGATGTGATTACCATCGAAACGTCACGCTCGAATATGGAACTGCTTAAAGCATTTGAAGAGTTCAACTACCCAAATGAAATTGGTCCGGGTGTGTATGATATCCATTCACCAAACATTCCAAGCGAAGAGTGGATTGTCGATCTCGTGAAAAAAGCGGCGCAGAAGATCCCAGTAGAGCGCTTGTGGGTAAACCCAGACTGCGGTTTGAAAACACGCAACTGGCCAGAAACCGAAGCGGCGTTGGCAAACTTGGTGTCTGCAGCAAAACGCCTGAGAAACGAGTTAGCCGAGGAGACTAGCGCAGTGAATCACGAGGCAGTGGCAGTCGTAGAAACAGAAGCTTAAAGCGAGCGCGTAAAGAGACCGAATGAGTCATAAAACAAAAAGGGTTGGCATAGTGCCAACCCCTTTTTCGTTCTATCGCTGCTCAGTCTTACTGACAAGAGACAAAAGATTCAGTGGATTATTGCTGATCTTGAGTCGCTTGGATTGCAGTTAGAGCGATGGTGTAGACGATATCGTCGACTAGCGCGCCACGAGATAGGTCGTTTACAGGCTTGCGCATACCTTGCAGCATTGGACCGATAGAAACAAGGTCTGCTGAACGTTGTACCGCTTTGTAAGTCGTGTTACCCGTGTTGAGGTCTGGGAATACGAATACAGTCGCTTTACCTGCTACTGGAGAGTTAGGCGCTTTAGAAGCTGCCACGTTTTCCATGATCGCTGCGTCGTACTGCAGAGGACCGTCGATGATCAGATCAGGACGTTTCTCTTGAGCCAGTTTGGTCGCTTCACGTACTTTATCAACGTCTGCACCCTTACCAGATTCACCAGTAGAGTAAGAGATCATTGCTACGCGTGGGTCAATACCAAAGGCTGCAGCAGAATCCGCAGATTGAATCGCGATTTCTGCAAGCTGTTCTGCCGTTGGATCTGGGTTGATCGCACAGTCACCGTAAACCAGTACTTGATCAGGCAGAAGCATGAAGAATACAGAAGATACGATAGACGCATTTGGTGCAGTCTTGATAATTTGGAACGGAGGAACGATGGTGTTTGCCGTCGTGTGAACCGCACCAGAAACAAGACCGTCAACTTCATCGTTCTCAAGCATCATAGTGCCTAGGAACACAGAATCTTGCAGCTTCTCACGAGCCACAACTTCCGTCATGCCTTTCGAGCCACGTAGTTCAACAAGACGAGCAACGTAGTTTTCACGAATCGCGTCTGCATCGATGATCTTAACGCCAGCGCCCAGTTCAACACCTTGTTGTGCTGCCACGCGCTTGATCTCTTCAGGGTTACCTAGCAGCACACATTCTGCGATACCGCGTTCAGCACAGATCGCCGCCGCTTTCACAGTACGTGGCTCGTCACCTTCAGGAAGAACGATGCGTTTACCCGCTTTACGAGCAAGCTCAGTCAACTGGTAACGGAATGCTGGAGGACTTAGACGACGAGAACGCTCAGTACCTTCTGTCATTGACTCAATCCAGTTGCCATCGATGTGACCCGCAACGTGGTCGTTGATGAACTCGATACGCTCTTTATCGTCTGCAGGTACTTCTAGGCTGAAGCTCTGTAGATTGAGCGAAGTCTGCCAAGTGTTACCTTGTGCTTTGAAAATTGGAAGGCCACTTTCAAACGCTGGCTTACATAGCTTTTCGATCTCTGTAGGAATATCGTAACCGCCAGTCAGTAGTACCGCACCGATTTCCACGCCGTTCATTGCTGCTAGAGAAGCCGCAACGATAACGTCTGGACGGTCTGCAGAAGTCACAAGCAGTGAGCCTGGTTTGAAGTGCTCAATCATGTGTGGCAGAGAACGTGCACAGAAGGTGATGCTCTTAATACGACGAGTGTTGATGTCGCCTTCGTTGATCACTTCTGCTTTCAGGTGCTTCGCCATATCGATTGCGCGAGTTGCAATCAGGTTGATGCTCCATGGCACACAACCTAGAACGCGAATTGGGCTAGAGTTGAAGATTTGCATCACTTCTAGCTGGTTTTGTTTCGCGCTGTCTGCGTCATCAAAGATCTCTGATAGATCAGGACGCGTACGGCCTGCTTCATCAACTGGTGCGTTTAGCTTGTTGATGATAACACCAGAGATGTTTTTGTTTTTTGTGCCACCGAAGTTTGAACAAGCCACTTCGATACGCTCTTTTAGCTGTGCTGGGTTGTCAGTGCCTGGGGTCGCCACAAGAACAATTTCAGCACCAAGTGTTGCCGCGATTTCTGCGTTTACTTGGTTAGCAAATGGGTGCTTACGAGTAGGAACAAGACCTTCGATTAGCGTTACGTCTGCATCTTTATTAATTTGGTTGTAACGTTCTACAACCGTTTCTAGCAGTTCGTCCATGTTGTCGTTACCGATTAGGTTCTCAGCAACAGACATCAATAGGGGTTCGCCAATCTTCATATCGCTGTTTGCGCCAACGATAGTGGTAGTAAGATCAGGAAGATCACCGCCGCTACGTGGTTGTGCGATAGGCTTGTAGAAAGAAACTTTAACGCCTTTGCGCTCCATAGCGCGAAGAACACCCATGCTTACGCTAGTAAGACCAACACCAGCACTCGCAGGGATAAGCATAATAGTACGGGACATCAGAGAAAGTACCTTTAACTATTGGGGGATTTAAAGCTTTACTGCTTATGGTTTGGCGGACCAAACAATAGAAGTGAAGCCCCAGATTCTTTATCAAAAAGAAATCTGGCTAGCCTGAAGGCTAGCCAGAGAAGTCAATTAAAGACCTGCTAGGCGAGCAGTGTCTTCTGCAATAACGAGCTCTTCGTTAGTCGAGATAACCATTGCTGGGATACGGCTGTTTGCTGTTGTGATAACACCTTCGCCGCCGAAACGTGCTTTAAGGTTAGCTTCGCTGTCAACTTCGATACCGAAGATGCCTAGGCGGTTAAGAACCATTTCACGGATAGGTGCAGAGTTCTCACCGATACCACCAGTGAAAGTGATAGCATCTAGACGACCTTCTAGAGTAGCAGTGTAACCAGCTACGTATTTCGCTAGGCGGTGGCAGAATACGTCCATCGCACGCGTTGCTTCTTCTTTTTGACCGTAGTTGTCTTCAACGAAACGACAGTCAGAAGTCACTTCAGTTAGACCAGCAAGGCCAGACTCTTTGGTTAGCATAGTGTTGATTTTCTCAACAGAGTAGCCAAGAGTGTCGTGTAGGTGGAAGATGATCGCAGGATCGATGTCACCACAACGAGTACCCATTACTAGACCTTCAAGTGGCGTTAGACCCATTGAAGTATCAACAGATTGGCCGTTCTTCACTGCACAAACAGACGCACCGTTACCTAGGTGACAGTTGATGATGTTTACTTCTTCAACTGGTTTGTTTAGTAGGCCTGCAACTTCACGAGTGATGAATAGGTGTGAAGTACCGTGCATGCCGTAACGACGGATACCGTGCTCTTTGTAAAGGTTGTATGGAAGTGCGTATAGGTACGCTTCTTCTGGCATAGTTTGGTGGAAAGCGGTGTCAAACACAGCAACGTTTTTCAGTGCTGGGAAAGATTTTTGAGCGGCTTTGATACCAATGATGTGCGCAGGGTTGTGAAGAGGAGCAAGCGTTGCACAATCTTCAATACCTTTAAGAACTTCGTCAGTGATTAGAGCTGATTGAGTGAACTGCTCACCACCGTGTACTACGCGGTGACCGATTGCAGCTAGGTTTTCAGAAAGCTCTGGCTTAGAAGCAAGAATAGTTTCTACCATGAACGCTAGTGCTTCTTCGTGTGCTGCACCGTTACCTAGTTGAGCTTCGTGCTTACCATCAAGTTTCCACTTGATGCGAGCTTCAGGAAGGTGAAGACATTCAGCAAGACCTGAAAGATGCTCTGCACCATTCTCAGCATCAACAACAGCAAATTTAAGAGAAGAACTACCGCAGTTTAAAACTAAAACTAGCTTAGACATGTGTGACTACCTGTTATTCGTCTGATTAAAATCAGTAAGGATGAAAAATCATTCACAAGAATAGACGATGCAACCAAAGCTGCGCACTAATCTTGGTCAAAAAACTTTCAATTTCCGTATTTCTAAGAGAGAGGTGAACCCGTATCACCACTTTGCGATCCATTGCAGAAGGTCTTCAGAGTTGCTTAAATTGTAAATAACAGCAACAATGAGATTGAGGGTCTGCAAAGGATAGCGATAATAAGCAATGATAACAAAAAAAATTTGAAAGAATATTAACTTTCATCAATTTTTTGCGTTTTCAGTTGAAATCTTCAACTAATTTTTAGTGAGAGAGCAGTATGAACAATAAAGTCGGACTTGCCCACAGTCTGAGAGATGGGCAAAAGTACATGGATACTTGGCCGATGCGCAAAGAGCTGAGCGCAATCTTTCCTGAGCAAAGGATTATCAAAGCGACGCGTTTTGGTATTAAAGTGATGCCTGCGATAGCGGCCATCAGTGTCCTGACTCAAATGGCGTTCAACAATTATCAAGCTCTGCCTCAAGCGATTGTCATGGCTTTATTTGCATTGAGTTTGCCTTTGCAAGGAATGTGGTGGTTAGGCCATCGTTCCAATACTCAACTGCCACCGGCACTGGCCACGTGGTATCGAGAATTGCATCAGAAAATTGTCGAAAGTGGTTCGGCATTAGAACCGCTTAAATCCCGACCTCGCTACAAAGAGTTGGCGCATACCTTAAACCGCGCTTTCCGTCACTTAGATAAATCCGCGCTCGAGCGTTGGTTCTAAGTTTCCTCTTGTTCAAAAAAGATCGTTAACGGGCAGCCAATCGGGTTGCCCGTTTTGCTTTTGCCCGCTGAGTGACCGTCATTGATCTCTCGTTTTGTTGTATTTCTGTTAAATCCTGCTTTCCTAATAGAGAAGTTGCTGGTAATAATGTCATTCAGATGTACAAAAAGTGCACAAAAATAATTGCTTAACCTTGCTCATCCAGAGTGGAGGTTTCGTGATACCACACAACATCTCAACCTATGCTGAATTCAAGGAGTCAAGATGAAAGCAGGAAAACTGATCGCCACGGCCGTTCTTGCCGGTGCTGCTTTAATTTCTTCCCATTCTGTGATGGCAAAAATGGCCAAAGTTGCCGTTTCACAAATCGTTGAACACCCCGCACTTGATGCCACCCGACAAGGCCTTTTAGATGGACTAAAAGCAAAAGGGTATGTCGAAGGAGAAAACCTCGAGTTCGATTACAAAACGGCGCAAGGTAACCCAGCGATTGCGGTACAAATTGCTCGTCAGTTTGTGGGGGAAAGCCCGGATGTCTTAGTTGGCATCGCGACCCCAACGGCTCAGGCACTGGTGTCGGCCACGCGCTCTATACCAGTTGTTTTCACCGCAGTGACCGATCCGGTTGGCGCTAAACTGGTGAAATCCATGGAGCAACCTGGGAAAAACGTCACTGGTCTTTCCGATCTCTCACCCGTATCTCAGCACGTCGACCTGATTAAAGAGCTGTTGCCTAACGCCAAGGCGATTGGTGTAGTGTACAACCCAGGCGAAGCAAACGCGGTTACCTTGGTTGAGCTATTGAAGAAAAGCGCGGCAGAAAAAGGGTTAAAGGTGGTGGAATCGACAGCACTAAAAAGTGCGGATGTTCAATCTGCGACTCAAGCGATTGCTGCGAAATCTGACGTGATTTACGCTCCGACGGATAACACAGTGGCCAGTGCGATTGAAGGGATGATTGTTGCTGCCAATCAAGCGAAAAAACCGGTATTTGGTGGTGCAACTTCCTATGTTGAGAAAGGGGCAATCGCAGGCTTAGGTTTCGATTACTACCAAGTTGGAGTGCAAACGGCGGATTACGTTGCTGCGATCTTGGAAGGTCAAGAGCCAGGTAAGCTAGACGTAAAAGTGGCAACGGGATCAGATCTTGTTGTGAATCAAGGCACTGCAGAGAAATTAGGTATTACTATTCCAGCCTCTGTGCTTTCTCGAGCCACAGACGTCAAATAAAATCCTATCTAGGGCCGACGGAGATTCGGCCCTTTGTTAGAGCAGAATAAAGGAGTTGCTATGTCTGCTTTTGCGTTTTTCGGTGCGCTAGAAATTGGCTTACTTTACGGCTTAGTTGCCTTAGGTGTTTACTTAACCTTTAGGGTTCTCGATTTTCCGGATTTGAGTGTCGATGGCAGTTTCCCGATGGGTGCTGCGGTTGCGGCAACCGCTATCGTTGCGGGTGTGAATCCATGGCTAGCTACTGGGATGGCCATTCTAGCTGGTGCGATGACTGGTTGGGTGACCGCTTTTTTGGCGGTGCGCTGCGGTATTCTTCATCTTTTGGCTTCCATCCTAACCATGATTGCGGCGTTCTCAATCAACATTCGTATTATGGGGCGACCAAACTTAGCGTTACTAGGTGAAGAGACCATTTTGACCCCGTTTGAAAGCTTGGGTGATCCCATGTTCATCCGCCCATTGGTGGTCGGTATTCTCGTTTTGATCTCCTCTTGGCTGGTGGTACGCCTGCTCAACAGTGATTTTGGCTTAGGCTTACGCGCTACCGGTGTTAACGCACGCATGGTGCGCGCACAAGGAGGTAGCACCTCTTTTTACACCTATTTCGGCCTTGCGCTGTCGAATGGCTTCGTCGGTTTTGCGGGGGCGTTATTTGCGCAAACCAACAGTTTTGCCGATGTGACGTCGGGTGTCGGGACCATCGTGGTGGGTTTGGCTGCAGTGATTCTTGGGCAAACGTTGATTCCGGGACGAAAAATTTGGGTTGCCGTTGTCGCGGTCATCGTCGGCTCAGTCCTTTACCGTTTGGCGGTCGCCTTTGCGCTAAGTTCTGGCATGTTTGGTCTGCAAGCGTCGGATCTCAATTTAGTCACGGCAGTGCTGGTTGCCATCGCGTTGATTGCGCCAAAACTAAAAGGAAACATGGCGATAAAAAAGCCCGTTAACTCAGGAGCAAGTGGTGGCAAACAGAAGTCAGGAGGTGCGCTATGATTCGTTTGGAAGATATTCAGGTCACCTTTAATCGAGGCACCATTTTAGAAAATCGTGCGCTAAGTGGTGTTACGCTCGAAGTGCCAGAGCATCAGTTTTTGACGGTGATTGGTTCTAACGGGGCGGGTAAATCGACCTTACTTGGCGCGGTGACAGGTGAAACCCCCATGGTGGGTGGCAAGGTATTGATCGATGACGTCGATGTGACATCACAGACGGTTGACCAGCGAGCCTCTCTTTGTGCTCGTGTGTTCCAAGACCCGCTTGCAGGCACCTGTGGCGCGTTAACCATTGAAGAAAACATGGCGCTTGCGTACATGCGTGGAAAAAAGCGAGGTTGGCACTTATCGCTCTCCGCAAAGCGTCGCAAACTGTTTCAAGAGCGGATCAGCATTTTGGGGCTAGGGTTAGAAGATCGTTTGGGTGACAGTATTGGTCTTCTTTCTGGCGGACAACGTCAGGCGGTCAGCCTTGTGATGGCTACGTTGTCAGACAGCAAACTCTTACTGCTTGATGAGCATACAGCAGCACTTGATCCACGCATGGCGGCGTTCATCATTGATCTCACCAAACGGATCGTCAAAGAGTTTAACCTGACCGTTATGATGGTGACGCACTCGATGAAAGACGCGTTGGCGTGTGGCGATCGCACGGTCATGCTGCACCAAGGTGAAATTGTGCTGGATGTTGTTGGTGAGCAGCGAGAGGGGATGCAGGTGAAAGATCTCCTCGAGATGTTCTCTAAAGTGCGTGGCGAAGAGTTGGCCGACGACAGCTTACTGCTCAATTAGTTTTTCTCTACGCCCTCACTATCCTCCTACCGATTGTGATCTCCCCTTGAAAAATAACGTGATTTTTATTTCTCAAGGGGGGATGTCGCTCAGCACTGTGCTTTTAGAATGGTATGAAATACCGATTAAAAGAGTACTCGCAATGACCCTACCTTTTCTTTTTCATGCGCAAACGCCGGATTATTTCCGCGTTGAGAATCAAATCGCTCACGTTACCTTAAGAGCTCAGCCTGAAGGCATTCAAGCCGTCTACCTGCGGCACGAGCCGGACAATGAAGAATACTTAGTGGAAATGCAGCGAGTCTCTAAGTTAGGAGAACTCGATGGCTGGCAAGCGTCATTCCCTTTGAATAAAGACCGAGAGATTACCCAGTACGTTTTCAAAGTGATCACAGAGGGTGCCACCGTCTGGTTAGACGCTCGTGGCGTACAGAAACGGATGCCAGGCAGCGAGTACCATTTCAAATACAACCAATCTCATCAGCCGCCAGAGTGGGTGAGTGAGCAGATTTTCTATCAAATTTTCCCTGATCGCTTCTGTAATGGTAACCCGGAGATCAGCGTTAGAAGTGGCGAATACTCGGTAAAAAATGGCACGCGTCCTGTGGTCGCAAAAGAGTGGGGAGCAGCCGTTGACAAAAACAATGGCTATGGGGGTTGTGAGTTTTATGGCGGGGACTTGGCTGGAATTCGCAGCAAACTGGATTACCTGCAAACCTTAGGCGTGACAGCGCTCTATCTTAATCCAATTTTTTCGGCGCCAAGCAATCACAAATACGACACCACCGATTACTTAACCATTGATCCGCATTTGGGAAGCAATCAAGAGTTTGCAGAGTTGAGCGAAGCGCTTCATCAACGCGGTATGAAAATTGTGCTTGATGCCGTTTTTAATCACACCTCATGTGAGCACCCTTGGTTTGATAAAAATGGGGTAGGTGAGATGGGGGCTTATCACCACATCGAATCGCCGTATCGCCATTATTATTTTTTCGAAGACGATAGCCAGAATTATATTGGCTGGAAGGGCGTTGACAGCTTACCAGTACTGAATTTTGAACATGAAGAGGTACGTAATTACATTTATGCCAGCGAACAAGCGGCCATTCGCCACTGGTTGAAAGCACCTTATCGAATCGATGGTTGGCGTTTTGACGTGATCCACATGCTTGGAGAAGGTGAAGGGGCGAGCAACAATGCCTACTATGTTAAGCAGTTCCGCAATGCGACTAAACAAGAAAACCCTCAAGCTTATGTATTGGGGGAGCATTTCTTTGAGGCGAGTAAGTGGCTCCAAGGCGATCAAGAAGACGGCTCGATGAATTACTACGGCTTTGCGCATCCAGTGAGAGCATTATTGGCCCAAAAAGACATTGCCTACCACCCTATTGAGATCGACTGCATCGACTTTGTTGATTGGCTAAATGAATCACGCGCTAAAGTACCTTGGCTTAACCAGCTCAGCCAGTTCAATCAACTCGACAGCCACGACACCGCACGTTTTATTACCTTGTTGGAAAATGACCAAGCGCGCATGAACATTGCTCTCGGCTTGCTGTTCACTTATGTCGGAACCCCATGCATTTATTATGGTAGTGAAGTTGGGCTGGAAGGTGAGAATGACCCAGATAACCGCCGCTGTTTCCCGTGGGAGCGTATTGGTCATGTGGAGACGTTCCAATATCACCAACGCCTGATTGAACTTCGCAAAACGTCTAAGGCGCTGCAGCAAGGTTCGATCCAATTTTTGCATGTTGAACCAGCGTCGTTCAGTTTTGCTCGTCAGTATGGTGAAGACACTCTGCTTGTTATGGTCAACTTAGATTCGAAGGCATGCACTATGACGCTGCCAATTTGGCAACTTGGAAAGCCGCAGGGACGTCTGGTTTCCCTATTGGGTAATGAAAGTGCTTTGCAAGTAAATGGTAAAGTTGCGGTTAATATCTCTTCTGAATCCATTCAAATTTGGAAACTTGAGTGACAGTTCTAGCACAATCTATTAATATTTAAACTGTTCTCAAACAAAAGACATCAAACCCTTTGACATGCAATGCAGTCAAAGGGTTTTGTTTCTCAGCACCCTTGGTTATCGAATGAGAAAAAAAAGACAATTTAGCCGACGCTTTGTGGTTCTTTTCCCTGCGTTAATTTTCTTCACAGTAATGTTTATCACTGTGAAGAATTACTACGATTCGGTAAACCGCAACATTGCTGAAGAATATGACCGTATCAATACAACATTAACGCGTAGCATTAAAATACTGACGGCGCTCGAATACAGCTTTAGCAGCTACACCGATGATGGCTACTCGATTCTCAGTAATCACAATGCCAAAATTGAGAATGGACTTTGTTCTATCTGGCCGATAGACCCTCTATTGCGCGCTGAGGGAAAAGTGCCTGACCAACCCGAGGTTGATATTAATTACATGTTGGTTGGTGTGACTGAGTTATGTGAAGTAAATAGCGGGCTGAATGTGAGAGTCAGTAACAAATCAGGTTTTGCTCCGTCGCTTTCATTTCTACATGACATTGAGCCCTTTATGGTGGGCATTTTGTATCTTGATAAACATGGCTATGCCATTACGTCACCAGACAGTTACGCCGCTTCATTTTCATTGGAGCTATTAGACACGCTCAAAGCGAGACCATTTTGGCAGAAGACGGCAAACTCGCCAGGGAAAGTCACCTTTACTGGGCCAGGATATGATCTCAATTTGGGACGTGTTCAAAATGAAAGCCGTTACTCATTGTCCATCCCCGTTTTTGAGCATAGCGAGCACCAGGGCATGCTAATGATGACGCTTGACAGTCATGTTCTCTTGCAAAACAAAAAACAGCTGGGGGGGCAGATACATCTTGCCAATCTGAACTTCGCTTTGCCCGACAATGCGCTACTTGTCACTAATGTAGAGTTGCCCACCTTGGATGACACGCATGCGCTGTATTATGGGTTTTCTTGGAAGAAAGAACTTCAAAATTTTGTTAGTTATGAACGTTATAGTGTGATTGCGGCGGTGTTCATTTACTTACTTTCTACTTTTACTTTGTTTTTAGTTAACACGCGCACTGAACGTCAATATTTCAAAGAACTTGCTACCAGAGACCCAATGACAGGACTACTCAATCGCCGTGGGATGCAGGCGGTTTGGCGAAACAAAATTTCCAAGAAGAAGATAGCGCTTGCGGTGTTTGATATTGATGATTTTAAGGCGATTAATGATACCTATGGTCATGATGTGGGTGATGAAGCGATCAAATTAGTGGCCAGTTGTATTCGCGATAATATCCGCCAATGCGATGTGGCATCTCGATTTGGTGGTGAAGAATTTGTCATTACCCTTTATGGCGATGAATGCGATGGCATGGAGAAAGTGCTAGCAAGAGTTCGTGAGGCCGTCAATGAACGGTCACCTCAAGTGGTGAGGCACGGTTTTACGATTTCAGCAGGCGTGGTGATACGTGAAATGGGTGCAGGTGACAGCTTTGATGCGTTGTTCAAAGCTGCCGATGATAGTCTCTACCAAGCGAAAACCAGTGGCAAAGACAAAATTGTTTACTGTGCCACCTCGAGCTGTTCACGATAGTGGTGCAAGTGAGCCACTATGGCTTCCACTTGCGTCAAGGTGCGAATATCGCGGAACAGGTCAGCCGCTTGTGGGTACGCTTGGCGCAAATAAGCAAACCACTGCTTGATACGATTTGGGTAATATTTCCCTTTGTCGCCACGCACTTCGTATTGGGTGTATTTGAGCAATAAATCCACCACTTCGTGCCACGGCATCGCACGGTGATTGTGCTTAACGATGTTGCCCAAGTTAGGTACGTTTAATGCGCCACGGCACACCATCAAAGAATCGATGCCAGTGGTTTCAATGCAGGCCTGACCATCGGCATAGTTCCAGATTTCGCCATTGGCAATCAGAGGAATAGTGGAACGTTGGCGGATTTGGTCAATGTAATCCCATTTGATTTCACTCGCTTTATAGCCGCCAGCTTTGGTTCTTGCATGGACGGTTAGTTCATCCGCTTTGCCTTGCTCTACCGCATCGACAATCTCGAAACAATCTTCCGGGTTTTCCCAGCCCAGACGAATTTTGGCAGAAACTGGAATGTGCGAGGGCACTGCATCACGACACGCGTTGACCACTTGATAGATCAGTTCTGGGTGTTGCAGTAGCGCTGCGCCCCCTTTGCTCTGGTTGACCATTTTTGCCGGACAACCGAAGTTCAGATCGATACCATGCGCCCCGAGCTCCGCGGCGCGGATAGCATTTTCGGCCATCCAGTGGGGATCTTGGCCTAACAGCTGCACTTTGACAGGAACACCATTTTTTGTTTTTGACCCTTGTTTCAGTTCTGGGCAGAGGCGATAAAACACATGATCTGGGAGGGGTTGGCTGACAACGCGAACAAACTCAGTGACACAAAAATCGTAGTCATTGATTTCGGTAAGCATCTCTCGCATCAGGTGGTCGAGCACACCTTCCATCGGTCCCAATATTACTCGCATGGTCTATTACTGCCTCTTTAAAAACGAGGCGCGATTGTAGCGACTCACCTTAGCCTTGTCACGATACAGGTTAGGGTAATCGAGCGGAAATCGAGATTAAATGGTCAATTTTACTAGGCATGGGTATATAATCCGTCGAAATTGAAAAAGAAGCCTATTAACGATGCAATATCAATTAATCGAATTAAACGATTCATCATGCCAAGCTACAGCGTGGTTTATTGAAGGTGCCGTACTGGCAGCCAACCTGACGATTCAGCCGACCGATCCTGATACTTGGCTAACCGAGTTGCTCGGGGATGTGTCTGTCGAGCTTCGCGCGGCGGTGACGGAGCAAATTCATAAGCAGCATAATCGGATTTTGCGCAATGAATATTCATTGCTCGAACTGGTGGGCAATGAAAGAGATAACTTGGCTGACTTTGCCGAAGGTTTTATGTCTTTGTGGCCAAGAGTTGAAGAGCAATGGCAATCAGCCACCGTTAATGACGGTACTCAACGCATGATGCAGGCGCTCTTTACCAGCTTTATGTTGGCCATTGATGAAGAGAGCACTCAACAGCAAATGCGTGCTGCCGGAATTGAAGCGCCACCCGCTTTGAGCGATTTCATTGACCAAATGGATCTGATGATTAACGAAGTGGCGCTTGCCGCCGATGAGCTGATGGTTGGCAATAAATCACAAAGTTTGAATCCTTTCAAAGGAGTAGGGCGAAACGACCTTTGTCCTTGTCAAAGTGGCAAAAAATTCAAACTGTGTTGTGGCCAATAATCAAAGCGCGACAAACAAAACAGCCGACTCTGAATGAGTCGGCTGTTTTTTTACCTGCAGTTCCAAGTTTTCGTTGGGACTATTTTGATTTGAAAAACTGAGCAATAACGATAAACGCGAGCGCTACTAGGTTACCAGCAAAGATAATCACCAACCATTGTGGCATCGAAAGCGTCATGAACTGCCAGACGATTTTGCTACAGTCGCCATAGGCTTCAAACATCCAAGGCACCCATTGATTCAATGGAGCCCAATCTGGGAAGGTGACAAACAGATCACAAGTAGCAAAAGGCGACGGATTAAACTGGTAATCAACGTGTTGTAATGACAACGCCAACCCTTTGTAAGCACTAGCTCCCCAAGCTGCCAAACCTAACCAACGAACAAGTGGGTTATTGGGGGCAATCAGGCCAAAGAGTGCAGCGCCACCTACGCCAAGCATCGCCACGCGCTCATAAATACACATCACACAGGGTGACAGCATCATCACATGCTGAAAGAACAGCGCCGCTCCTTCAAAAAAGACCACGAAGAGTAGCAATAGCAGCCATGAGATTCTGTTTTTTGAAAACTGATTGAGTGATGCAAATAAATTCACTTCTAAAATCCTTTGTATGTTCAATAAAAAAGCTCTGAATACTCAGAGCTTTTTATCTCGGATAAGTTTCTTTAGCAAACTAAAAATTTAATGTCCGCCGGAAATTGCTTGAGTTGCTTCACCCACATGATGAGCAATCCAACCTGCGTCGTAAAACCAAGTTGTCATAGGTTCAAGTAAGAACACGATGCCGAACAAGCCAACCAGAGCCAGTACAATCGTGTATGGCAGAGCCATGACAACCATTTTGCCGTAAGACAGACGAATCAATGGTGCGAGTGCTGAAGTCAACAAAAATAGGAACGCCGCTTGACCGTTCGGTGTTGCTACTGATGGCAAGTTAGTTCCTGTGTTGATCGCCACGGCCAGTAAATCAAACTGGTCACGTGTAATTATGCCTTCTACTAGCGCAGTTTTGACTTCGTTGATGTAAACCGTACCGACGAACACGTTGTCAGACACCATCGAAAGCAAACCGTTTGCCACGTAGAACATCGCCAACTGCGTGCCCTTGTCTTCCACCGCGAGAACCGCATCGATAACAGGCTTAAACAACTCTTGGTCGATGATTACCGCCACAATAGAGAAGAAAACCGCAAGAAGTGCCGTAAATGGCAGTGCTTCTTCAAACGCTTTACCTAGTGAGTGTTCTTCAATCACACCAGTGAAGGCAGTGGCTAGGATGATGACGGACAAACCAATCAAACCTACCGCGGCCAAGTGCAGTGCAAGGCCGACAATAAGCCATACGGCGATAAGACCTTGAATCCAAAGTTTGGCCACATCTTGGTTGGTACGTGCTTTGCGCTCTTCTTTGTCGAATTCGACAAGGATATGACGAACGTTATCTGGTAGTTCAGCGCCGTAGCCAAACACCTTAAGTTTTTCGACCGCAAAACAGGTGAGCAAACCACAGATGAAAACAGGAAGCGTAACTGGAGCCATGCGAATCAAAAACTCACCAAACAGCCAACTTGCTTGGTCTGCAATGATCAAGTTTTGAGGTTCACCTACCATGGTCGTCACGCCACCGAGCGCAGTACCAACACCTGCATGCATGAGCAGAGAGCGCAAAAATGCGCGGTAGTTTTCTAAGTCGTCACGAGTCAGCTCGGCAAGATGATCATCTTGCGTATGGTCGTGATCGGAACTGACGCCCTTACCCGATGCCACTTTGTGGTAGATCGAATAGAAACCCACAGCAACGCTGATAACAACGGCGATAACAGTCAGTGCGTCTAAGAAAGCGGAAAGAAAGGCCGCGGCAAAACAAAACGCTAAGGACAAAATCGCTTTAGAGCGAATGCCAAGCAATATCTTGGTGAAAATGAAGAGTAGCAACTGCTTCATGAAGTAGATGCCAGCGACCATAAAGACCAGTAACAACAACACTTCGATATTGGCGACGAGCTCATGCTTAACCTGTTCAGGGCTAGTCATGCCAATCGCGATGGCTTCAATGGCTAATAAACCACCAGGTTGAAGAGGATAACATTTGAGCGCCATTGCCAACGTGAAAATAAATTCCACGACGAGTAGCCAGCCTGCTACAAATGGGTCAACGAAGAAGAAAACAATCGGGTTAATGATTAAAAAAGAAATGATGGCAACTTTATACCAATCAGGCGCTTTACCAAGAAAATTCTTAATAAAAGCGTTTCCGAGCGACATCGGCATGATAATTCTCTTATTAACTTATATATGAATAGACACTACAACATAGTGCTTAAGCCTATGCTTTAAAGAAGAAATATCTATCTTTATAAACAATAACTTAGAAAAACAACAATCCTTGTTAAAATGTAGTCTTGCCAAGTTACTTCCCTTGAACTTAAGCACCGCTCTTATTTTCGCCCGCAACTCTACTCTCAAGTAACATTTAGTCAACAGGAAATCCCAATCCTGTCTTCATTTGCTGACTTAATTTCGCAAAACGCGATCGAAGTAGCACAAGTATATCATGTAAACTATGCAAAAGTTCGCTTATCATCATAATTTACGTTCAAAGCATAAAAAAGTTAAATTAAGAAGGAGTATTAACCGATTAACTCAATTTTAATTTGCAATTTATGAATTTAAAAATGTGACCCAGTACCCTTTATTTATTCTGGCTTTGTGCATGGCCTTGCGGCCATAAAATGTATTTTTTGACGACTTGCAGATTCGGAAAAGGCATTTTTTATCCAATTTAACTTAGAGTGTTTACTCTATATTGCAATTTGGTTGCATTTCGTGATAGTAAATTTTCCGCAAATGAAGAAGTAGTGGTATGATGAGTGCCATTCGACCCAAAACAAATATTGGAATAACAAATATAATGGTCATTAAGGCAAAGAGCCCTGCGGGATTTGCAGAGAAATACATTATCGAAAGCATCTGGAATGGGCGTTTCCCTCCAGGTTCCATTTTACCTGCTGAGCGTGAGCTGTCTGAACTGATTGGTGTTACGCGCACCACACTACGTGAGGTTTTACAAAGACTTGCTCGTGATGGTTGGTTGACGATCCAACATGGTAAGCCAACCAAAGTGAACCAGTTTATGGAAACCTCGGGTTTGCATATCCTCGATACACTCATGACGCTAGACGTTGATAACGCAACAAATATTGTGGAAGATTTGCTTGCAGCACGTACAAACATCAGTCCGATATTCATGCGTTATGCTTTTAAAGTGAATAAAGAAAACTCTGAGCGTACGATCAAAACCGTTATTGATTCATGTGAGCAATTGGTTGCCGCTGAATCTTGGGATGCATTTTTGTCATCGTCTCCTTATGCCGACAAAATTCAGCAAAATGTAAAAGAAGACAATGAGAAAGATGAAGCGAAACGCCAAGAAATCTTGATTGCGAAGACCTTCAACTTCTACGACTACATGCTGTTCCAGCGTTTGGCCTTCCATTCAGGAAATCAAATTTATGGTTTGATTTTTAATGGTTTGAAGAAGCTCTATGATCGTGTCGGTAGTTTTTACTTCTCTAATCCAGCGTCTCGTGAATTGGCCCTCAAGTTTTATCGCCAACTGCTGTTGACGTGTGAGTCAGGACAGCGTGAACAGTTACCAGCGTTGATTCGTCAATACGGTATTGAGAGTGCGATGATTTGGAACGAGATGAAAAAGCAGCTTCCAACGAATTTCACAGAAGACGACTGTTAAGTATTGACGTTGTTAATCGAAAACCGCCAGCCTGGCGGTTTTTTTATACCTGACTGTTGCACTCAAGCATTGTTGTTATAATATAACAAAACTCATTTGTGATCCGATGATTGAAAATTGGAGTATCAACCCCCATAGTTGCAATACAGATGAGAAAACATCATGTACAAAAGAGTCGTTAGATTAGACGTAACCAATCAAGTGAGTAGAGATATGGCGGAAGTTCGAGCCAGAGTCGATTTTAAAGTCGGTGCAAAAAGTAATATTGATGCGGAAATTCTTTCATTTCGTGGTTTGAAGACCGACAAAGAGCATGTGGCAGTCATCTTTAAATCGGCAGACGTGACTCAAGAAGTCCCCCTAGTCCGAATGCATTCTGAATGCCTCACTGGGGATGTGTTCCATTCGTCTCGCTGTGACTGTGGCGAGCAGTTGGAAGAGACAATCAATCGTATGGGTGAGTCTGGCGGTATTATTCTTTATCTTCGCCAAGAAGGTCGCGGAATCGGCCTTTACAACAAAATCGATGCTTACCGTTTGCAAAGCGAAGGGATGAATACTTATGAGGCCAATAACCATCTTGGCTTTGATGACGATCTTCGTGACTTTACGGAAGCGGCACAAATGCTTGAGGCGCTGGGCATCAAACAGATTCGATTAGTGACCAACAACCCTAAGAAGATTCGCGAACTAAGTGAGTACGGAATAGAGATTGTTGAAGTGGTCAATACCTCTGCTCACATCAAAGAAGGCAATGAAAGCTACTTAAAGGCGAAAGTCTCTCATGGTAAGCACCATTTAAAAGTGTAATGCGAAGTTGCTTAGCAATAATTGATAAAAAGCTCCACAGTTGTGGAGCTTTTTTTGTTTGTCACTTGCAAAAAAAATGTAACTTTGTATTATCTGGCGACTAAAGGTGCAAATAAGAATAATTAGCACTACGAATAACAAGTAAGAAATGCTCAACAAGGATGCTTCAGATGAATGCAAAAACTCTATTAGTCCAATCTTTAGCAGTGACAACACTGTTTGCCAGTGGTCAACTGCTTGCCGCGAATGTTACCAATCAGCAAGTTGTCGAGCATTATGCTGACGTTGCCCACGCTGTTTTTGCGGATTCATTGACAACCGCACAGCAACTTGAAAAGAAAGTTGAACAGTTTTTGTCTGCGCCTTCAGCGGCAAAGTTAGAAGAGGTTAAGCAGGCGTGGCTAGATGCTCGAGTGCCTTATCAACAATCTGAAGTGTTCCGTTTCGGTAATGCCGTTGTGGATGATTGGGAAGGGCAGTTGAATGCTTGGCCATTAGACGAAGGTTTGATCGATTATGTTTCAACCGACTACCAATATGAGCTGGGTAACGAAGGGGCGAAAGCCAATATCGTTGCGAACACAACACTGAAAATCGGCGCGTCGCAACTGGATGTTTCCGTTATTACACCTGAGTTGATCGCAGAGCTCAACGAAGTCGGTGGCTCTGAAGCTAACGTGGCTTCTGGCTATCACGCCATTGAGTTTTTACTTTGGGGTCAAGACCTTAACGGTACAAATGCCGGTGCTGGCCAACGCGCTTACACGGATTTTGTTGTGGGTTCGCAATGCACTAATGATCACTGTGACCGCCGTGGTGCCTATCTAAAAGCGGCGGCTCAGCTCCTCGTAACGGATCTTGAGTGGATGGAAAAACAATGGTCGGCGCAAGAGAAAGGTAACTACCGTCAAGAGTTGCTTGCACAGTCGGCTGAAAATGGTTTGCGTAAAATGCTGTTTGGTATGGGCTCGCTTTCGCTTGGTGAATTGGCCGGTGAGCGTATGAAAGTGGCACTAGAAGCGAACTCGACAGAGGATGAGCACGATTGTTTCTCGGACAACACTCATAACTCACACTACTACAACGAGCAAGGTATCTACAACGTTTATACCGGTATCTACAAACGTGTTGATGGCTCACTGCTTACAGGGCCGAGCCTACATGATTTGGTGGCGCAACAAGATAAAAATGCAGCCAAAGAGATCCAAGCACAGTTTGATACCACTCGTGCGCAAGTAGGCAAGTTAGTCACATCAGCGGAAAAGCAAAATCAACATTTTGACCAACTGATCGCAGCGGGCAATGCGCAAGGCAATGCGCTAGTGAACGAAACCATCATGTCATTGGTGGCGCAAACCTCAGCGATCGAACGTGCAGCGAAGATTGTTGGTATCGACAGTCTGAATCCAGACACTGCGGATCACGAATTCTAATAATTATTATCATATTTAGAGGGCTCATTAGAGCCCTTTTGCTGTTTATGCAGTTTAGTAGGAAGCAATTCAATGAAGCCGTACTTGCTCAGCACTCTCATCGTGCTCTCTTCAACCGCATTTGCCAACGATCTTAAATCTGGTGGTGACACCAGCGTTAAGAAAGAGGGGCCAAATGCGTTTTCACTACCTGCAGCCAATCTTCCAATGAGCAAAAGATTGGACTTTAGTGTAGGCAACAGTTTTTTTCGTAACCCTTGGGTCTCTGCGCCGGCATCAACGGATGCGCGTGATGGCCTTGGTCCACTGTTTAACACGAATGGTTGTCAAAACTGCCACATTAAAGATGGCCGAGGGCATCCTCCTGAAAAAGGGGATAGTCATGCCGTATCAATGCTGGTGCGCTTGAGTATTCCAGCACTCACGGCGGAGCAGAAAAAAGCGGTGATCACCAGTGGTGTTATTCCTGAACCCACTTATGGTGGTCAGTTGCAAGATTTTGCTCTTCAAGACCAAAAACCGGAAGGGCAAATCAGCATCCGTTACAGCGATGTACCTGTCACATTCAGCGATGGGACGACGGTGGTGTTGCGTAAGCCTGCGGTTGAGATCCGTGATCTGGCTAATGGAGAGATGCATCCACAAACCTTGCTTTCTGCTCGTGTCGCACCTCCGATGATCGGTCTTGGTCTGCTTGAATCGATAGCCGAAGAAACCCTGTTGCAGTGGGCTGATGAAGACGACCGCAATCAAGACGGCATCTCAGGAAAACTCAATAAAGTGTGGGATGTGCAAACTCAATCCCTCGCAATTGGTCGTTTTGGTTGGAAAGCGGGTCAACCCACCTTAATGCAACAAAACGCGGCGGCGTTTAATGGCGATCTTGGCTTAACCAGTCATCTCTTCCCACAAGAAAACTGCACCGATAGACAAGATCTTTGTCGTAAGTTGCCCAATGGTGGCTCGCCTGAGGTGAGTGACAACATTTTGGATTTTGTTGAGTTCTATTCTCAGCATTTAGCGGTGCCGATTCGTCGCAACGTGAATGATCCGCAAGTGAAATTCGGCGAGACGCTGTTCGTACAATCTGGTTGTGAGAGTTGCCATAAGCAGACGGTGAAAACAGCCAAACGTGAGGCATTACCTGCATTGTCAGAACAAACCATTCATCCCTATACTGATTTATTGTTGCACGATATGGGACCAGGTTTGGCGGACAATCGACCAGAATACCTAGCCAATGGTCAAGAGTGGCGAACGCCACCGTTGTGGGGCATTGGTTATACGCAAGAAGTGAATGATCACACTTATTTTTTACACGATGGAAGAGCACGAAATCTGATGGAAGCGGTGCTTTGGCATGGTGGTGAAGCTGAAGCGGCCAAGCAAAAGGTGTTGAAGATGTCAGCAAAAGAGCGCAATGCGTTGATCGCTTTCCTCAATTCACTATAGGGAGTGGCAATGAAGATCATACAAATTTCACTTGCAATGAGCGCGGCGCTGCTCTTTGTCGGTTGCCAATCAACAGCAGACTCGCTCAAGGTTTCACAACATCGTAGCGACGCGGTTTTCCATATCGAACGAGCGGCAGCAGCCACTTTGGCTCAAGAGACCACAGAACTTGTTAGCGCGTTTGTGCATTACTGCCAGTCGCCAGAGGCGGGCATGGACATCGTCAAGAAACAGTGGCACCGCAGTATGTTGAGCTGGATGGCGTTGCAAGGTCAAGAGCGCGGACCTGCAGCGGCGCTTGAGCAAAGCTGGAACGTACAATTTTGGCCAGATAAAAAGAACACCACCGGACGCAAAATGTCCGCATTGATTCAGCAGAACAAAACATGGAAAGTAGATGACATCGCGGCACAAAGCGTGACGGTTCAAGGGCTGGGTGCGATTGAATGGCTACTTTATGATGAAAGTTCAGATCTCAGCCGAAATGCTCAAACTTGCCAAACTGGGGTCGCGATTAGCCGTCATCTCAATCAAAACACGCAACGTATTTCGGATGCCTGGTCAAGTAATCCTTGGGCATCACTCAATGAACAAGAGTGGCACTCAGAGTACATTTCACTGCTGTCAAACCAATTGGAATATGCGATGAAAAAGCTGAGCCGTCCGTTAGCCAATATTGGTCAACCTCGCCCTTATTTTTCAGAATCATGGCGCTCTCAAACCTCGCTTTCCAATCTAAAAGCGAACGTGGAAGCACTGAAAGCGCTGTATTTGGCCAACGGAGAGGGGCTAGACGCTACATTGAGGGGAATGGATAAAGTAGAGTTGGCAGATCGAGTGGTGAATCAGTTTGATGTGACTCTAGCGACTTGGCCTGAGCAAACGAGCTTATTTGCAGCGTTGCAAGACAAAGAAGGCTATCGAATGGCGTTGACTCAGTTACGTAAATTGGAACAGTTAAAGTACCTCATCCACGACGAAGTGGCGGTCGAGTTAGGTGTCGTCATAGGATTCAATGCAACCGATGGTGACTAACGAGCAACGACGAACCTTATTAAAAGCTGCACTGTTTGGTGTGAGTGCGCCGCTCCTGCCTTTTGGCTGTGCATCAACCAGTAAAGATGCGAGACAAGCTGAACCCGCATTGGTGGGATGCGCGATTCGTGGACGTCACCAATATACAGCGGTAGTGGCTGATCAATATGGCCGACCACTACAGCAGTTGCCGCTTCCTGAACGTGGCCATGGTGTCGCCACCAATGCACATGGTCATGCGACGGTATTTGCACGTCGTCCGGGTAGTTTCTTCATGGTGTTTGACTATCACTCGGGAGAAACCATCCATCTGCAAAGTGCTCATCCCGAAAGGCATTTTTATGGCCACGGCGTCTACTCCCATGCAGGGGATTACCTCTTTGCCACCGAGGGAGAGCGCAGTACAAGCCGAGGTATTATCGGTGTGTACGATGTTGGCGACCGTTATAAAAAAGTCGCGGAGCTCAGCGGATTTGGCATTGGCCCTCATGAAGTGATCATGATGCCTGATGGTGTATTGGCAATTGGTGTTGGCGGCGTTCATACCCTTGGTCGCGCGCCATTAAATTTGGACACCATGCGGCCATCGTTAAGTTACCTCTCACAACAAGGGAAACTGTTGGAGCAAGTTGCTTTATCGGATCCTAAGTTAAGCATTCGGCATCTCGCTCACGATGGTGCGGAAACGGTGTTATGTGGTCAGCAGTATCGAGGTGAGCCGGATGAGTATCCATCGCTGTTGGCGATGCACACTCGTGGAGGAGAGATGATTCCATTGCGTGCTGAACCAGAGCAGTGGGCTCGTTTTAATCATTACATCGCCAGCATTGCGGCAACATCCGATTGGATTTTGGCCACCTCACCGCCGGGCAACTGCTATGGTATCTGGTCTAAAGCCACTGGAGAATTGGTGGAGTTAGCCGCACTGCCTGATGCCTCAGGCGTGGTGGTTTACCAAGATCAGTTTCGCGTGAACTCTGGGGCTGGAAAAGTGATCACCACATCGGTCCAGATGGGCAGTGCTGAGATTCAATCGAATATTCAATGGGATAATCACTGGTCAAAATTATTGTGAGTGACTTCGCTTAAAATCACACCTCTGTTCTTTGGGAAATTTGCCATACTTACTGAGTGGATTGAGTTCTCAAGGAGCAGAGATGCGGTGGCAACGAGTGTTACTTATGATAGGCATTTTCTTCTCTAGTCCTTCTTGGTCACTGAGTGGATTGGAAGAGAAGCAGTGGTTGGATGGAAACTCTGCCGTGTTTGCCTATGTTCAGTTTCCTGAGTATGTTGAGCGCTTGTATCAAGGCAATCATCATCGACTCATTTGGTCTGACAATGAAGCGACCTCGCAACTTGAGTTCCAACTAGAACTGATCAAAACCGCATCTGTTAGCCCCTATTTTGACCACCAAATTAGTAAACTGAGACGCTATAAAAACGAGCAAAAGTGGTTTGAGTATGACATTGTTGCCACCGACCTGTTGCTTTCCTACATCAGCTATTTGGAAAAACTTCCCCAACATGGCAAAGAGTGGCTCTTTACGCAGCCGTTAAGCCAAAGTTTGCCCGCGCCGTCCTATTCATCAATGAATCGTTTATCTGCAGATATTCAGGCTGGGTATTTGGCAACGTTTGTTCGCTCATTGCGTTCGCCGTTACAGCGCCATCAGCAGTTTGCCAATCGTTATAGTCGTTTACTAAAGGCGCGAGATCACGCCGTGCCGCTTTTTCATCAGGTGGGTTTATTGAAGCTGGGGGATAAACTGCCCGATAGAGCCAATTTGATCAAACGTTTAGAAGTGGTGGGTCTTGAAACCAGCCATTTGAAGCGGGATATCAAATACTACGACACGCAGCTTGAACTGGCGGTGAAACAATTTCAAAAAATGCATGGGCTGACGCAAGACGGTGTTGTCGGGCCTATTACCTTAAAATGGCTTAACATGACTCCCGCTCAGCGGCTGCACTCGATGGCGTTAAACTCTGAGCGTTCGAGACTTTGGCCAGAAGAACGAGATCTGCTGGTTTTGGTCAATGTGCCAGGCTATGAGATGAAGTTTTGGTATAAGGGCGAGGAGATCTTTGAATCCAAAGTGGTGGTTGGCAGAAAGAGCCGAAAAACGCCGATTATGGTGGGCAAGATGGATGGGGTGGTGCTGAATCCCGTATGGAACGTGCCAAAAACCATTATGGTCAAAGATATTTTGCCGAAAGTGAAATATGACCAAAGCTTCTTAACCAAACAAAATATTGAAATTATTGAAGGGTGGGACTCGCAAACCGCGGTGAATCCACAAACCATTGATTGGACAAAGGTGTCACTCAAATCTTTCCCATACAAAATGCGTCAACTGGCCGGAGATAAAAACGCGCTAGGGCTGTACAAATTCAATATTCCCAACAAGCGTGCGATCTTTTTGCACGACACTCCGTCAAAAAGTTTGTTCCAAGAAGACAGCCGAGCGTTCAGCTCTGGGTGTGTGCGGGTTCAAAATGCCGATCAGTTTGCGCTGCAATTGCTGAAAACCCAAGGGTTGGAGGAGGAGCTCTCTAATTTAGCCACTCGGCAAGAGGCCAACACTATGATCCCCCTCAGGCGTCGGATTCCGGTGCATATCATCTATCAGACAGTGTGGTTTGAAGGGGAAGAGCTGAACTACCGCGATGATATCTATCAGTACGATCTCGTGGATGATCACAAAGGCTGAAAATTGAACAAAAATTTACATAAGAAAAAAAGAGTGTTTACTCAATAACTAATCACTCTTTTACCGAAGTTTGCCCTATTTGGGCGCGTTTTATGCATTTGACGTGAAAAATACCTTCCGATAAGGTTCGCTGCTGAAGTAATTTTTAGTGGTGACTTTATTCATGTCTGATCAATATTCTCGACGACAATTTTTACGTATGACCGGTGGGGGGTTATTGCTGGCGTCAGCCATGCCTAAACTTGCCATGGCGTCGTATCCTGATCAGCCTCGTACTCTTGCGTTCAACAATCTACACACAGGTGAGTTACTTGAAACTTGCTATTTTGACGGTTCGACTTATCTGATTGAAGAGTTGGCGCGTATTGACAAGATTTGCCGAGATTTTCGCCAAAACGAAGTGCACCCAATGGATCGCCGTTTGTTTGATCGCCTGACTCAAATTCAAAAACTGATCGGTACAGAAAACGAAGTCCAAATCATTTCAGGTTACCGATCGCCACAAACCAACGCCGCGTTGCGCGCTAAATCCTCTGGTGTGGCGAAGAAAAGCTATCATATGCTTGGACGAGCCATCGACTTTCGCCTTGATGGCGTGAAGCTTTCAACGGTGCGCGATGCCGCTTTGAGTCTCGAAGCCGGTGGGGTCGGGTACTATCCGGGCAGTAATTTTGTCCATATCGACACGGGTCCGGTTCGCTCTTGGTGATGGGTCACCTTGTTTTTCGACGCTTCCGGTGTCATAGTTTCGCCCAGTTCGAAATTGACCGAGGTTGCTATGGCACTTAAATATCAGATTGTTCCCGTTACTCCATTTGCACAAAACTGTTCGATTGTTTGGTGCGATGACACCATGAAAGGTATCGTCATCGACCCAGGTGGCGATGAAAAGCAACTTGCCGTGATCATCAAAGAATTGGGTGTGGAAGTGGTCAATTTGGTATTAACCCATGGTCATTTGGATCACGTTGGCGGAACCGAGCGTCTGGCTGAAATGCTTGATGGTATCGAGATTGTTGGCCCTCATAAAGCAGACAACTTTTGGCTACAAGGTCTGGAAGGGCAAAGTCAAATGTTTGGCTTTCCGTTGACAGAGGCGTTTGAACCAAACCAATGGCTCAATGATGGTGACGAAGTACGTTTTGGCAATCAAGTGCTGCAAGTACTTCACACTCCTGGGCATACTCCGGGTCACGTGGTGTTGTACAGTGAAGAGGCGCGTCGTGCGTTTGTCGGGGATGTGCTATTTAGTGGCAGCATTGGCCGAACGGATTTCCCTCAAGGTGATTTCAATACGCTGATCGCGTCAATCAAAAATAAGCTGTGGCCACTGGGCAATGACGTCACCTTTATTCCGGGTCATGGTCCGGAATCTACGTTTGGGCACGAGCGTCGAACCAATCCTTTCGTGGCTGACGAAATGCCACTGTACTAACTGCTACGGTACTAGCGGTTTTTATCGTGTAAGCCAGCTAAGGAGACAACTCGTCGTGTTTCTTTGGTTGGCTTTATTGATCGGGTTCCGCCGCCGCTAAGTAGCGCCTTGCTAGGCCAACAAACTCTTCTGCTTCTCTATCCAAATCTTGCGCTGAAATAAAAATATCGTAATCGAAAAAACGTCGTTGATATTTCATGCGATTCGCCAGCATCGCCTGTAAACCCGTGTGCTCTATCCCTTGCTCATCAATATATGGTTGGGGATCCAATACCATCTCTTCAAATTGGCTTTCGCACTGATGTTGTCGCGCGCCGAGGTAAAGCAGTGCGCGTTGGCTGAGCAGAATTTCCGTCGAAACGCGAGGGCAGATCGCCATCAAATAGGGTGAGTAGTGCAGCAGTTTGATGCCAATCCACGGCAAAGGCTGATGCCAGCCTTCCGATTCATAGGTACAAATGCCAATTTTTTCGATGTTCTTCCATTTTACAACCCAACCACCTTGAAAGAGATGTTGCTGGAAGTGCGTGGGCGTGAGCGTATAGGCGACGGTGCTGCGTTGTATCAGGTAGACACCAAACAGCGCAATGGTGATGAGCAGGCCAACAGAGAGCAGCGCTTGCGGCCAGCTTGGAGACAGAAGCAAGAGCAAACCGCCGACAATCGCAAATACCACCACCAGCCCTTTAACAAAAACCGAGCTGGCGAGTTGATAGCGGTTTGACAACTGGAGAGTTTGCATTGTGTTCCTTAACTCGTTTTGAGCCGTTAGTGCCGGAGGCGGAATGATGTGAACTATAACGACATTTTACGTTTGGATACCCAATTAAGTTCATTATCTTATTGATTAAAGAATAGTCTCTCTCCGCTCATAACGCATTTTTCGCCACTGTTCACTGCTTAAGCCTACAAATCGAGCTGAAATTTTGGTATAAAACGCGCTTCAAATTTTCATCCCTGCTGATAAGCAGTGAACTGGAGACACATTTAATGAGACTTGCTCATAAGCGTAAAGTGCAGATGAAACTGCAAAAACGCATTAAAGCAGCTGTAGCGAATTTGGCTGCTGCATCAAATACAGTTAAGCCAGCTGCAGAAAAAACCGTTATCTCTAAGTCAGTGGCTGAGAAAAAAGTCGTTGCGACCAAAGTGGCTGCTTCATCTGCAGTAAACACAGAGATTTCTCTGACGCCTAAGCAGCAACAAGTGCTGGATATCGTTGCCGCCAATGCAGAAGGCATTAACCCGAAAAGCATCGGCCTTGCAGCAGGTCAAGAAGATGCTAAAGCGGCATCTTGGGCGACTGGCGCACTGAAAAAACTGCTTGAAGATAACCTAGTGCAGAAAGAGCAGCTTGTAGGTAACAAGGTGATCTACAAGTTGGCGTAATGCGCTGATTCGCCTAGGCGGTTTGTCATCGAGTGTGACGAATACTCAAGTAAGAAGCCCCCACTGATTGGGGGTTTTTTCTGTCTTTCATCTTTCTCTGACCTTATTTTGAAGCATCATTTGGTTTCTGATGCCTACATGTTTGTATCGAATTCATCACATTTTAGACAAAGCTTGTTAAATATCTTTGATGATACTACCTACGTAGTTCTTCTCTATCTGGTATGTGTTATTGAAGAGTGAAGTCTAATAAAGACAATCTCATAGCAGAGCTTTAGTCAATATCCTACGTGTTTATACGTATTTGCGTGAGCTAGAGTAGGTTGCCACTTCCCTTTCCCTTGCGTGTTCCTGCCGATTAACAAAGTGTGTTTTTTGTTTCATGTTTAACATGAATTTCCAATGTCAATTGATCCGACATGAATAAAAACAAAGGACGTGAAACATGAGTCTTATCCAAAGAACGATAAAACGAGTGCTAAAAACGACGGCGGTTGCGGCCGCGCTCGCTTTAGTGGCTACCACTGCAAACGCTGCTGATAAAGTCTATCGCTTGAAACTGGCAGAAACTTGGGGGCCAAACTTCCCAATTTTCGGTGATGCTACGAAAAATATGGCCAAAATGGCGGAAGAGATGTCAAACGGCCGTTTGCAAATCCGTATCGACTCTGCCAACAAGCACAAGGCGCCACTCGGCGTGTTTGATATGGTGAAATCGGGTCAATACGATCTTGGTCACTCGGCGTCTTACTACTGGAAAGGCAAAGTACCGAATACACTTTACTTCACCTCTATGCCGTTTGGCATGTTACCAGCGGAGCAGTACGCGTGGTTCTACCAAGGCGGTGGGATGGAATTGATGGAGAAGGTGTATGCACCGCATAACCTGCTGTCTTTCCCAGGCGGCAATACCGATACCCAGATGGGCGGCTGGTTCCAAAAAGAGATCAACTCGGTCGATGACTTACAAGGGCTGAAAATGCGCATTCCAGGTTTTGCCGGTGAAATCCTAGCTGAACTTGGTGCAAAACCAACTAACATTGCCCCGGGTGAGCTTTATACCTCACTTGAGCGCCGTACTATTGATGCGTTGGAATGGGTTGGCCCGTCACTTGACCTGCGTATGGGCTTCCACAAAATTGCCCCTTACTACTACACCGGTTGGCATGAGCCAGGCACAGAACTCCAATTCTTGGTGAACAAACGCACTTGGGATGGTCTGCCTGATGATCTGAAAGCGATTTTAAAAGTCGCAATGAAGACCGCGGCCTATGACATGTACGTTCAATCTGTGCATGAGAGTGGTAAGAACTGGGCGTCGATTAAATCAGAATACCCGAATGTTCAGGTGAAAGATTTCCCTGCGTCGGTGATGACAGCGCTTCGCACGGCGAATGACAAATTATTGAAAGAACATGCCGCGCAAGATGCGTTGGCAAAAGAAATCCAAGAGTCTCAGGCAGCTTATATCAAGCAAGTTCGCCCATGGACAGATATTTCTGCCCGTGCTTATCTCAATAGCCAAGCACAGTAAGAAATTCGTCAGTTCCCCCTGACGAGAAGCCCAAGAAAAGCTCGAACCGTAAGGTGAGAGCACACCAAAAAGCTCCGCTGGTACTGCCAAGCGGAGCATCTTTCAAAGTTCCATGGAGTAGGGAATGAGAAATTTAATTTACATTGAGCGTCTCTTTAACCGATTTGGCGATCTTCTAGGATGGCTTTCCAGCGTGCTGTTTATCTTGCTGCTGGCTAACGTTGTCTACGATGTTGTCATGCGCTATGTGTTCAATGACGTATCCATCGCCTTCCAAGAAATGGAGTGGCATCTATTCTCAGCGGTCTTTTTGCTCGGTATTCCTTTTGCGCTGAAGTCGGGTGGTCATGTTCGCGTTGACCTTTTTTATGAACGCTTATCGCATCGCGCGCAGGCTATTATCGACTTGCTCGGCACGATCTTTTTTCTATTTCCATTCTGTTTGCTGGTGGCTTGGTTCGGTATCGATTTTGCCAAAGAAAGCTACGCCTTGGGAGAAACATCGGGTGATCCCGGTGGTTTGCCTTATCGTTGGGTGATTAAGGCGATCATTCCACTTTCCTTCCTCTTCATGGCGATAAGTGGTGTTGGTCTGCTTCTTCATTCACTCAATAAAATCGTTAACCCGCATCTTATGCATCCATCTCCATCAGATAAGTCGTAAGGAAATCAGGATGATTGGTATAGTAATGTTTTTTGTAGCCTTGTTTGCGCTACTGCTTGGTTTCCCTGTGGCATTTACCTTTGGTGGTATTGCGCTGTTGTTTGGTGTTTGGGCTGAAGGGGTTGAAATGTTTGCCTTCATGCCGTATCGCATTCAATCCATCATGGAAAATACGGTGTTGATGGCGGTGCCGCTATTTGTCTTTATGGGATTGGTGCTGCAGAAAACCCGTCTGGCAGAACAACTGCTTGAATCTATGGGCAAGCTGTTTGGCAGTGTGCGTGGTGGTTTGGCGATTTCAACCGTGCTAGTGGGCGCACTTCTGGCTGCCTCAACAGGCGTTGTGGGTGCTTCTGTGGTAGCGATGGGGCTTATTTCGCTCCCAGTTATGTTGAAGTACAACTACGATAAAGGGCTAGCGTGCGGCACCATTTGTGCGTCCGGTACCTTAGGGCAAATTATTCCGCCTTCGATTGTCTTGATCCTATTAGGTGATGTGCTCGGCGTGCCAGTGGGCGATCTGTTCCAAGCGGCAGTGTGGCCGGGAATTGTGCTGGTGGGCGTGTATGTTATCTATATTTTGATTTATGCAAAATTAAATCCAGAAGCAGCTCAGCCGATGGAGCGCGATGATACCATCAGCCGCAAGCAAGAAGTTGTTAAAGCGTTGAAAGCGGTGATCCCGCCTTTGGCTTTGATTGTGGTGGTGCTTGGTTCCATCTTTGCCGGTGTAGCAACACCCACCGAGTCTGCTGCGTTAGGTGGCGCGGGTGCGATTGTGCTGGCCATTCTGTACAAGCAATTTAGCTGGGGCATGGTATACGATTCAGCCAAAGAAACCGTCAAAGTCACCGCGATGGTGTTTGCCATCTTGCTAGGGGCGACGGCATTCTCCATGGCCTTCACCTACACCGGTGGCGACGAGCTGGTGGAAGAGTGGATGCTGGCTATCCCTGGTGATAAGTGGGGCTTCCTCATTATCACGATGTTGGTGATTTTGCTCCTCGGTTTCTTCATCGATTTCGTTGAAATTTGTTTCATTATTGTGCCGATTCTTGCGCCTGTGGCAGAAATTTTGGGCATCAATATGACTTGGTTTGCCATTCTAATTGCGATGAACTTGCAGACATCGTTCTTGACGCCACCTTTTGGCTTTAGCCTTTTCTATCTCAAAGGGGTCGCTCCTGCGGGTGTGACCACCCGAGATATTTATCGCGGTGTGATGCCATTTATCGGCTTACAAATACTGGTGCTGGCCTCACTGCTGGTGTTCCCATCTTTTTATGGCATGGGTTAGATCGCTAATTTGTTGGATTTGTGAGCCAAAAGTTTCAATATTGGTTCCGTAGTTGATAGAGTAAAACTGCTTCCAAGGAGTGGAAGCAGTTTCTTTATTAGGGACTGAAGTATGCCACTGAAAGTTAAGTTAATTCTGCTAACATTACTGCCACTGTTGTTGGTTTCTGCCAGCATCAGTTGGATCTCTATTTATCAAGCGAAAACCTTAGGGCATAAGGAAGTGGCGATTTTCAAACAGAGCTTGATAAAGTCGCGTGAAAGCGCACTGAAAGACAGTGTCGATCAAGCATTCGATGCCATCTCTTACATCTACAACAACCCTGATTTATCTCAAGAGGAAGCGCAGCGCCGAGTCAAAGCGCTGTTGACGCAAATTCGCTATGGTGCGGATGGCTATTTTTTTGCGTACGACAAGCGGGGCACAAACTTGGTTCATCCCATACTGCCCGAACTTGTCGGACAAAACTTACTGCATATCCAAGATCAAAATGGTGACCACTTGATTGAAGCGCTGTTGTATCAAGCGCAAACGGGTGGTGGTTTTCACCAGTATTTATGGCAGAAACCGTCAACGGGGGAGACAGTCCCGAAACTCAGTTATGCGGCTTGGCTGGATAAATGGGATTGGATGATAGGGACGGGTCTGTACATTGAAGATATCAGTGAAGAAGTGGCGAATATGCAGGCCGCAATTAATAAAAACATTGAAACGACATTCTTCTCGGTGGTGGTGATTTTGTTGGTCACGGTGTCGGTCATCGTGGTGCTGACGTTAGCCATTAACCTGCACGAACACCGCTTGGCCGATAAAAACCTCAAAGAGCTGGCCCATAAGACGGTGATGTTTCAAGAAGATGAGAAAAAACACCTCGCTCGAGAGCTCCATGACGGGATTAACCAACTGTTGGTTTCGAGCAAATGTCATTTGGAACTGCTGGCGCACAAGGTGCAAGACCCGTCGCTAAAAGTGCATCTTGATAAATCTCAACAATCGCTCACCACGGCCATTAACGAAGTTCGTCATATCTCACATCAGCTTCGCCCCAGCGCGCTGGATGACATCGGCCTTGAAGCGGCGTTATCGAGTTTGATGCAAGATTTTCGTTCCCACTCGGGCATAGACATCGACATTTTGTTCGATACGCAAGATGGCCGTTTAAAATCCGAGGTGGCCACGACACTCTATCGGGTGGTACAAGAGTCGCTCAACAACATTGAAAAACACGCAGGCGCGAAAAAAGTGACGGTGATTTTGCAGCAGATGGGCAATATTCTTCAGTTACTGATTCGCGATGATGGCTATGGGTTTAACGTCAGTGATGCTTTACGTAAACGAGGCATTGGGTTAAGAAATATGAGAGAGCGAGTGGAATTCATTGGTGGTGATTTTGAACTAATGAGTGAACCTGGCTTTGGGACTGAAATAACGGTGTTATTGAATTTAGATGGATTGACCTATGGATAAGCCAATTCGAGTTGTAATAGTCGATGATCATCAAGTGGTGTTGGATGGGTTTATGGCTCGATTGGAAATGGAGCCGGAAATCGATGTGGTTGGTACCGCAAGTAATGGTTTGGAAGCCTTGGACGTGGTGAAACAGCATAAACCCGATGTGGTTTTGATGGACATTAGTATGCCCATTTTAAATGGCATTGAAGCCACCCGAATGATCAAAGCGGAGTGGCCTGAGGCCAAAATTTTAATGCTGACCATGCATGATAATCGCGAATACATCATGAAGGTGATGCAAGAGGGCGCTGTTGGTTACATGCTCAAAGAAATATCAGCGGAGAAAATGGTGCAAGCAATCAAGACCGTCAACCAAGGCTCAACCTATTTCTGTGAATCCGTCACGCAAACCTTGTTCACGCAAGAAATTGTCCCCGCGGCCCAAAGGCCAAATCCACTCAGCCGTCGTGAAGAAGCGGTGTTAAGACTGGTTGCACAAGGACACAGCAGCAAGAAAATTGCGACGTTACTGGAGATCAGCTATCGGACGGTTGAAACGCATCGTCATAACATCAAACATAAATTAGATTTGAACTCGACAGCAGAACTGGCGAAGTATGCGCTAGAGCAAGGGTTGATTGAATAGGGGGAGTGCCCCTATTCAATGTTGCAAATATCGCGTCTTCTTTGAAAACATGCCTGCAATGGGTTAGTTGTATTAAGACTCTTGCTCAGTTTTGGCGATGTTGCCAATTTCAAGAATAGGAGCAACGTCTATTTGCTCCGCACTCATCATACTAGAGATGCGTTGCACTGAAGAGAGTAGCAACGACTGCTCCCATTCCTGCAGTTTTTGAAATTCAGTCACAAAGTTTTCTTGCAATGGCATGGGTGCTTGCGCAAGCAGCGCTGACCCTGATTCTGTCAATATCGCGTGGACCTTTCGCTTGTCCTCTTGGCTACGTACACGCTGCACATGACCATTCCTTTCTAGGCGATCAAGAATAGTGGTCGCCGTGGCTTGGCTCATGTTGGTGTGATTAGACAACTGACGGATGGTCACCTCACCCAGATCTTTTATGGCCCGCATCAAGATAAGCTGTGGTGCGGTCAGCCCAGACACCTTGTTCAGTTTCTTTGAATGGAGATCGATCGCGCGAATGATTTGACGAATTGCGATCAGGACTTCTTCATGTTTTTCCACTATGGCCAGCCTATCCGATTTTTACTGTTGGGGGGGATTTGTACATATCGCGATTGACTCGATCCTAAGTCGTTGAATCCCTGTATACGTCAAGGGGAGGCGTTTGAAATGGACGAGGCAATAAGAAGCTCATTTTAGCGCATCTTTTGGCAAATTTCACTTCGTTGTGTAATGTTTAGATGTCGAATTATTTGTCGTGTCGTTTTACGTGTCATATTGTCCCGTTAATTGAGTTTTAGGCCAGATATCCGGTGGTAATTTGCATTTTGTGTGTGATTTCTGTTAGGGTATTAGCCGATTTGAAATGATAAATGTGTTGTTCTCTAACTAATATTGGGCTGTATTTTCAAAATTAGTTAGTGTCTTTTGAAAAGTTATCGTTAAGTGAGTGAGAATGACAAAAGGTATAGATAAGTACAGTATTGACAGTACGGACTACACCGTTGGACAAGATAATGTTCAGCGTTGGGGGTTCGATGTTCACAACCCAGTTTTCGGCATCAGTGCTGGATTAGTGGGTCTATTTTTAGTTGCTGCATTAGTGTTGGATGCGCACACGATGAAAACCGCTTTAGACGGTATTAAATGGCAAATCATCGGCGCGTTTGACTGGTTGTTTATTTGGTCGGGCAATATTTTCGTCATCTTCTGTTTGGCTTTGATCGTTTCTCCGTTAGGCAAGATTCGTTTAGGTGGTCGAGATGCGGTAGCGGATTATTCCTTCCTATCTTGGATCGCTATGTTGTTTGCCGCAGGCATGGGAATTGGTCTCATGTTTTGGAGTGTCGCTGAACCAGTGGCTTACTTTACGGGTTGGTATGAAACACCACTCAATGTGGCACCGAATACACCAGAAGCTGCCAAATTAGCGTTAGGCGCGACCATGTTCCACTGGGGATTACACCCATGGGCGATTTATGGTGTCGTTGCGTTGTCGTTAGCTTTCTTTGCCTATAACAAAGGTTTGCCTTTGTCGATGCGCTCTATTTTTTACCCTTTGCTGGGCGATCGTGCATGGGGTTGGGCAGGGCATCTAGTTGATATTTTGGCGGTTGTCGCCACCTTGTTTGGTTTGGCAACCTCGTTGGGACTGGGTGCTCAACAAGCCGCCAGCGGTATTCACCATGTGTTTGGTGTGGAAGCGGGTCTTGGCCTACAAATCGCGGTGATCACCGTGGTGACTTTACTCGCTGTGGTTTCGGTTGTTCGTGGTATTGATGGCGGTGTAAAAGTCATTAGTAACATCAATATGCTGGTTGCTTTTGCTCTATTAGCGTTGGTTGGCCTGATTGGTTGGGCGGTCAGTGTTGGTTCCGTTTCTACCACCTTAAGTGCCTATATTGAAAATATTATTCCTTTGAGTAATCCAATTGGTCGAGAAGACGAAGCTTGGTTTCAAGGTTGGACTGTCTTCTACTGGGCATGGTGGATTTCATGGTCACCGTTTGTAGGCATGTTCATCGCGCGTGTATCAAAGGGTCGCACTGTGCGTGAGTTTATGACGGCGGTACTGATTGTACCCACGGCGGTAACGCTGCTTTGGATGTCAGTGTTTGGTGGTATGGCGATTGACCAAGTGATTAATGGCATCGGCGAGCTGGGTGCCAAAGGGCTAACCGATGTTCCGTTGGCGATGTTCCAGATGTTTGATCAGCTTCCATATGGCACTTTACTGTCGGTTATTGCAGTTGTGTTGGTGTTGGTGTTCTTTATTACTTCGTCGGACTCAGGTTCGTTGGTGATCGATTCCATTACCGCAGGCGGTAAGGTGGATGCACCTGTGCTGCAACGTGTGTTCTGGGCCTTTATGGAAGGCGCGATTGCCGTTGCTTTGCTCTGGGTAGGTGGCACCGAAGCGATACAAGCACTGCAAGCGGGGGCGATTTCTACCGCATTGCCATTTACCTTTATTTTGCTTGCGATGTGTGTCAGCTTGCTTATGGGTATGCGCACCGAGAAGCAATAAGCATTCATTAATCTCTAGCCGACCTCTATGGTCGGCTTTTTATTTGTCGTACGGTATAAAAATGACGCTGATAATTGCATGGATAACAAAGACTTAACGTACTCTGTTTGCTGTAATAATTAGTGCATCAATAAGGGATTCTGTGTAATATCGCAGGCGAAAATTTGTTCCCCCAACAAGACCTTACGACATGAAATTAACCCTGAAACAAAAGCTCATAGGCGCAAGCCTATCGGCGGTAGTGATCATGGCTACCGTTTTGACTTGGCTGTCTGCTGGACAGCTGTTTGATCAAACCCGTAATGGCGTTTATGCTCGAGCAGAAAGCTTGGGTGTGGCAGCCTCACAAGGCATTTCTGACTGGATTGCGATTCGTAAAGACATTGCTCGCGCGTTTAACGATTACAGTGAAGAAAGCGATGTGGTGCCGTTCTTGCAGCAAGCGCGCAAAGCAGGCGGATTTGACGATATCTTCTTAGGTACGCCAGCTGGTGATATGTACCGCTCTCATCCAGAGCGTAATCGCCCTGATTATGATCCTCGTGTTCGTCCTTGGTACAAGGATGCCACAGCTGCAGGCAAACAAATCATTACCACTGCTTATCAAGATGCCATCACCAATGCGCTACTGGTGACCATTGCAGAACCCGTCAACCGTGGTGGCAAAATGGTGGGCGTTGTTGGTGCTGACGTTCTTATCGACCAACTGATCAATGACGTTATCAACCTCGATGCAGGTGAAAATGCTCATGCGATGCTTATCGATACACAAGATGGCACTTTCCTCGCACACCCAGACAAAAATCTTGCGCTAAAGCCCGTTAACACTTTATTGAAACAATTTACTTTGCAAGATATCGAGCGCTCTGCGTCTCAACGCAATATCGAAGAAGCGACCATCAACGGCAAACCTAAGCTTTTCTACTTCACGAAGGTGCCTGAGACACCTTGGATGTTCGCGATTGAAATGGACAAAGCGACCGAGGAAGCAAGCCATAGCCGATTATTGCGTGAAATGCTGATCACAGCTGTGTTGATCACCATCGTGGTGATTGTTGCGGTTTCTTGGTTGGTGGGCTTCTTGTTCCGTGACCTAGGCCGTGTATCTAAAGCACTGGAAGAGATTGCTTCAGGTGAAGGCGACCTAACGCAACGTCTTGAGCCTCGCAGTGATGATGAAGTGGGCAAGCTGGCGGAAAACTTCAACCGTTTTGTCGGCAACATGCACACCATGGTGAGCAAGTTGAGCGCCGTTTCAGCTTCGTTGTCTGAGCAGGCAAAAACCACAGCAATGCGAGCGGAAGAGCGTAGCCAGCGCATCTCTCATCAGCAAGATGAGATCAACATGGTGGCAACGGCAGTGAATGAAATGGCAGCTGCAACGCAAGAGATCGCGGGCAATGCCGACCACACGGCGCAAAATGCGGAAGAAGCGGTTTCTGCCTGTGTGCATGGTTCTGAGCAAGTGACACAAACTCAAGGTTCGATCCAAAACTTGGCGAAAGAAGTGCAAGTGGCAACCAGTGTTATCCAAGAGTTGGAAGCACACGGCAATGCCATCAACACCATTCTTTCTACCATTCAAGGGATTGCTGAGCAGACCAACTTACTGGCACTGAACGCAGCGATTGAAGCGGCGCGTGCGGGTGAGCAAGGTCGTGGTTTTGCCGTGGTGGCTGATGAAGTCCGCGTGCTAAGTCAACGTACTCATGCTTCGACCAAAGAAATCCAACACACGATTGAAATGCTGCAAGGCACAACCGTTCAAGCGGTGGGTATTATGGACGACAGTCGCCAGCTTGCGGGCACCAGCGTTGATGATGCAAACTCGGCGGCGGTGAGCTTGACGCAAATCCATACCGCTGTTGAGCGTATCAGTGATATGGCCACGCAAATCGCGTCGGCGGCAGAAGAGCAGGCCTCTGTTACCACCGAGATCACACGTAATACCGAAGGGATCCGCGACGTCTCTAACGAGCTCGCGTACGAAGCGCAGCAAGCAGCTTCTCAAGCTGCGATGCTTTCTGAGCTCTCACACGAGCTGGAACAGGAAATCCGACGCTTCAAACTGTAAGCGCTGTTGCTACACACCAAAAAGGAGCTGGTCATTCAGCTCCTTTTTTATGCTCGAAACTTGAGGATTATTCTGCGCTCTTGGATATCGCTGTTCTTGGTTTTTGCCTTGGCTATCGCCACAGCGCCGAAACAGGCGTTTGCGAGGAAAAATGATGGGCGATCTGTGCTTGGAACAGCTCGGCGGTGGCAATGGCATCGGTAAGAGCGTGGTGCGCGGAGTAATCGGGTAGACCATAGCGACGACGACTTTGGGCTAAGCGGACTGAAGGCAGCGATTTCCCTTTGAGTCGATTCAACCAGCCGCCAAATTGCTGTTTTGCCCACTGACTTTCAATTTCCATGGTGTCGATCAGGGGAAACTCAATGCCTTCATTGATTCGCTTACGTAACGCGCTATCAAAAAATGGTCGCTCAATATGTTGGTAGTGAACCACCACCACTTTACCCGCTAGGCAATCAAGCACTTCATCCAGTACGTCGATTAAGTCGGGCGCGCGCTGAACTTTGCTGTGCGTAATACCATGAATGACGACGGACTCTTCATGCAACTGGTCTTCCGGTTTGACTGTCCAATAGCGTGCTTGTTGCAGCCGTATTCGGTGTAAATCAAAGGGTACCAGCCCAATAGAAAGAATATCGTGTTGATTGGGATTTAAGCCAGTGGTTTCAAAGTCTAAGGCCACCAGTGGTGTTGAGCCTATCACTGTCTCGCCCGAGACGGGTGGTGATTGATAAAATCGGCGCAAGCGCGCATCGGCAACTCGCTGCTGCTTTTGCAGGAATTTGTGCTGCCATTCAAGCTTGGTGGGTTTGAGTAAAGAGATCATAAGCTACTTAAAATGGCTAGAGGCTTGGTAACGAAACTTCAAGAAGTTCTGCGCGTTACTTAGAATCTGAAACGCATCTTTTAACGTTCGGCGCTCAAAGTCGGACAGATTTTCCGGCTCAATGTTGTTGTCGGGTTCACTGTCATTTGCCACATCGATAGCTTGATGGCGGATCCGCACCATGGAGATGAACTCCAAGGCATCTTTAAGATTTTGCGCACGACCTTTAGGCAATATGCCCGCATCGATAATGTCATCAAGACGTTCAAAGGAGTTTTTCGCCGTTGAACCGACGGCAAGCGCGTGGACACGAATCAAATCGGCCAAAGGTGCGGTGCCTCGACGTTTTAAGTTGATCGAGTTGTTATGTCGACCGTCTTTTTCCATCACAAAATCTTTGAAAAATCCCAACGGTGGGGTTCGATTCAAGGCATTTCTTGCTAAACAGGCCAGAAAACGTGGATTGCCTTTGGCACGTTTGACGACAAACTCGGTCAGTTGGTCCGCCCATGCGACTTGGCCGGACACACCGTCAAGGTCAAAGAAAATCGATGCGTTGAGCAGCGCTTTGGGATTAGGATCGTCAATCCAATCGGCAAAGCAATCTCGCCATTGGGCCTTAGTCATACGCCAGATCGGGTTAGTGGCCATAATATCACCAGTGCAATACTGATAGCCGCACTCATTGAGCGCATCACACACAATATGAGCAAGCTGCTCAAAGTATTGGCCGTGTACGCTTTCTTGATAGCTGTCATCCAAAATAATCGCGTTATCTTGATCGGTCACCAGCAGTTGCTCGTCGCGTCCCATCGACCCCAGCGCCAAAAAACAGTATCGGATGGGGGGAGGCCCCAATTCTTCTTCAGCCAGTTCGATAATGCGCTGCTTAAAGCTTCGTCCAATCACCGACATCGCACTGCCGACCATATGTGAGTTGGCATCCTCGTTGACCAAACGCACGAAACTGGCTTTCACTTCTTGGGCGATTTGCGCTAACCCTTCAAAGCTTTGTTGCTGGAATATCCGGCTAACGAGCAGCAGAGAGTTTTGCGATTCATAACGGACAATGTCTGTCGCTTCAATAATGCCCAGCAGTCGGTTGCCTTGCAAAATGGGCAAGTGATGAACGTTATGGCGTAACATCGTGAGCATTGCTTCATAGACGTAGGCATTGTGATCCAATCGAATCACCTGTGGCGTCATAACCGATGCCACGGGTTCATTGGGGGATTTTCCTTGAGCCACCACACGAGTGCACAAATCTCGGTCGGTAACGATGCCTGCGATAGGATCGTGGTTTTCTTCGTGGGGTGCTTGTAACACCAAAAGCGAAGAGACTTGTTCATCGGCCATTCTTTGCGCTGCGGTTTGAATGGTCGCGCTGGCATCAATGGTGGGGGCGGTTCGAGTGAGTAGGGTGCGCACTTTGGAGGTGGTGAGATCATTCGCCTCATTTACCCCTTTCACCGCTTGGCGAAGCCGTGTGGTTTGTTCCACTTCCACAAAGTCAGCGAAGCAATCGTGCTGTTCATACAACTGCTGAAATATCGCTTCGGGAATGGTGTATACCAAGCAATCTTTGATTGCCGTTACGGGGAAGCGTACGCGGTTATTGGTCAATAGGCCCATTTGTCCAAACAGCGCCCCTTCATCGAGACGATTATAGAGTTCGCCATTTCTTCTATACACTTCCACCACGCCACTTCTGACCAGAAACAGCTCGTGGATCTCGTCGCCGGCGTTAATGATGGGAGTTTGGCTGCGGTAGTAGCCAATTTCGATGTGATGGGCGACGTGCTCCAATGTTTCATGAGGCAGCTCGCTGAAGGGCGAGTGAAGGGAAAGAAAGTGAAGAATGTCGCTTAATTCTGCTTCCATAATCAAACCTTTTGGGTTTTGAGCCTATGGTGACCCGTTGTACGCATAAGCACTCCATGGTAGCGCAATTGTGCTTTGGGCTAAATGCAATAAGCCAAATTTCTCGGAAAATGAGCCACTTCGCGTATTTCGTTGTCGATATCCTCTACCCTTAGTTTAGGTAAACGCCAAGGAAAGAGGTTGAATATGATAAAACGCGGTTGGTTTGTCATCCCCATATTATGTTCGATGAGCAGTGTCGCGGAGGAAGCCAATGTGCCGGCTTCTACGCAAGCGGCATACAACAGCATCGCATTATGGGTCGGTTCTGGTACGACCAATCAGGATTGGTTAGAAGGGTCGAACGCATCATTTTTTGAAGTGGAAGGCGGATATCTCTATTCCTCGAATGTGCTGGTAAATATCAACTATTCCGCACAATTTTTTCACCCAGACTCTTATACCGTCAGAGTGGATAGAGCACTGCTTTCCGCTGGGTATCGCTATGCGCTTCACGAAAAACTCGATGTTTATGCTTTTTATGGCTTGGGAGGATTTCGAGAAGAAGAACGACAAAAAAGCACAGATACCAAACTAAACTCAGAGAAAGGTCTGTTACGTGGTGGCAAAGTGGGTTTTCACTATTTCGCGACGGACAAACTGAGTGTGCAAATTGAAGGTGAGTTCACACGTAGCGATTGGGTCGATGAAGACAATGCCAAGGTGTCGGTTGCTTATCAGTGGGGAGAACGATTCGGCAGTAGCGCTTTTTACAAGTACCGAGATGCGGGCAAAGACTACATTAACGAAGCAGGCATATCCCTTAAGTGGGTCTATTAGCGTGAGCAAGAAGCAACAAAAAAGGCCGTTAAACGGCCTTTTTTATTGAAATGCGAATTACAGTACCGCAGCGATAGCTTTACAAAGCGGACCCATGTTGGATTTGGTCATGCCCGCAACGCTGATGCGACCTGAGCCGACGATGTAGATCGCAAACTCTTCTTTTAGGCGAGCCACTTGATCTTTGTTCAAGCCAGAGAAAGAGAACATGCCGTTTTGACGTTCGATAAAGCTAAAGTCAGCAGCAACGCCTTCTTCTTTCAGTGTCGCAACAAAAAGTTCGCGCATCTCTTGGATGCGATCGCGCATCTCAGCCACTTCTGCTTCCCACTCTGCACGAAGCGCAGCATCGTTAAGGATGTGAGTCACTACCGCACTGCCGTGCGCTGGTGGGTTTGAGTAGATAGAGCGAATGATCGCTTTCACTTGAGAGAATGCCGTTTCCGCGATCTCTTGGCTTTCAGCCACTAACGTGAATGCCCCGACACGTTCGTTGTACAGACCAAAGTTTTTCGAGAATGAACTTGCTACGAGGATCTCTTTGTTGAATTTCGCGAAGGTACGTAGACCTTGCGCATCTTCTTCAACGCCTTTCGCGAAACCTTGGTAGGCAAAGTCAAACAGTGGAAGTAGGCCTTTGTCTGCCACCAGTTTAGCAAGTGCTTCCCACTCTTGTGCCGTTGGGTCGATGCCCGTTGGGTTATGGCAACATCCATGCAGCAGTACCACATCACCAGCGGACGCTTTTTCAAGGTCGGCCAGCATAGCGGCAAAGTCTTTGTCTTTGGTTTCTGGGTTGTAGTAAGCGTATTCTACCGTTTCTAGGCCCGCTGCGCGGAACACACCGTGGTGGTTAGCCCAAGTTGGGTTGCTGATCCAGATTTTTACATCGCCGAGTTGGCGTTTGATGAATTCGCCTGCAACGCGCAGTGCGCCAGTACCGCCAGGTGCTTGTGCTGTTTTTGCACGTTGTGCACTGATTAGCTCAGCATCTGCACCAAACAGCAGTTTTTGAACCGCTAATGCGTATTCTGCTGTTCCTTCGATGGTTAGGTAAGATTTGGTTTTCTCGGTTTCAACAAGCGCAGCTTCCGCTTTCTTTACCGTAGCAAGAACAGGTGTTTCACCTTGTTCTGTTTTGTAGATACCCACGCCAAGGTTAATTTTCTCTGCGCGAGGGTCTTTTTTGAATTCTTCAGTTAGGCCAAGAATCGGGTCCGCGGGAGCGGCAACTACTTTTTCAAACATAATCTTCATCCATGTTAAATCGAAGGGGGTAGGTCTGTTTATGTTTCAGGGCCCAGCGAGACCATGAAACATAATCAGGCATTCACACAATAGCATTAGCCTAACCGATAAACATTGAGGCGAAAGGGTGAGCCAGTCGCAACCGTCTATTTATACCTTTGAGACATAGCGGACACAACAGTTTGTAAGTAGAAAAGTTAAAAAAAATTTGATTTGAAACAGAAGTGCTAATGAATTGCGAGTTTTGCTAATAAAACACCCCAAAACCGCGAGAGAAATTGGGGTGTTAACATGATGTTAGAGGTCTAATGAGTTGTGGAGTCTTGATATTGTGCTGCAATACGACAAAACTGTGCTTCTACCGCTAAAAAGGCATCAACCACATGAGGGTCAAAATGCTTGCCTTTACCATCAAGAATGATCTCTTTGGCTTTATCATGACTAAATGCCGGTTTGTATACACGCTTAGAAATCAGTGCATCGTAGACGTCGGCGAGCGCCATTAATCGACCAGATAGTGGGATCGCTTCGCCAGCCAGTTGATTGGGATAACCCGAACCGTCCCATTTTTCATGGTGAGAGAGGGAGATCTCTTTGGCCACTCGTAAAAAAGAACTGGAGCCCATGCGTTTTTCAGCAATCGAGAGGGCATCAGCGCCAATTTGTGGGTGACCTTTCATGATGTCGAACTCTTCGTCGGTTAATTTGCCTGGCTTGAGTAGCACACTATCAGGGATACCGACTTTTCCCACATCGTGAAGGGGGGCGGATTTATAGAGTAAATCGATGTAAGTTGGCGTCAGCAGAGAAGCGTGTTGTGGAGCGTGGGCTAAATGCTCTGCCAATGCTTTAACGTATTCCTGCGTGCGAATAATGTGGGCACCCGTTTCGTTGTCGCGCGATTCGGCGAGCGCTGCGAGACTGACGATGGCCACATCTCGAGTGGTTTTTACCTCATCTTGCGATGCTTGCAGGCTATCCAACATTTTGTTGGTGAGCGCCGCCATTGAACCCAATTCATCATGCTCGAAAACGGCAAGGCGGCATCCTATTGCACCGTTGGTCACCTCTTGCAGGGAATGCTCTTGTCGCAGCAAAATCTTTTTCATGAGTTTCGACCACAAGAGAAGAATGGCTAGGACATATCCACCTAGTACTACGCCTAAATAGATGAACTCTTTAATGATGCTGATCTTGCCACTGCCATCGAGTAATCTCTCTGGGTTGTGTTCCAGCCAAAAAATGTCTTTCACTGCCACCATGGTCAGCATGGTGGTCAACGCGATGATAAGCAGCGTCATCATCAAAATGAGCTGTTTGATAATCGATTGTCGCTCGCCACTCAAGGTGTCTTGGTGAGTGGCATTGTTCTCAAGAAGCTCAAAGCGAAGTAATTTGGCTTTGAGTTGCAGGATCAATCCAGTAAAAAAGCCAAACAACGTCATACCAAACAGTACTTTTAAATTGCTATCAATGGTGAAGTCATATTGGCTGTTGTAGTAGTAGGCAAGAGGTAAGCTGCCGATAAAAAACAATATGGTGTCGAGCTGCGCGTGTTTTTGTTCGCGGACCCATCGATGTTGAGCAAAGAAAAAGTGTCGTACTGCGAAGACAGCAAGAAACGTAATAGAAACGTGCGACAGCACTTCTAGCGGTGACAGCGTTGCCAGCATAGGACATACGCGACCGCCATAAGTACCAAAAACGATGGCAGCAAGCGCATAGAGTTTGAAAGTTAATGGCGCGTTGTAATGAGACATTGTGTAAGCCCTTGTAATTATCATTCGCAGCAAATGCGACTTGGCCAATTCTCTGCTTAATTTTACCTTCAGCATTACGCTGATTGATCTAAGAAAAGAACCTTCTTCTCACTTTAGTGTAGAAGAGCGCCTCGCATCAGCTTGGAATATTCAAGCAAGCAAAAGCATTCTTGTTGCAAATAAAAGACCGAGCATTCTATGTTCTCATTGCAATAAAGGATACATTTTTACAACGAAAAATAAAAAAGCACCGACGATCATTCGGTGCTTTTTTCATTAGGTGGTGTATCGAAAGCGTTTATTTCTTCAGGTTGATTTCTGATTCGATTGCGTTGGTTTCGATGTCAGGATTGTTTGCTAGTTTTTTCGCTGCCCAATCATTCATATGTTTAAGAATCGCTTTCATCGCGTGTTTCTCAGTTGGCTGAGAACCCTCTTCTACGTCTAGCTCTTGTTTTGGGTGTGAGCCAGTCGCGTCTTCCGCAATGTGCAACCAATCTGGATGCCAATAGTAAGGTTGGCCAGATGGGGCAGTCCAGCTATGGACGCCATTGGTTTCGCCTTTGTATTGAATGTCATCTGAGTTGTATTTTTTCATTTTTATCATCTCTTGTTTTGCGACAGCTGTGCGCATAATCACTATAAGCTGCGTAAATGTAACAGATGCGCGCAAAAATAACGTGAAGTGAATCTCGTTGCTATCGTGTGTCTTTGTGACAATCTGTTCAAGTTCTCATTTCGAACGATTGGCAAGCTCATTGAGACAGCAAGTAAGCTATTCACCGTTGAGATGTTTGACAATCGCTTCAGCGGCGTGTCGCTCTGTGGCGGTTTCACCGGTTGGCACGTCTAATTCGCGTTTTGGATACATTCCAGTCGCGTCTTCTGCGATATGGATCCAGTCCGGATGCCAGTAGTAGGGGTTGTCGCCTTGAGGGTGATTCCAGCTATGAACACCTTGATGCACGCCGTTATATGAAAGATCGTCTAATGTAAAAACTTTCATTGTTCCTCCTAAGAGATGCATGATTTCACTGACAGTATGGGACAAAAATGGCTAATTTGTAGCAAGAAATGTGACAACTAACTTTGAGGATTTTTCAGTGGCGCCAAATCTTAAAAGCAAAATAAAAAAGCTTCCCTGATGAGAAGCTTTTTTTGATCCGGCTGAGAAGCAAGAAAAATTAGAAGTTTGCGTTACGTGGTGTACGTGGGAATGGGATCACGTCACGTACGTTGCCCATGCCTGTTACGTAAGAAACAAGACGCTCGAAGCCTAAACCGAAACCAGCGTGCGGTACAGTGCCGTAACGGCGTAGGTCGCGATACCAGTTCATGTGTTCTGGGTCGATACCCATTTCAACCATACGAGCATCCAGTACGTCTAAACGCTCTTCACGCTGTGAACCACCGATGATTTCGCCGATGCCTGGTGCAAGTACGTCCATCGCGGCAACCGTTTTGCCATCTTCATTCATGCGCATGTAGAATGCTTTGATGTCTTTCGGGTAGTTTTTCACGATAACCGGAGCTTTAAAGTGCTCTTCTGCTAAGAAACGCTCATGCTCAGAAGACATGTCGATACCCCATTCAACTGGGAACTCGAACTCACGGCCAGAATCCAATAGGATTTGAATCGCGTCTGTGTAATCCACTTGTGCGAAATCAGAAGTCACGAACTGCTCTAAGCGATTGATGACATCTTTGTCGATACGGCTAGCAAAGAACTCAAGATCATCACGACGCTCTTCAAGTACGGCAGCGAAAACGTATTTCAGCATGTCTTCAGCCAGTTTCGCGATATCGTTCAGATCAGCAAACGCGACTTCTGGCTCAACCATCCAGAACTCCGCTAGGTGGCGGCTGGTGTTTGAGTTTTCAGCACGGAAAGTCGGGCCGAATGTGTAGATTTTGCTTAATGCACATGCGTACGCTTCGCCGTTTAGCTGGCCAGAAACGGTTAGGAATGTCTCTTTACCGAAGAAATCTTCGTTGAAATCAACGTCACCGCTCTCAGTACGAGGTAGGTTCGCAAGATCCAGTGTTGACACACGGAACATCTCACCAGCGCCTTCACAGTCAGAGGCGGTGATAAGCGGAGCCGATAGCCAGTAGTAGCCTTGCTCGTGGTAGAAACGGTGGATTGCTTGAGACAATGAGTGACGAACACGTGCAACTGCACCAATCACGTTAGTACGTGGACGTAGGTGAGCTACTTCGCGTAGGTATTCGATAGAATGGCGTGTTTTCGCCATTGGGTAGGTATCTGCATCTTCAACCCAACCAACCACTTTTACGTCAGTCGCTGCAAGCTCAAACGCTTGACCAGCGGCAGGCGAAGCCACAATCTTACCCGTTACTTCAACAGAGCAGCCAGTCGTTAGCTTGAGTACTTCGTCGTTATAATTATTAAGATTATTTGGGACCACGGCCTGAATCGGGTCGAAACAAGAGCCGTCGTAGATGGCAAGGAAAGAGATTCCAGCTTTGGAATCACGACGTGTACGGATCCAGCCGCGTACAGTGACTTCACTGTCCACTGCCAGCTTACCGCTTAATACGTCTTTTACAGGCGCGTAAGTCATGTTTTAAATAATCTCCATTGAGGTAAACATACAACCCAATGTTTGCCAAAAACGTAAGCGTTCAAAAATTAAGCGAAACATTGGGTTGGATAGAATTTTACAGATTCATCGGAACATATTACCTGTCAATTCGCTAGCTTCAACCTTTAATGTTCATTCCAGCCAAGAAATTCTTTCATTTCGACTGAAACGAGCGGTTGCTGAGGGTGAATTGGTTGATTAATTGCTCTAGATGCTCTGAAAGCTGTTCTAACTCGACGGAGATATCACGCGTATGGCTCGCGGAATGCGAGGTGTCATCGGCGTGTTGGGTGATGGTGCCTATTTTGGCTTGAATCGCTAGGCTGGATTGGCTCGTTGCTTGCGTTTGCGATTGAATGTGCTTGGTGTGCGAGAGGACTTGATGCATCTCCTCAACCACTTTGCGCATGGTGTCAGACAAGGCTTCCACTTCAAGAGAGCGCTGGTGGGCATGCTTGGAGACTTGCGCTGCCGCGCGCAGAGAGTCGGAACTGCCTTGCTGGAACTGAGCGATGATGGAGCCGATATCGCCTGTGGCGACGGCAGTGCGTGACGCTAGGCTGCGTACTTCATCGGCAACCACGGCAAAGCCTCTGCCTTGTTCTCCGGCGCGAGCGGCTTCAATAGCGGCATTCAATGCCAGCAGGTTCGTTTGATCGGCAATGGCGTGAATCACACTTAAAATTGACGAAACCTCATCGGTTTGCGCATTGAGCTCTGAAATCCGGTCTCGCACTTTATCAATATCGCCGACGAGATTTTTGATCTCTTCACTGGCATTGTGCGCTTGGTTGGAGCTGGTGGTTGCCACTTCCACGGTGTGATTCACCAACTCGGTTGCATTGACGGTGGCTTGTTCGACTTCGAGCTGCTGATGTTGCATCGCTTCGATGGCGTGTTGCACATCGCTGGTTTCTTGTTGTTGGTTGTTTGCCGCAGAGTCGGTGCGTTGGGCCACATGCGTTAGGCGGGTCGCTGAGTTAGCGAGCGAGTGAGAGGTCGATTGTACTTGATTAAGGCTCTCTGTGACCGTGTCCATAAAGGAGTTAATTGATGTGGCAAGCATGCCAACCTCGTCATTTTGAGTGATAGTAACGCGTTGGGCGAGATCCTTGCTTTTACTCACTTTAGTCATAAAGTGCGATGTGGCTTGAATAGGGCGGACAATGATTTTGCGGATCAGAGTCATGGTGATCAAAAAGCCCACAAAAGCAATCGAAGACATAATCGCAATGGCAAACATCGCTTGCTTATTAATCATCGAATTGACATGGCTTAAGTTGTATTCCAAACGAATTGCACCCAAGACTTCGCCTTCTGCAGCCATATGACAGGCCACACAGTTGGTGCCTCGGTAATTCTCGCTGGATTTCATTGGCAGAGCGACGACCAAACCTTTGCCCCAATCGGCTTCCACAGGTTCGATCACCAACTCACCATTTAACGCGCGCTGATCGATGTCATCTTGTGGAGCCTGATTCGCTTGGCCCGGGCCATACAACTTACTCACCAACTCACTGCGTAATACACGGACTTGCTCAATACCTTCTTGGGCGAGGGCTTTTTGTCGCAATGTCTCCTTCTGGGCCATAGTCCCCGTGATCATCATCATATTTAGGCTGTCGAAATAGTTGCTGGCTTTGTCGTGCAGTTGTTCACTTAAAACAGAGTTAATAAGCTGTTTTTGTTGGTAATATTGATAGGCTGTCGATACCGCTAGGACAAAGGTAAAGACGGTGATAAGGGCGACAAGTAATTTGAAGGTTATGGTTGAGCGCATAGTTTTTATAATTGAGTTTTGGAATAGACCTCAATATTTTAAGCTGACGTTTAAAGTGTCGCGATCATGAGATTTCTGCAGTGTGACCATAGACAAAATAAGGTTTTTGTAAATGTGATGTGAGTACGTTGTGAACGTATTATTGACGTAATGGTCATTATTCCGACATGCGACTTAGGTCTAGTCCATATAGCTAAACGTTTGGCAGGAGATTATTGTTCGATATTCACAGCCAACGCTTGTCACCCCTATAATTAATCCTTAGTATTGCCACTCTTTGAAAAAGCCTGAGTATCGTGATGAGAACCGAATTGTATAAAGAGTTCATGTTTGAAGCTGCCCATCATCTTCCACATGTTCCTGAAGGTCATAAATGTGGTCGCCTACATGGCCATTCATTCTTAGTTCGTTTATATGTTGAAGGTGAAGTGGATCCGCATACTGGCTGGGTAGTGGACTTTGCTGAAATCAAAGCGGCGTTTAAACCGATTTATAACCGCTTAGATCACTATTACTTAAATGATATTGAAGGCCTAGAAAACCCAACCAGCGAAGTATTGGCAAAATGGATTTGGCAACAACTTAAGCCAAATTTACCACTACTGAGCAAAGTGGAAATCAAGGAAACTTGCACCGCAGGCTGTATCTACAAAGGTGAGTAATCGCCCTTAGAAAATTGAAACAAAGGCAAGCATGAAGCTTGCCTTTGTTGTTTCTGAGCTGTGTTAAAACGCCTATCCCAATGGGTGGCGTAAAATCCACTCTTTTTCTACTTCGCCATAGATGACTTTATCGGTATTGGTAAAGCCAGCGGAGAGGAAAAACTCATTGGCCGTTTTGTGGCTATTTGGCACAGTCAGGCAGAGAGAATTACTCTCTGGATCAATGGTGTACGCGTACACAAACAGCTTCTTCAGTGCCTCAGTTCCTATACCTTGACGTTGGTATTGACGATCAATCATCAGGTAGTTCAGCCCCAGCTCATGGCGTTTGGCAAATGGCGCGTGCTGAGAAAACCCTTTATCAATGACCAAATAACCAACCGTCGAACTGTCCGAATAAATCGTAAAAAACGCTTCGGACTTATGGCGTTTTTGATAAGCCTGCTCAAAAGGCTTAAAAAAGGTTCATCGCGGATAAGCGGGAAGCCAAAACAAAAACGGTAGTAAGTGATAGAGTTTTATCGCCAAAAAAAACCTACACAAACTACCGTTCTCATGTCGAATCATACTTTCCTATCTTCATTCTGGGAAGGCTTTCATATTGTAAAGTCTCATCAGACTGCATCATTGATGAAGCTCACTCTCGAACCGAACTCTATCGCTAAGTGCCCGTGTGGACTTAAAGCTCAAGCCGTACATGAGTATCAGTGGCGCAACGTGAAAGAAGCGACACTGCTTGGAATGCCCGTTGAACTGTCCGTCCAAACTCGACGCATTAAGTGTAGTCACTGCGGTATTAAAACGGAACGATTATCTTGGTTAGAGCCTTATGCTCGTATCACCAATCGTCTACGAAACTATATAGAACAGTTGTTGCCGCTGTTGCCCATTAAGCATATTGCCCAATTGACAGGTGTTCATTGGCACACAATCAAAGAGATAGATAAGCGTCGACTTCAACAAGTAGTACCGCAAGTTAAATGGGGTGAATTAAGGCAACTCGTCATGGACGAGTTCGCGATTTTTAAGGGACATCGTTATGCCACCGTCATTGCTGACGCTAAAAGCCATCAGGTTATCTGGATTGGACTGGGCCGAAGCCGTAAGGATATTCGACCGTTCTTCGAGCAGTTAGGTGAGCATGGCAAAAACATCGAAGCGGTAGCAATGGATATGAATACGGCTTTTGACCTTGAAGTCCAAGAGCATTGCCCAAATGCCCGTATCATTTACGACTTGTTCCACGTTGTTGCTAAATTCGGTCGCGAAGTGATGGATAGAGTCAGAGTCGACCAAGCCAATAAGCTAAAACAAGATAAAAAAGCAAGGCAATGGGTCAAGCGTTCTCGCTGGGTGTTATTGAAAAATAGGGATAATTTAAATACGCAACAGGAAAGCTATCTCACTGAAATATTGAATATGAATCAGGATCTGATGACAACCTACTTACTGGGTGCGCAATTAAAGGAACTGTGGCGCTGCGGATCGGAACTTCAGGCTAAAAACCTATGGCAGGTATGGTGGGAGCAAGTGAATGAGAGTGGGATTAAGCCGCTAAAAGAGTTCGCTCGAAAGCTCCGTCCATACCTTGATGGGATTACTGCTTCAGCAAGCTACCCCTGAACACCTGTACGCTTGAAGGGATAAATAACAAGATAAAGTTAATCAAGCGGATGGGATATGGCTATCGAGATACAGATTACTTCTTCTTAAAGATTAAAGCGGCTTTCCCCGGAAAGCCGCGATGAACCTTAAAAAATCCTTTTTGTTCTTCATGCACATCCAATTGCATCAAGCTGGCGAAATCTCGTAGCTTAGTAGGCTTTATTGCAATCATGACAGTAACTAGCGAAACGATAAGTGCGAGGCTGCATTATAAATTCCAATCAATGCTATCGTCTAGGTATTTGATTGTATTCATAATTGGCTTCAACAATGCTAGCTTCCATTTCGTGCAAAGTTTGTTCACGGTGATTGTGCCGTTGATGAAATGACACTCACCGTGACAAGCAAAGTATTAATAGTGAAGTGGGTAGTAATAACCCTGATGCACATAAGCCCCAAGGGTGGTGAGCAAATGGGCGCTGTCGGCCGTTTCAACGCCTTCAACAATCACAGTGCAGTGGTAGGTTTTGCCCATGGCAATTAGTTGTCTTAGTGTTTCAATTTTCTTGTCATCACTTTTTACCCCAATTACAAACTCGCGGTCGATTTTGAGATAGTCAGGATTAATCTTACTGATCAAGGCGACGTTATTATTGCCTGTCCCAAAGTCATCAATGCTGATTTTGCAATCGAGCTGCTTTAGCTTGGCCACATTTTGGTAAATTTCGGCAGTGTAATACATAGAGGCATTCTCGGTTATTTCAATCGTCAGCAAACGGCAATCGAGACTGGAGAGCTCACGATAAAGGGCGGAGAAATTGTGTCCTTGCAGTAAAGAGGGGCAGACATTGATGCTAATCGGCACTTTAAGTGATGGTTGGTTAGCATAAATGGCCCGAAGAACCAGAATAGTATGAGTCAGCAACAGGCCATTACCAATTAGGGTTTCAATGAACTTTTGAGTGTTTTTGACCTTAAATCGGGATAAGGCTTCAAAATGGATGGTTTTCTGTGTCGAAGTGTTATAAATCGGCTCTAGGCGGATACTAAAATGTCGAATAGCGAGAAGATAATACAGAAAAGCTTGGATCGACTTGTATCGAAGCACACACAAAAAGAACGTACTTAAAGCCAAGATGCTCTGAAACGGGCCAGAGACATAAAATACTTCCTTGTAGCCGTTGTTGTCAGTTTTAAAATGAAAAAAGCGCTCTTTGGTATTGCCAATCTCAAGGGACGTACCCGTGTTGGTGGAGAGTTTCATTCCCGCGAGGAAAAAGCGTGAGATATGATTTTCGACGCTGTTTGAAAGATTGATGTTTTTGACTCGCACCAGCACCACAGCGTCATTGAGTTCATAGGCTTGGGTGGTGTAGTTTTCATTTTTGCTCCATTCGTTGAAGGCTTTTTCACTGACTGGAGAAACCGTCTCTGGCGTGATCAAGCATCGTATGTTGAATCTATCGAGCATCATGCTCGACTCCACTAACTTAACATTGTCAAATTGCTCTCTTAGCGCCGCTTCGTTGGCAAAACAGCTCATTTCAGACAGGTTTTGCGCAATGTCGAGTGAGCTGTCTAGGTAGTTATGCCGCACAATACTGTTAATCGCGTAATAGCATACGGCGAAAAAAATCAATGCCGTTACCAACATGACTAGCGTGATGTCAGAGTAGATCTTGCGGTTCTTTAGCCCAATGGCCAGCGCTTTCCAGACACTGTTTTTGGTGTGTCGATTAATGCGCTCTTGCTGATAAAGGCCGTTGTCGTAGTGATGCTGCATAAGAAATGGGATGAAATATCCTGTCCGATGAATGTTTTCGATGATGTTTTTATGGGTGATGAAATGATCTTCCGTGAGCTTGCGAAACTTCTTTCTCAAAGCGGCCACCGCATTTTTAAACCCATTTTCGGGCAGTGCCACCTTGTACTGCTGAGTGATTTTTCTCTCGACAGAGCGCTGACTGACGGGGGCATTTAGGCTACCGTGTGCTGCGATAATCGACAGAATGGCATACTCATTTGGTGTAACGGGAATGGCGTCGTGGAGTGTGTTATTGAGCTCTAGTGAAATTTCGTTTTCGGACAAGCAAACGCAGATTTGGTTTCCTAGTTCAAACCTAATCATGTGTTGTGGGGCTCCAAATTAAATTTTTGGCTACGTTATCAATAAATTGTGGCTTGGGATGTGATTTTTTACGGGGATATCCTAAACAATTGGATATAGTTATGGTTTTAGAATTTTTTATAGTTTTATAAATGAAACGATTCAGAGCGTAGTAATCAGGGAAAATGAGCGATCTAAAGGCGAAAAAATGCTTGGAATGATGCACAGAGAACAGAACAAAAAAGCCCAGGTCATTTCCTGGGCTCAAATCTTATTACGCTGTGGATATTAGCAAATCACTTTAATGGCCAGGCCACCTTGTGATGTTTCACGGTATTTCGCGTTCATGTCTTTGCCCGTTTCCAGCATCGTCTCAATCACTTTATCCAAAGAGACACGAGGTGCAGAAGAGCGACGAAGTGCCATACGCGTTGAGTTAATCGCTTTCACCGCCGCAATACCATTACGCTCGATACATGGAACCTGTACCTGACCTGCAACAGGGTCACACGTTAGGCCAAGGTTGTGCTCCATAGCGATTTCTGCTGCCATACACACTTGCTCTGGGCTACCGCCCATAAGCTCAGCAAGGCCAGCTGCTGCCATAGAACACGCTACGCCTACTTCGCCTTGACAGCCGACTTCAGCGCCAGAGATAGAAGCGTTACGTTTGTACAGACCGCCAATCGCACCCGAAGCAGCAAAGTAACGGATGTAATCTTTCTCTGTTACTGTTTGGATGAACTTGTCGTAGTACGCAAGAACGGCTGGGATGATGCCACATGCACCGTTAGTGGGTGCTGTTACGACTCGACCGCCCGCTGCGTTCTCTTCGTTTACCGCGAAAGCGAACATGTTTACCCAGTCAACCACGGCCATAGGATCGTTCGAGGTTTTTTCTGAGGTTAGCAGCAACTGGCGAAGTGAAGCAGCACGACGAGGAACACGCAGTGGACCAGGTAGAATGCCTTCTTCGTTCATACCACGCTCCATACACTCGCGCATGGTGCGCCAAATGTTTGCGAAGTAAGTACGAGTCTCTTCATCTGAGTGCAGAGCGTGCTCGTTTTTCATCACAAGTGCGCTGATAGACAAACCGTGCTCTTTACACTGGTTGACTAACTCTTCCGCTGAGATGTACTCATAAGGGACTTTGATAGAGCTGTTGTTGTCTTTACCAAAGTTCTCTTCATCCACGATGAAACCACCACCGATTGAGTAGTAGGTTTTTGAGTATACTTTTTCGTCATCAATCCAAGCGTGGATTTGCATGCCGTTTTCGTGTAACTCAAGGTTGGTCTTGTGGAAGTTCATTCCGCCTTCACGAGGGAATGAAACGGTATGACAATGCATGCCAACTGGCAGGCGTTCAGTTTCTTCTACACGAGCAATAAAGCCCGGAATGGAATCGATATCCACCTTCTCTGGTGTGTTACCAGCAAGACCCATGATGATGGCGATATCCGTATGGTGACCTTTCCCTGTCAGTGATAATGAACCATAAACATCAACGGTGATTTTAGTGATGTCACGTAATTTTCCCATTGCGCGAAGATCATCAATAAACTCTTTACCCGCTTTCATTGGACCTACAGTGTGTGAGCTTGAAGGACCAACGCCGATCTTATAGATATCAAATACACTAATCATTTTGATTACCTCAAAAGTAAGCCTCCCAAGGAGGAGGGAGGCTTTATCTTATCGTTATGCTTTTGTCTTTATTCTCATCTTACAGGGGGAGTGAGATTAAAGAGCGCCGTAGATTACAGAAGTAATAGAAGCAAGACCACAGATAACTGTGAAAATCTGCACAGCTGCTGAAGTTTTGTACTTCGCCATCGCTGGCACTTTTTGCATTGCAAATACAGGCATTAGGAACAGGATTGCCGCAATCATTGGTGCGCCCATTGTTTCAATCATGCCTAGGATACTTGGGTTAACGATAGCCACGATCCAAGTGGTGATAACGATGAACAGTAGCGACGCTTTCTCGATCTTGCTGATAGGGCTATTTGAACGAGATTTGATCAGACCAACTAAACCTTCATGTGCACCAAGGAAGTGACCGAAGTAGCTAGAGGTGATCGCTGCAAACGCAACCAGTGGACCAAGGTAAGAGATCAGTGGAGACTCATGTACGTTCGCTAGGTAAGAAAGTACAGAGATGTTTTGCTCTTTCGCAGAAGCCAGTTGCTCTGGAGACATAGACAGTACAACAGAGAATACGAAGAACATAACAAAGCCCATTAGCATCATCGCTGCACCGCCAGTGATCGCATCGGTTTTCTGAACCGCTTTGTCACCATGCTGTAGGCGCTGTTCTTTAGAGAACTGAGAGATGATTGGGCTGTGGTTGAATGAGAACACGATAATAGGAATTGCTAGCCATACGACAACAGGCATAGAAGACCAATCCGGTGCTACTTGCATCATCGACGTGTTCCAATCTGGGATCAAGTAGACAGAAAGTGCAAGAAGAACGAATACTAGTGGGTAAACCATTGCAGATGTTGCTTTTAGCATCAGTTCTTTACCAAATACCACACCAGCGGTCATTGCAAGGATCAATGCGCCAGATAGCAGTGGACGTGGAATGGATTCCATACCCATTTGGTTAACAAGGAAAGAGTCCACTGTGTTTGTGATACCAACACCGTAAATCAGAACGATTGGGTAGATAGCGAAGAAATAGGCAAAAGTAATAAGGTTTGCGCCAGTCTTACCAAAGTGCTCTTCTACAGTGTCAGTGATGTCCGCTTCTGGGTTCTTAGCAGAAAGAACGAAACGAGCGAGAGATTTGTGAGCGAACCAAGTCATTGGTGCTGCAAGTAGCGCTAGCATAACTAATGGCCAGAAGCCGCCAGCACCTGCTTTAATTGGAAGGAAAAGTACACCAGCACCTACCGCTGTACCGAAAAGGGACAGACACCAAGTGAAATCTTTGTAAGTAAACTTACTAGAAGATTGTACGGCAGGAGCCGCAGTTGAAGTTGTTTTCATTTTTGATTACTCATTTTGGGAACAGGAAATAAGTCGGCCGCAATTCTGCACTTTTTTGTTGCAAGAAAATTAGATCTAAATCATGTATTGCTCGTGCTTATTGAATGATATGTCAAAAACCTGTTTATTATCACGAAAATGATGTGCTACACGTGATGATTGCTAATGCGTGGCATTAGAAAAACTAATTTGAATGGGTGTTTGTACAAAATGTTCTCATGCCAAACGTTTGCTTTGGCGGAGATTAAAATAACTAACCTGATGTTTGGTAATGAGGCCGTTAACAACTCTTAACCTCGCTTCATAATTTGTTGCTGCATGGCTTGGATTATCTGGGCAGTCATCCCCCAGATAAAATGCTGCTGATAGGGAATGGCAAAGACTCGATGATGAGATTGATTCACGCGAAACTGGGCACTTTTCAGTTTCTGCGTATCAAGTAGGTGATTGGCGGGAACTTCGAACACCTCATCGACCTCATTTTTATCAATGACGATTTGATAATTTGGTTCGACAAACGCCAATATGGGTGTGACTTTGAATCGGCTGACGGTTACCAACTCCGGCATTTGGCCAAAAATGGAGATCGCATCTGGTGCAATTCCTATCTCTTCGCGGGTCTCGCGCAACGCCGTTGCTTGTAAAGAACTATCACTTTCTTCGTACTTGCCACCGGGAAAGCTGATTTGTCCCGGATGATGTTTCAGATGAGAAGCGCGTTTAGTCAAAATTACATTCAAGCCTTGCTCTCGTTCAACAAAGCCAATTAACACGGCGGCATCGCGGAGTTTACTGCCTTTCAAGTGTGCAACACGCGCGGTGGACTCTGCGTGATAACCGCGAGGCAGATTGAACTGAAAAGATTGTAATAGTTGATTTTTATTAAGCTCAAACAAGGTATTACCTCTGCCCGTCATTTGATCAAACCTACTTTATACACCATGCTTATTTGGCATAGCGTCTAATTACAGGGTAGCGCAAAAAATGAAGGGAATCATTTTCACTGAATTTTTGGAATTGGTCGAAGAAAAGTTTGGCTTGGCGGTTTTGGATGACATTTTGGATAGAGCCAATGACCAAGGCATCTACACCGCAGTAGGGAGCTACGACCACCGAAAACTGGTCAGTTTGATTGTGCATCTTAGCCAGGTGACGGGGCTTCCCGTTGAGCAGCTGCAAGAGGTCTTCGGTGAGGCGGTGTTCGATAACTTATTGGCGTCTATTTCCAATCGTTCAAGCTTGCATCAATGCCATTCAACCTTTCAGTTTATTCGCCATGTGGAAGAGTACATCCATGTTGAGGTGAAGAAACTTTACCCCGATGCCAAGCCGCCGGAATTTATCTTCATAGAACAAGATCGAATGAAGATGGTGTTTGACTACAAAAGCGCGCGTTGTATGGGGCATGTTTGCCTTGGATTGATGAGAGGGTGTGCCAAGCATTTTGGCGAAGAGCTAGCGATACAGATGGAGACACTCAACCCGACAGGGAGTCACGTTCGTTTCAATGTTGCTTTGGTGAAGGGTAAACAAGATGGATGATTCTTTGCATCTCAATCGCAAACTCCAACGCGCCATCGCCTCAAGAAAAGAAGCGGAAAGGCTGTTGGAAGAAAAAAGCTTGGAGCTTTACCAATCCAATCAACAACTCAAACTGGCGTTGAAGCAGTTGGAGTTAAAATCGGAACAACAGCTTTTCAAGTTTGAGTTTGAGCAGCAAATTGATGACACCTTAATCACGTTTGGTCGAGTCTTCATTGTCGATGGTATCGATGATTTATTATTGGCCAATCTATTGGAGCGTCTTTCTCGTGCGTCGGTGATTCGTCAAGCGTGGTTGAAGCTGGATAAGCCCATCCTAACGACGCTCAAAAGTCTTGAATATGGGCTGAAGCCGACGGGGTTTCTCTATCGAGCTGACGATAGCCGAACGCGTGCTGAGTGGTTTGGCGACGCGCTTTGCATTCCCATCATTTTAGAAAGTGAACCTGTTGGCAGCATGGTCTTCACCATTGATCACTTCGATATCGATCTCGATTTTATTTCCAACCAGCTCTGCCTGATCGCTGATTTGGTCAGCAATGCTCTCAATCGTCAGCTCTGGATGGAGCGAGAAACGGAGCTACGTAAGCGAGCAGAAGAGTCAGAGAAAGCGACCAAAGAGTTTGTCGCGATGATCAATCATGAGCTACGTACCCCGTTAAATGGGGTATTAGGCAGCGCTGAACTGCTGGGTAACACCTACCTCAATGATGAGCAGCAACTCTATCTAAGAAACCTACGTCAGGGGGGAGAACTGCTGCGAGTCATCATCAATGATCTGCTCGATTTCAGCAAAATGAATGCCGGCATGATGGAAATTGTGCCGAAAGTGTTTCGTTGGCGAGAGGTAGAGGAGTCCATCGTCGGGATATTTGCCGCCAAAGCGAGCGAAAAACAGATTGGCTTTCACATTGAGAAACAGTTTGGCATGCCTCGCTGCGTATGCGGAGATGTTGAGCGAATCAAACAAATTTTGGTGAACTTGATTGGCAACGCGATCAAGTTTACCCAACAAGGAGCCGTTACGTTTCGCACTCATTGGCAAGACGATGTGCTGTCAGTGGAAATAGAAGATACTGGTATTGGCATCGCCGAGCAGGCCAAAAGCACCTTATTTGACCCGTTTGTCCAGGCAGACCGCAGTAGCAAGCGCAACTATGAAGGATCGGGGTTGGGGTTGGCCATTTGTCGAAACCTTTGTCGCCTTATGGGAGGAGAGATCGGCTTTCGCAGTGAGTTAGGTAAAGGGTCTTGCTTCCATTTTGCCATCCCACTGCCAGCGAGTGATGAACCGTTACTCGAGCCACACTCTGAACAGGTTGAGCGTCATCAACTGGATTGGGCAGCACTAAAAGTGCTGGTGGTCGATGACATACGCATGAATCAGGTCATCATCAATCAAATGTTGAAAAAGCTACAAGTCACACCGGAGGTGAGAAACAATGGTGTGGAGGCGCTTCAGGCGGTTAGCCAGCAAGACTATGATCTGATATTCATGGATTGTCGCATGCCAGAAATGGATGGCTATGAGGCGACTCACTATTTACGAGAGCAAGGCCTAGCGACGCCCATTGTGGCGCTTACTGCCGGTACGACATTGGAAGAGCGAGAGAAGTGCTTAGTGAGTGGCATGAATGACATTCTCACCAAGCCTTACACCGCTGATGATGTTGAACGAATGATGTTAAAGTGGCTGACAGTGAAAACTTAACCGGTAACAAGAAAAAAGCAATGCGTGAAGTCGGCGTCAAAGGGGACCCAAAGTGCGTGTTCACTGCGCACTAACAATCGCTTATTCAAAAGAGAGGAGATCATTGTTCTCCTCTCTTTTATCTTTCATTTTACTTACTGCAGGATTGGCAGAATCTTAGACAGTTTATCTAACGTCTCTTGATATTCCGCATCGCATTGACTGTCTGCTACCACGCCGCCACCAGCCCAAGCGAACAACTTACCTTGTTCCGCTACTAAGGTACGAATTGTAATACTGGTATCCATGCGACCATGGCGACTGATGTAACCGATACTGCCGCAATAGGCGGAACGTCGATGAGGCTCAAGCTCTTCAATGATTTCCATTGCGCGCACTTTCGGCGCACCGGTAATCGAGCCTCCCGGGAAACACGCTCGCAGTAAGTCAGCGGCAGTATACTGCGCTGCCAACTCAGCGCGAATCGTGCTGACTAAATGATGCACGGCGGGAAAGCTTTCGATGTCAAACAGTTTAGGAACATGCACACTGCCAGGTTTGGCGACACGGCCAATATCGTTGCGCAGTAGATCGACGATCATCAGATTTTCCGCTTGATCTTTGTCGGCATTGGCAAGTTCCAGTGCCGCCTGTTTGTCCTGTCGTTCATCATTATGACGAGGGCGAGTTCCTTTGATCGGCTTGGTTTCAATGACGCGTTTTTTGAGTTCGAGGAAACGCTCGGGCGACACACTCAAAATCGCCGCATCCTCCAAACGAATAAAGGCAGAAAATGGCGCTTGGTTGCTCTGCTCTAGCCGTTGGTAAGCTTGCCATTCGCAGCCTTGGTAGGTGGCATGAAAGCGCTGCGCTAAGTTAATTTGGTAGCAGTCACCACTGAGCAAGTACTCCTGTACGCGATCAAACTTACTTTGGTAATCGTGACGGCTCATGTTGGATTGCCAATCGCTGGTAAGGGTAAACGTTGCTTTCGTTGTTTGTGTTTGCATGCTCAGCCATTGATAAGCTTGCTCTACGTCTTGGCCAACCAGTTGTGCTTTCTGCGTCTGGTGATCGACAATCAACGCCCATGTGTAGATGCCCACTGCCATGTCGGGCGCAGCAATATCTTGCGTTGCGATCTCTGGCAGTTTTTCAACGCGACGACCTAAATCGTAGCTAAAGTAGCCCAGAGCACCACCAATAAAAGGAATCTCTTCATCACTGGATAGAGCAGGGGTAAAGCGCTGTTGATAATGCGCAAGAAGCGTGAAAGGATCATCTTTACTTTCAATGACTTCGTCATTAGTTTTGATCTCAGTCACCGCACCACGTGTTTCTAACGTCGCAACGGGCTTTGCGACGAGAATGTCAAAACGGCTGTCAACATGTGTTGGTGATGCCGAACGCAACAGCATTGCCCAAGGTTGATGTTGGATGGCGTCAAACCACTGTTGGGCAAGGTCCGTTTGATAAGGCAGTGTTTTTGAAGAAATGGCCGTATTTGTGCTGTTATTCATTTGTTTAATTTGTGACAAAGAGTTCGATTGCTGCATAGCGCGTGATGGAAAGCAAGAGTATCATAAAACGAAACAATTTCGCTTACTTAGTTCAGTCGGGAACTCATAAAAAGTCGGATGGATTCTTTCGATCACTAGCTCAACAATCGATACAACTAAGTAAGTTTATGGAAGCATAACTATAACGAGGCATGCAATGACTGTAATTCGCACGCAAGATGTCATCAGCAGCGTAGCTGATGCACTTCAGTACATCTCTTACTACCACCCACTCGATTTTGTTCAAGCCCTAGAAAAAGCCTACCATCGTGAGCAGAGCCAAGCGGCCAAAGATGCCATTGCGCAGATTTTGATTAACTCGCGTATGTCGGCAGAAGGGCATCGCCCAATTTGCCAAGATACCGGTATCGTGACGTGTTTTGTCAATATTGGTATGGGCGTTCAGTGGGACTCAACGGATCTGACCGTACAACAGATGATTGACGAAGGCGTGCGTCAGGCTTACACCAATCCTGATAACCCATTGCGTGCGTCGGTACTGATGGACCCTGCAGGTAAACGTATTAACACCAAAGACAATACACCTGCGGTTGTTCACATCAATATGGTGCCGGGCAATACCGTCGAAATTCAGATCGCGGCAAAAGGCGGCGGCTCTGAAAACAAAACCAAGATGGTGATGCTTAACCCTTCAGACGATATTGCTGAGTGGGTAGAAAAAACATTACCTTTGATGGGGGCTGGCTGGTGTCCTCCGGGCATGCTTGGTATTGGCATTGGCGGTACAGCAGAAAAAGCGGCGGTGTTGGCGAAAGAGTCGTTGATGGAGCACATCGACATTCATGAACTGATTGAGCGTGGCCCGCAAAATGCAGAAGAAGAGTTGCGTTTGGACATCTTCAATCGTGTCAACCGCTTAGGTATTGGTGCTCAAGGGCTCGGTGGGGTGACAACGGTGGTGGATGTGAAAATCAAAACTGCCCCTACGCACGCAGCGTCCAAGCCAGTGTGTATGATCCCGAACTGCGCGGCGACTCGTCACGTTCACTTTACTCTCGACGGTACTGGCCCTGCGGAGCTGACGCCACCGAAACTAGAAGATTGGCCAAACATCACTTGGGATGCTGGTGCGAGTGCGCGCCGTGTTAACCTCGATACCGTCACCAAAGAAGACGTTCAGCAATGGAAAACCGGTGAGACACTCTTGCTCTCAGGTAAGATTTTGACCGGTCGCGATGCAGCGCATAAACGCATTCAAACCATGCTGCAAAATGGCGAAGGTCTACCTGAAGGCGTTGACCTTAAAGGGAAGTTTATCTACTACGTTGGCCCTGTTGATGCAGTGGGTGACGAAGTGGTTGGCCCAGCAGGCCCAACCACCTCAACACGTATGGATAAGTTCACTGATATGATGCTGGATGAAACGGGCATTATGGGCATGATCGGCAAAGCGGAGCGTGGCCCAGCCACCGTTGAGTCAATCAAGAATCATAAAGCGGTGTATCTGATGGCGGTCGGTGGTGCGGCGTACTTGGTTGCGAAAGCCATCAAGAAAGCACGTGTTGTTGCTTTTGAAGATCTCGGTATGGAAGCGATTTACGAATTTGAAGTCGAAGATATGCCAGTGACGGTCGCGGTGGATTCGACTGGTGCCAACGCGCACCAAATTGGTCCTGATACTTGGAAAGTTAAAATCCAAGAAATGGAATCACAAAAATAAGAATGTGACAAAGTGCTGATTTAGTTAGCAAACATTTGACATAAGTGCAGCGAAAGCTGCACTTTGTTTTTGTATAATACCAACCAGTTCCATATCATCTGGTCGTTTGCTCAACACTCACTACTTAAAGCAAAAAGGAGTGCTCAATGCCTCGCTTTATTCAAATATTACAAATTATTCTCGCTGTGGTTGTCGGTAGTTTTGTCGGTTATGACTTGATTCTGCACGGCATCAGCATTTTTGATGAGAAATACGTCACCATCACTTGCGTATTGTGGCTCATTCTGGAAATCGCTCTGTTTGTTATCTACAAACTGATTGAGGACGATTAATCTCGGCATCCCTCGCGTTCTTATACTAAGCCTCTGATTTATATCAGGGGCTTTTTGTTCATCTGCGATTAATATTAGTCGAGTTATGGTTCGCCCCACGCTAGAGAAGAAAATGAGATACGCCAATAAATCCCTTTGATTGTTGGTACACTTTGGCGCACAGTGAATGGTGTTGTTTGATAGTAAGAGAAGGGCTATGAAGAAGATTACCCGAGAAGTGAATGATTTTATCCACCGCAGTATGGATTCCCACGTTCGTGTGGCGGTAACGGGGCTCTCCCGAGCCGGGAAGACCGCGTTCATCACTTCACTTGTCAATCAACTCCTCCATACCTCAACGCACGACAATATGCCCTTGCTAAGCAGCGCGCGAGATAAACGTCTCGTTGGAGCCAAGCGAGAGCCACAAAGTAACATGATGGTGCCTAGATTCGCTTACGATGAAGCGATGGAGCAGCTTTGCAGTGTACCGCCAATGTGGCCTGAACCGACGCGAGATGTCAGTGAAATCCGCCTTGCCATTAAGTATCGACCGAAGAAAAGAACCAAAAAATTACTGGGTCAAACCGCGATTTTGCATCTGGATATCATCGACTATCCAGGGGAGTGGCTGTTGGACTTACCATTGTTGGAGCTCGATTTTGCCACTTGGAGCCAGACGCAGTTTGATGCACTAAAAGGCGAACGTTTGAATTTGGCGAGTGAATGGCTCAGTCAACTCGACAGTTTAGATCTCAATGCGGAACTGAATGAAAAACAGCTGCAAAGCATCTCTCAGGCGTACACTGACTATTTGCACCGTTGTAAAGAACATGGTTTACATTGGGTGCAGCCGGGGCGGTTTGTTCTACCGGGTGAGCTTGCTGGTGCGCCAGTGCTGCAATTTTTCCCTTGCCGCTTTGATGATGCGGACAAAACCGCCAAACACAGCAATTTGGCGATGTTGAAAAAGCGCTATCAGGAATATCAACAAAAAGTGGTGAAAGCGTTTTACAAGCATCACTTTTCAACCTTCGATCGCCAAATTGTGTTGGTCGATTGTTTGCAGCCGCTCAATGCTGGCCGTGAGTCATTTTATGATATGCGTGATGCCTTAGAGCAAATCATGCACAGCTTTCGTTATGGCCGCTCAGGACTGCTTAAGCGTCTGTTTGCACCCAAAATAGACAAAGTACTGTTTGCCGCTACCAAAGCGGATCACGTGACGCCTGAGCAGCATCCTAATTTGGTTGCCTTGCTGCAACAGATGATCCACCCCGCATGGCAAACCGCCGCATACGAAAATATCGAAATGGGTTGTTTATCGATGGCGTCGGTACAAGCGACTCAGGCCGGTTTTATTGCCAATGGTGATAAGAGCACACCGGCCATTCAGGGGATGACGTTAGAAGGGCAAGCGTTAACCCTCTTTCCTGGCGAAGTGCCACGCAAAGTACCCGATGAGCACTATTGGCAAGCGCGAGGGTTTGAATTTACCTCTTTTAGGCCAGTGCAAGGCAAACGTGAAGAGCCTTTACCGCACATTCGAGTTGATAAAGCCCTAGAGTTTTTATTGGGAGATAAGTTGCTATGAGCGATCTAAAACCAAAACAAGTGTTTGAAGAGACGATTTTCTCTCAGCAAGACAAACCAGAGCTCACTGCGCAGCAGCAATTTGATCAGCAGCAGACGTTCATTCCAACCACGATTGAAGAGAGTGAACCTGTACTTGAAGATGCTTTGGAGCAGGTGATACGCCCATCAGGCCGTCGCAAGTGGTTAGCGGGGGGGCTGTTTACCGCTTTTGCCGGATTGGTTGGCTGGCAAGCCGTCGATAGCGTTCTGAGTGCATTGCAAAATGGCGATTGGCTAACGCTCGGTTGGTCTGGTTTGATTTCCGTGCTTACTGGCTTGGGGCTTGGGGCCATTGGCAAAGAGCTGTGGAAGCTGCGTCAATTGAGACACCTATTTTCCGTGCAGGAGCAAGGGGAAAAATTGTTGCAAAGTGACAGTGTTGGGCAAGGTAAAGACTTTTGCCAGAAAGTGGCGAAACAAAGTGGTGTTGCAGAAGAGAATCCGGCTTATGACCGCTGGAAAAACAGCGTTAATACGGCACACAGTGACGCAGAAATCCTGCAGATGTACGATGCGATGGTCGTGACTCAACAAGACAAACAAGCAACCCAAGTGATCTCGCGCTTTGCGACAGAGTCTGCGGCTTTGGTCGCCATTAGCCCACTCGCCATCGCAGACATGCTGCTGGTGGCTTGGCGTAACTTCAAGATGATTGATACGCTCTCAACCATCTATGGTATTGAGCTTGGCTACGCATCGCGCATTCGTTTGCTGCGTTTGGTGTTGGCAAACATGGCGGTGGCGGGCGCTAGTGAGTTGGTGATTGATGCGGGTATGGATTTGATGTCGATGGATCTCGCTGGCAAGCTGTCTGCCAGAGCAGGGCAAGGCGTTGGTGTGGGGATTTTGACAGCGAGACTGGGTTTGAAAGCGATGGCATTGCTAAGGCCGATTCCTTGGCAAACCGAAACACAGGTTAAGTTATCAGCAATTCGCAAAGAAATTGTGTCGAAAGTCGCTTCTATCACGCTAAAACCATAGAGTTTCAGCGGGCGCATCTTGACGCTAACGCGGGCATAGTAGAAACTACTGTCAACTTTTCGTGACAGTGTGAATTAGGATTTTCCGTGCGCCTAGAAGTCTTTTGCGAAGACAGACTCGGCTTAACCCGAGAGCTGCTCGATATATTAGCCTCCAAAAATATCGATTTACGAGGTATCGAAATTGATATCAGTGGCATCATTTATCTCAATTGCCCTGATATAGACTTTGATACCTTCAGTCTACTGATGGCAGAAATTCGTCGAATATCTGGCGTGAAAGACGTGCGTAAAATCCAATTTATGCCGATGGAACGCCATAACACCGAGCTGATTTCACTCGTCAACAACTTGCCCGATCCCGTCTTGGCGATAGACCTAAAGGGCGCGGTGGACATGGCGAACCGAGCTGCCTTGGCGCTGATTGGTAAAACTGAAAAAGAGGTCATTGGCGCGCCGATAGCCGCGCTCCTGCCCAGTTTGAAGTTTAGCCGTTGGTCAGAAGGCGAACAACACCGCCAGCGAGAAAGCATGGTGATCGATGGCCTCGATTATCTGCTTGAGTTCATGCCCGTCTATATTCAAGATGAATCCAAACAATCCACGTTTGCCAGTACGGTTGTAATGGTGCGCGGCGCCAAAGCGAATTCGGTCGATAGTCATCAACTCTCCCCGCACAGTGAACTGGGTTTTGAGCATTTTGTTGGCGTTTCAAATCGTCATAAAGCCCTTATTGGTCAAGCCAAAAAACTGGCCTTACTCGATCAGCCTTTGCTTATTGAAGGGGAAACAGGAACGGGTAAGGAGATGCTGGCGAAAGCATGTCACAACCGCTCTCATCGCGCGGGTAAGCCCTTTTTGGTGTTGAGTTGTGCATCCATGCCCGATGACGTTGCAGAAACCGAGTTGTTTGGTCATGCCCCTGGTTCTTTCAATCATCAGCAAGGCCATAAAGGCATTTTCGAGCAAGCTAATGGTGGCACCGTTTTCCTCGATGAAATCGGTGAAATGAGCCCCCATTTGCAGATTAAGCTGCTGCGCTTCTTGCAGGATGGCAATTTCCGCCGCGTTGGCGCAGAAGAAGAGATGCACGTCGATGTGAGAATCATCGCATCCACCAAACACAATTTGGCTGCGTTAGCTGAAGCGGGATCGTTTCGTGAAGATCTTTTCTACCGACTTAATGTGTTGACCTTATCGATCCCATCTTTGCGTTCTCGCTCCAGTGATATTGGCCCTTTGCTCGATCTTTTTGTTGCCAAGCATTGCCAAAAATTGGCAATTAGAAAGCCAGAGTATGAAGCGAAACTGATGGACGAGCTCACCGCCTATCAATGGCCGGGTAACATGCGCCAACTGGACAACATGGTGTTGCGTGCGCTTACCGAGATGGATGACGATGTATTGAAAGCAGAGCATTTCCATTTGCCACAACCGGCTGCGGTAGCCACTTCTAATGCCCAAGTGAAGCTGGACGGTTCACTCGATGAGATCATGCGAGATTACGAATCGCAAGTATTGGAACGTTTGTACCAATCTTTCCCATCCAGTCGTAAGTTGGCGAAGCGCTTAAACGTCTCACACACCTCGATTGCCAATAAGCTAAGAGACTACGGAATTAAGAAACACTGATATGGGCGCTGACCAATATTTCATTTATCAAGTTGACGAAGGCTTGGTGCTAAGAACCGTTACTGTGAGCGATGCCGAGATGGTTGCTCAGTACTTTCAACGCAATCAAACCTTTTTAAAACCGTGGGAGCCGACACGTGAAGCGTCGTTTTTCACTGAAGCCGGGTGGGCGCAAAAGCTGATCAAGCTTCATGAACTACATCGAATGAAATTGGGCTTTTACTGCGTTTTGATTGAAGAGCAAACGAATGAGATGGTCGGGACCATATCATTTAGCAATTTGTCGAAGTTTCCTTTTTACGCCTGCAATGTGGGGTATTCGTTAGCTGAAGAGGCTCAAGGAAAAGGGTACATGCGCCGCGGATTAAAAATGGCGTGTGACTATATGTTTGAGCAGCTAAACTTGCACCGTATTCAAGCCGCGTATATGCCGCATAATCACCGCAGTGCTGGCGTGCTAGAGCATCTCGGTTTTTGCAAAGAGGGCTTTGCGCATTCCTATCTTTTGATTGATGGGCAGTGGCAAGACCACGTCTTGACCTCCTTAATCAACCCTAACTGGCGAGTTGAAAAGTAATGGAACGATTGAACAAGCAACTGGCATTGCTGATGGAACTGGACAAGCTGAAATCGGTACTGCGTCGCACGCGAGTGAAAAGTGCAGATAAACGTTTGGAAAACAGTGCAGAGCACAGTTGGCATGTCGCTTTGATGGCGCTATTGATGGAAGAGCATGCCAATGAGTCAGTCAATATCTGCCGCGTAGTGAAAATGTTGCTGCTGCATGATGTCGTAGAAATTGATGCCGGCGATACCTTTGTGTACGATGCGGTCGCGTCAAAGCAGCAAGCAGAGAAAGAGCTTGCTGCCGCTCAGCGTTTATTTGGCATGTTGCCGGCTGACCAAGGAGAAGAATTACTTCAACTCTGGTTAGAGTTTGAAGCCGCCCAAACGGCAGATGCCAAGTTTGGCAAGGCGTTAGATCGAATCATTCCTATGCTGCTTAACTACCATAACCAAGGACAAAGTTGGCAAGAGCATGGCGTGACTCGCCAGCAAGCGTTGACGGTGAATCAGAAAATCGACCTTGGTTCCCATGTGTTATGGGATAAGGCGCAAGAAATTATTGAACAGGCAACCCAAAATGGGTGGCTGAAAGCTTAAGGAATCTGAATGTCTTATTTAACTTTGGACCAATACCAAAGAAAATGGATTTTTACGCATCCGTCGATGCCAGTGCCACAAGAAGATCTCGCGCACATTCGCCCGATGGATCAGGCACGCTCTGCGCAGTTTTGGAAAGAGAACATCAGCGCCCATAGCCCAGATGCAGAACGTCTTGGTAGTGATGATTGGCCAACGAAACAAAGTAATTGGCTAGCTGAAGTTGACTGGATGGCGGCTTGGGAAGCCGATGAACCCGACATGCCAGAGGAAATTCTTCAGCATATTGATTGGCAAGATGATGTGACGGTCTATTTCTGTTACGAAAAATACAACGTGATTGAAACCAAGTGGGTCATTTTCCGCAAACATTGGAAAAACTTCTTGTTCTACGATGACGGCCCGATTTTGCTGGGTAGACGTCGCCAGCAGGCGCTGTGGTTTGCTACCGATGGAACAGTGAAACTGGGGCAAAGAAACTGATCAACTCAAAGGTCGGTCAATAATTAGCTTAATCATTAGCTTAGTCATGAGAAGCAGCGTGTTTACGCTGCTTTTTTTATCAGCGTTTAGTGAGGTAAGGCACAGTTCAGTAAGTTTTTTCGTGTGACTTCAGTTTCATTGATCTAACGCCAAATTTTGTTTTGAAACACGCGCGCATAATTTCTTGTCTAGCCCTGTAGAGCTAAAACTCTAAGGTGTCCATCTCAGGAAGAGAAGTTGTATTATGCGCCCGTATCTGAAGTTTATTATCCCTATTATCATTCCGTTGATTGTGCTGTTGTTGCCATTGTCAGCCTTTCCGTTTGAAGCCATGACCATCGTGCAGCAGCGTGTGATTGCCATTTTCTTATTGGCGGCGTTGTGTTGGGTGTTTGAGCCGATTCCCATCTACGCCACGTCCGTCGTCATTATTGTTTTAGAGCTTTTATTGGTTTCCGACAAAGGTCTGTACCTCTTCCGGCTAAACGAAGGCAGTGAAACCTTTGGGCAATTGCTGTCTTACAGTGAAATCATGGCAACCTTTGCCAGCCCAATCATCATGCTTTTCTTAGGTGGATTCTTTCTAGCGATGGCGGCCACCAAATACCGCTTGGATGTGAACTTGGCACGCGTGCTGCTCAAGCCATTTGGCCAAGACCCGAAATTCGTTATGTTGGGGCTGATGCTGATCACGGCGATTTTCTCGATGTTTATGTCCAATACCGCGACGACGGCTATGATGCTTTCCATTTTAACGCCAGTGATAGCGGTGTTTGGCCCCAAAGACCCAGGACGAATTGCCTTTGCACTTTGTATTCCAGTCGCGGCCAACATTGGTGGTATTGGCACCCCAATCGGCACGCCTCCCAACGCCATCGCTCTAAAATATCTGGTGGGTGACAACCTGATTACATTTGGCGAATGGATGATGTTCGGCGTACCTTTTGTTGTTGTGATGATGGCGTTAGCTTGGTTTTTGATCACGGCGATGTACCGAGCAGAAATTCCCAAAATTGAGCTTTCCATCAAAGGCAAGTTTCTCAAAACGCCAAAAGCAATCGTGGTTTACATCACCTTTGGCTTAACCATTCTTCTATGGTTGATGGGCTCAGCGCACGGCATGAACTCGTACACCGTAGCCCTGATTCCTGTCGCGGTGTTTTCCATCACTGGCATTATTAACAAAGAAGATTTGAAGAAAATTTCCTGGGATGTGCTTTGGCTGGTTTCGGGCGGTATCGCTCTTGGTTTGGCTCTGGACAAAACAGGCCTTGCCAAGTTGGTGGTTCACAGCATTCCATTTGATGAGTTCTCGCCTTATATCGTCTTGTTTGGCGCGGCGTTCCTCTGCTTAGTGATGGCGAACTTTATGTCGCATACCGCCACGGCTAACTTGCTGATGCCAATCATGGCTGCCTTGGGGATTTCTATGACGTCATTAACGCCATTAGGCGGAGAAGTGACCTTGATTCTGGTTGTGACGATGGCGGCTTCCTTAGGTATGTCGCTGCCTATCAGTACGCCTCCTAATGCATTGGCACATGCTACTGGGCATGTCCAAAGTAATCAAATGGCGCGTGTGGGGGTGATTTTGGGCGTTGTAGGCGTGTTGCTCAGCTTTGTTATGGTCTGGATCCTTCATATGGTTGGACACATCGGGTAGCCCCATGTATTTGAGTAAATTAGAAGCACTGATTGAGCGTTACTTCTGTAATCCAGAGCGTCAAATTACGTTGGAAGCGGGATCGGTCGTCATTGTGCAGCAAGGCTACAACGACCGTCTGTTTTTCGTTCTTCAAGGTGATCTGGAAGGTTACTTTTCTGAACATGAGGAGAAACAAGTGCGCGTTTTTTCTGCCTCGCAAGGGGCATTTATTGGCGTGCACAGTTTCTTTTCTGGTACTTGGACAGCATCGTCGACGGTGATGGCCAAAAGCGAAGTCACACTGGCTTGGATTGACCGCAACACGCCTGCCGTGGAAGTCGAAGAGTTTGGCCCGCTTACCACACAATTTATGCCGGTGATTGTGAACGAGCTTTCGCGCCGCCAAAGGCGAGCAACACAAGAGGCGGTGGCCAAAGAGAAGGTCTTGCAGAGGTTGCACAACGCAGAGCAAATGACAACGTTAGGTCAACTCGCGGCGGGGTTGGCTCACGAGCTTAATAACGCCATCGGGGTGGTCAGCAGCAAAGCTGAAAGACTCGAAACCATTATTCTGGAACTGCTTGAAGAACTGCACCCAGAAGCGAACCAGTTCTTCGATATTGGCCTGCTTGCTGGACAAAATGTGCCAACAAGCACGGCAAGACAAAATGCCAAGTTGCTGGAGCAGAAATATGGCTTGGAGAAAAAACAGGCCAAAGCGTTAGCGAAAGCGATACCTGATGGTTTGGTTAGCCCGCACTGGTTGAACAACCCAGATCAAGCCATTCGTTATTGGGGAATGGGGTGTGATTTACATGACTTACGTTTAGCGGCCAAACACACGGTTGGTATTGTGAAATCGGTCAAACAGCTCGGTAGGGCGGATTCGGATCGCATTAGCAAAGTTAATATTGGCGACACCATCAATCAAGCGATCGCGCTTTTGCAAAGTGAGTTGCGCCGTGTCGAAGTGCGTCTTCGTCCATCTCCTGTCGAATCGATTTGGGCTTCGGAGACCGAATTGGTGCAAGTTTGGGTCAATATCATCAAGAACGCCTGTGACGCGATGCAAACCACGCTATCGCCACAGTTGGAGATACGTATCCATCAAGAAGGCAAGCGCATTTTGGTCACGATCGCCAACAATGGACCTGCCTTGGATGAGGCAACAAGACGCAAAATTTTTCAGCCTAACTTCACCACCAAAAAAGGCGGGCTGTCATTTGGACTGGGTTTAGGGTTATCGATTGTGAAGCGGATCGTCACAGGGCTAGGAGGCTCGATTGTGGTGAAAAGCGATGACCAAGCCACTATTTTTAGAATTAAATTGCCAACAGAGGGAAATCATGGAGAAACTGAACCTAATATGCGTGGATGATCAGCGCGAAGTGCTTAATGCGGTGGTGCAGGATCTAGACGGTTTAGCTGACTGGCTAAATATTGAAGAGTGTGAATCTGGCCATGAAGCGTTGGAGCTGATCGATGAGCTTGATGCGGATGGCGAGTTTATCGCTGTGGTGATTTCAGACCACGTTATGCCGGGAATGACTGGTGTCGAGCTTTTGCGAACGCTGCACACGGATGCTCGATTCTTCAAAACACGCAAGGTATTGCTCACAGGGCAAGCCACGCATAGCGATACCATCGAAGCGATCAATTCCGCTGGTATTGTGCGCTATTTCGAAAAACCTTGGAAAAAACAAGAACTCGTACAGTGCATTCGCGAATTGGTGACGGATTTTATTTTCGATCAGGGACTGGATTACCAGATTTGGCATGATGAACTGGATCAAGCGGGTGTGCTGAAACATCTGCATCCTTGAGTCAAAGATGCAGATGTGGAAGGCATGAGTGACTGAGAGTTGAGCTGGGCGCTAAGCGTTAGGGCAAACACGATTTCGCCCGTTGCGCTTAGCCTCATACAGATGTGAATCGGCCATGCGAATGGTCTCGCCGAGCTGTGCCTGTAAAGCAGTAAAGCCAATGGACACCGTGACGTGTGGTGCTTGAGTCATGTTCTCAACATCTTGGCGAATGCGTTCACACACCTGCCGTGCTTCATTAGACGAAGGGGTTTTGACCAGCAAAAGAAATTCCTCACCACCAATGCGAAAGGCGTAATCACTGACGCGGACACGACTTTTCACCACCTTTGCTACACGGCGAATCACCTGATCGCCGATGTCATGCCCATATCGGTCGTTGACACTCTTAAAATGGTCAATATCAAGCATAACGGCATAGTAATGTTCAAGCGGCAGCTGTTGTTTTTCGACTTCAGCAAGAAAGTGTCGATTGTTTAACCCGGATAGTGGATCTAAATAACTGATTTCTTTTAGCTTCTTTTGTGCTTTGGTCAGCTTGTATAGGTAATAGCAAGCGCCTACCGTGATGGCAAGCAGCAGTGGAATTAAGTAGAAATACTTTGGGATGAGTTCTTCGTTGGTAATGATTTTGACCAAATAGCTCGTTTTGCCATTGAGTTGCCCCACATTTTGATAAACGAATGTTTTTCCTTGAAGTTCCAAAACACCGGATGTTTTTTGAGTGCGATTCAGCTCTTGAAGTAAGGTTTGCTCACGATGTTTGAGGTAAGTAAAGGCGGTGATATCGGCATACGAGCTGGAATAGACAAAACCATCAAGGTCAACGTGGAGCATATTGTCACGAAACAAAGGGGTAAAATGGATCAGGTCGACTTCAACACTCAGATAGCCCATTAAACGGTTATGTTGATAAATGGGTGAGAACTCGACAAACAGGCCATTTTCGATATCCAAAATAGTCTGTCTCTGGCTACGGTTTAAGTCATTTTGATAAAAGCGATTGAAACTGATAACGCGTTTAGAATAGATCTCTTGCTCAGCTGGTTGTTTATCGATAATCCGAATGCGGCGAATGGTTTTTTGATGCTGAATTAAGTTTTTGACCAGATCAATAAAGTCGGCGGAGTCAGAAAAATAACGCTGCGCAATTTTACTGTCTGCTAAAGAGAGATAGCTTTGTATTAACTCCTTTCGTGTATTTAAAGATTCTAATGATGCACTTAGTTGTAATCGTACGGTCTCTATTTTTTCTCTTTTAATAAGGTTTTGTGGCGTATTAAAAACAAAAATAACCACAATCATAATCAGTAAGCTGCGTAATTCTATGGTTGCTGTTGATGGCGACAATTTTGATTGATAGAGGACCATGTTGACTATTTCTTAAACACCGATATGCCCATCCCACGGCTTTGCAAATTGGTTCCAGATAAATTTGTCAGTTACTTTCTGTCTACCTATTGCACCCGCTAGTTTGAGTATCGCGCCGGCGTGGGGTCAAACTTGATGAGTCACCAATATGCCGCATAACCCGTGACACTAAGTGAAGAAAAGGTGAAGATTTTATGACAAAGAAGTAGGTTGCGATCTAGACAGGCATTTTTGCTCGATGCACAGTGTTGCGAGTTACTATTTATCAATGGCTGATAAGGTAAATCGACTCGCTGAGGCGAGACTTAAGGGCTTGGAAAACCAATAGCCTTGTAGGTAACTCACGCCCATATTTCTGAACGTTTGGTACATTTCGGCATCTTCGATCCCTTCGATGACAACATCGATCTGGTTGTTGCGGCAAAGCTGGATCAGAAAAGAGAGATAGGCAGTCAAATCTGGGTTTTTGAGGCTGCGCCAAGCCATCGATTTATCGATTTTGATCTGTTTCATGGGCAAATCAAAGAAGGAGTTGAGTGAGCTATAACCCGCACCAAAATCATCCAATGAAAGGTGAAAACCCAATTTAGACAGCTGATTCAGTTGCTCAATCGCTGCGGCGTTATTGTCTAATATAATGGTTTCCGTAAGCTCTAAAACGATAGAGTTGGGTGAGATGCCATATTCACTGGCCATTTCATGAATGCGTTGAGGGAAATTACTATTGAGCAGTTGTAATACCGAGACGTTTACATTGACTCGAATATTTTTATTATTGGCCTGGTTGTATCTTTGAATAAATTCGCATGCTTTGCGGAAAACAAAATAACCAAGGTCAATAATAAGACCCTTATTTTCCGCAACAGTAATAAATTCATCTGGATAGATTTCACCAAACTCTTTGCTGCGCCAACGTACTAGTGTTTCAAAGCTTTTTACTTCTAGGTGTTTGGCACAAACAATCGGCTGGAACTTAACATTCAGCGATTGGGATTCAATCGCACTTTGTAATCCTTGTTCAATAAAGAAATAACGGTCTACGATTTGCTGCGTGCGGGCACTGTAGAGCGCAATTTTGTTTGCTTTTTTCTTGCTGGCATATTGCCCAGTGCGAGCCGCTTTTCTTAGCAGCTCTTCGCCTTCGTGGTTATTCTCGATGCGAGGGATCAGACCCATGCTGATCCCCGTGCCCAGTAATTGCCCTTGCTCTACAACCGTATCGTGATAGCGTTGTTTGATGGTCGAGCAGATGTTCAGCAACTGTTGTTCAGTAAAGTTACCTTCTAACAACACGGCAAAATCATCATCTCGGACTCGGTAAAGTCTTGCTACTTGGCCAGGCAGGTGACTGACGGCGGTGAGCATGCTTTGCACGACATGGTTGAGAATTTCGCTGCCGTAATGGCTCAAATACGATTTGATGTCTTCAATCTGAATGTAAATCAAGGCGTAGGGCAGGGAAGAGGCTTGAAAAGATTCCTCGATGTCGAGCAAAAGGCGACTGCGATTGGCCATGCCAGATGCATTGTCATGAAAAGCCACTTGATGGATGTAACTCTCCATCAGTTTACGTTCAGAAATATCTTTGTGGCTGCCGATCAAATAAATACCGGAGTCAGTCTTACGTGTGACTGCCGTTCCTTCAATCCAGACGTAGTGACCATTAGGTTTGCGTACGCGGTACTCGCTAGTAACACGTAAATCTTCACACATTAAATGGTCATCAACTCGGGCAGAGAGTTTGGAGCGATCTAACGGGTGCACCAATTCGAACCAAGTATCTAACGCGATGATGCCACTCTCAATACCAAACTGCTGGTAAAACTGTTTGTTATAGAACGACATCACGCCTTGTTCATCCATATGAAATAGCCCCTCGCTAAACACATCGAAGATGTGCATAAAGCGACTTTCCATAAGGTGCTCAAAGTCTGGCAGGATTGATTCTGCAATAGATACGTCGTCTGTCATCTGAATGGTGGTTACTTCTTTTTACTTGATCGCTGTACGATGTCGGTTAAATGTTTCAGAATGTTTCAAATCTTTATATCACCAAAGTCGCCAATAGTACTAGGGGGATATTTATAAAATGAGTGAATAAGCGTTATTTTTATCACAATTACTATGGATGATTATAGTTAGAGCATTTGCTCTAATCAATCAATAACAGATAAATATGCGATAAATAAGCGATTCCTAGATTTTATTTTGTGCAATATAACGTTTTCTTATTTCGATCTTCATTTTTTGTGATGATGAATTCACTTTCTATCATATTAATAAATATATCCATAAAATATTTAAGGAATATTTCAACTCTAAAACGAATGATGAAATAAATTCATCATCACGTTAAAGAGAGGGCAAATCCAAGCAATACAGGTAGGGTTAAGATGCTGAAAAAATTGCCGAATAATACGATTGAGGCCACTTTTTCGGGTTCGATATGAAAACGTTCGGCAAAAAGATAGTTCATCACCGCTGCTGGCAACATGGTGAACAGAACCATCATTTTCATTTGCAGCGGGGGGAGAGGAATAAAGAAGTAAATCACCGCAAATGCTATCGCTCCTGTTGCAATGGATTGGAGCGTTGAGTAGAGCCCAACGCTGAGGCCGGACCATTTTAAATGCGTCATTTGCGCCCCTAGAGAAAGGAGCATCACCGGCACTGCGGCTTGTCCTAGCAAAGAGGTGGCTTCAATCAGTGGTGACCAAACGGCTACATGGTTGAGATTAAAAAACACAGCCGCAGACGCGGCAATAAACACAGGCATCTTGACCATTTGTAAGAGTGATCCGCCGCGGCTTAACAACGCGATACCTAAGCTAATATGAATGCAAGATGACATGACAAAAAGCAGTACGGCGCTTGATTGCGCCGCGTCGCCAAATGCGTAGGCAAAGAGAGGAATGGCAAGATTGCCGCTGTTGCGAAACATATGTGGCGGTGCCCAGGTCTTAAAAGAAAGCCCGGTCAGTTTGCAAATGGGTATCATCAATATCCCCGGCAGCAACACTGCAACAAGCGATGCCCATATTAAAGGGAGCTGCTGGGTGTCTAACGGCATGGTGGTGAGAGATGAAAAGACCAAAGCAGGGAGGAAAACGTCGATATTGATGCGGTTAATCGGCTTAAAGTCAGGTTTCAAATAATGCCCAACCAAAAAGCCGACGCCTGCCAAGGCAAAAACGGGGAATAAAATGTTAACAACTTTGATGAGCATGTTGACGTTCCTGAAGAGGATTTGTTTTTACGCTATCAGGTGATGTGTTTTTCGTCACCTAAACTGGTTGAAAAACATGAGCTCATCACTGTGTTATGAGCGTTATTGCCTAGTCAATTCATTGATTATCGCCGCTTCAAGATGTTGTAAATTAGAGTTTGCAAATATATTTTAAATTTGTATTCTCTGGGCAAATGGAACGCTTGTAAAAAAATGTGAATTATTCGACTTCCTCGGCAGGTTGTATTAGTGAGATTGCCATATACTTGAGGTAGTCGAGAAAAGTTTGTGTTGGAAATTGTCTTGAATATGCAGTATGACCCTGAAAAATCAATAAAAGTAGATATTTCAAACTTAACGATTGGTATGTTTGTCACCGCGATTGAAAATAGTGAGCGGGTTAATTTGGCTAATGCAGGGCGTGTTCAGTCAGAAAAAGCGATTACCCGCTTATTTGAAAGTGGGGTGAAGTTTGTGTGGGTAGACGCAGGCTTATCGGCTAAAAATTGTGTGATTAAACCAGCGCCAAAGGTTGATAACACTGAATCGCAAGTCGTGACAGAATCCCATTCCCCAACGCCACGTAAGCAGCCAAAGAGTCGCGCCTCAAATCAAAAGAAAGCCAAAAAGCTGATTGCAGAAGCCAAAGGCCTCGCTCAAAAGCTTCTTAACCAAACCTTTGAAGGCAAAGTGATTCTGGTTGATGAGATTGAGGACTGGGCTGAAGATATGATTGAAGCCGCTTTGGTGGATTCAGACGCCTTGCAGTGTGTTTCTGCCTTGCGCCAAAAAGACACCTATTTGCTGGAACATTCAGTGAATGTCGCCTGTTTGTTAGTGACCTTCGGCAAACATTTAGGCTTGGGGCGCGAAACGCTCAAACAGATGGCGATAGGTGGGATCATTCACGATATCGGCAAGATCAAAGTAAACGATGAAGTGCTGCATAAACCAGCGCGACTAACGCCTGAAGAGTTTGAACACATGAAACTCCATCAGGTGTTTGCCGAAGAGATTATTGTGCATGTTGAGGGGCTAAGCGATGTGAGCCGTGATGTCTGTTTAATGCACCATGAAAAGCTTGATGGAAACGGTTACCCCAAAGGGTTAAAAGGAGAGGAAATACCACTCCATGGTCGTATGAGTTGTATCGTCGATATCTATGATGCGCTCACGGCAGACCGATGCTATAAGCAAGGCATGAGTTCTGCCGAAGCGTTTAAAATCATACTCGGCTTAACCCCATTTCACTTAGATCCTGATCTGGTTTACAAATTCATCAACTGCATTGGCGTGTATCCAGTGGGGTCTATTGTCGAATTGAACGATGGTCGGGTTGGCATCGTCTGGACCTCTAACCCGACTCAGCCTTTGAAGCCGGAAGTAAAGTGTTTCTACTCACGTAAATACAAACGTTTTGTCGATGTGGCGATGGTAGATTTAAAACACAGTTCGCTAAAAATTGAAAAAGCGGTAGCGCCCTCAAGCTTGGAGGTGGACGCCAAACCTTTCTACGATTAAACAACGTAAAGCGAGTTCGAGCAAAAGCGCATCACAGATGGATGCGCTTTTTAATTTGTGAGCCATAATGCGAAGTAATCTGTATGTTTGAAACAGTTACGCAACAGAATTGAATCTATCTCAAACCATTCACCGCTATTTTGCCTTACACTCTAAGTCATTAATCTAATAATCATTAAAATCAATGTCTCGATTTCGTTTGTTGCACTTAACATTACGCAGCCGCACTGCGCTCTATTTTGGCTTAGGATTGACTGGCGTCATCTTGAGCACGCTTTTTATTACCCGAACGTTTTTCCTTTACAGTCTCGACGAGCTGGAAAATCTTGAAGTCAGCCGCACCAATAAACAAGCGCAAGCCGTCATCGAAATGATGATCAGCCTGCAAGAAGATCGCTCCTACGATTGGGCGTATTGGGATGAAACGTATCAACTGTTCACGGAAGGGGATATTGCTGGTTACCGTGATCGCAACCTATATCAAGAAAGTTTAGACACGCTTAGCCTCGATATGATGGCGTTTGTTTCTTTAAAAGGTGAGGTGGTTGAATCGCTCGTGCGCGCCCAAGGTGACAGTACTTATAACCCGCTCGTGAGCCAAATAGTGGCGAATGACAGCGTTAAGTCACACTTTACCAAAATGAATAGCATGCTTGATCTGTATCGTGAAAGTGAAGCGGGTTTGCTGTTGATTGACGAGCAATTGTGGGTGATTAGTTTAACGCCAGTACGTGACAGTGAAGGTGTGTCTGCCGCCAGTGGCTGGTTGATTTGGGGGCAAAATCTGAGTGGACGTTTTCCTGGTAACTTCGATGCAATCCTAACTGCAGACAACAAGTTGTTGGGCTTGAACCAGTTACAACTGCCGAGCGAGAGCGTGCAGCTGTCTGAAAACACATGGGTTCATCGTGATAAAGAGACGGTGGTTGAGTGGTCTACGGTCTATGGCATGTCAGGTGAGCAGGTGGCTTATTTGCAAACCACGGAGCTGCGTGTTCACTATTTGAAAGGGCATCGGCTCTTTTTGTACCTTATTGGCATTGTGGTGTTGGTCGCGGGCTTGATCGCCTTAGCGACATTTATGCTGTTTAAAAAACGTGTCTCCACTCGATTTGCCGATTTTGAACAAAGTGTCATGCAGTTGTTCTCGAAATATCAGTTGGATGATCTCTCTAATCGGCGCACGGATGAACTTGAACGCATTACTCAATTAGTCGAAGTGCTGGCCGAGAATACCTCCTTAACGCAAGATAAGTTGCAGGACACACTGCAAAAATTTGACGCACTCTATCAACATCGTTCAATGGGCATGTTGTTAGTGGTGGACAAAGAAATCATCGACATCAATCAGGCGGCCTTAGAATTACTGGGTTATCAGAAAGGTGATTTGGTACACCAAGAGCTCAACGTGTTGTGTAAAGTGGATGAGAATCAACCTGAGTGCAAGGTCGATCAAATGTACCAAGCGTTGTCAAATGGGGTCACACAGTTTGAAGCCACGATGGTTACTCGACAAGGGCGAGAAATTGAATGTTTGATTGATGTGAATCTCATTCATCATGAAAACCAACAAGCCCTCATGCTTTCTGTTAGCGACATGAGTGAACAGAAGAAACAAGCGCGAATGATCAAAGATTTGGTTGGTCGAGACCCAGTGTCAGGTTTGTATAATCGCCCGGCTATCCTTGCGCGTTTAGATGATCTTATCCAACATCAGCCTAACCAGTTCTCCTTCCTCTATATTTCTATCGACAGATTGAAACAGGTGTCAGAAGTGTATGGTCACCTCATTTTTGACGACACGATTAACTATATTGCCGCGGTGTTTGGGGCGGAGTTAAGGCCGTTTGAGGTGGGCCGGGTTAGTGAATTTGAATTTATCGCCATTATTGAAGACGTTGAGCAATGTGACGATGCGATTCAGTGTGCAACGCATTTTATAGATGTCCTTTCACGTAAAACACACATCTTAGGCATCGAGTTGGACTTGAGCTGTCAGATTGCCATCGCTGATCCTGAAATTACCCACCATTCGCTCGGCTATTTGTTGCAATCGGGCTCTTTTGCGGTGCAGAGATTCCAGCACAAAGTGGTAACAGAGGTGATACAAATTGGCGAGGATGTAGCGAAGCGGGCGCAAAGTTCTCTGGTGATCAGCCGAGATATTTCTCAGGCAATTCGAGACAAAGCGATCATTGCTCACTATCAACCGATAGTGGATACAGAAAGTGGCAAGGTCAATGGCTTTGAAGCCTTGGCACGCTGGATTCACCCTGAGCTGGGGTTTGTTCCGCCAGATGTGTTTATTGATCTCGCAGAGCAGCACCAATTGATCGTGGAGCTTGGCGAGTCCATTCTCCGTCAGGCGTGCCAATTTATATCCACGTTGAATCGCACTCGTGCGGACAACGGACTGAACCCTTTAACGGTGCATGTCAATTTGAGTGCGATGCACTTTTACCACGCGCGTTTGCCAGATGCACTACGTCATGTCATGGATGAGTTTGATATTGCACCGGGTCAACTGGTGATTGAGATTACAGAAAGCACGTTACTTGGCATTGAATCAGAGACGTTGGAGCGAACCAAAGAGATCAAGTCACTCGGAATCCAACTGGCATTGGATGATTTCGGCACGGGCTATTCCTCTTTTAGTACGCTTTGTTCCTTCCCACTCGACATCGTGAAACTGGATAAATCGTACATCGATCAGTTGGAGAACAATGACAGAGCGAGAACACTCATTCGCAGTATCGCTTCCATGGCAAAAGAGCTCGGTTTAACCACTGTGGCTGAAGGGGTGGAAACCGCCAGCCAATTACGCAAACTCAAAATTTGGCACGTAGATGAAATCCAAGGCTACTATTTTTATAAGCCCATGCCGGAATCGGAGGCACTGAATGCGTTCGAGCGACAGTAAGTGTTCTGCTATGGGGTTTATGCAATGGGTGTCTATGCAATGGGCGTCAAACTGAGGCGTAGGGTTTCCAAAACGGAAAAGACTCTTTCTTGGTTTTTCAATAGTGGAAATTATCAATTAGGGCTAGACTGCTGAAAACTCTTCAGGATTTCTCTTTTATGAGCAACAGTTTAGCCCTCAATACCGATCGTTTTCGCCAAATTATCAATGACCCGAAACTGACGGTTAAGCAGAAAAACCAATTTCTCGCATTAGAAGCGGAAGCTTTACTTGATTACATGCCTGTTTCCGAGGGTGTGCAGTCTGCGATGAAGCAGGGAATTATCTGCGATATGTTTGAGGGCAATGCGCCATTTAAACCGCGCTACGTGTTGCCAGACTATGCTCGTTACCTCTCCCAAGGCAGTGCTTTTCTCGAATTAGACGCCGCGAACGATTTTGATGATGCCCTCAATATGTTAACGGTGCTTTACCATCACGTTCCTTCCGTCACCAATATTCCGGTGTATCTTGGTCAACTCGATGAGTTGCTCATGCCTTATGTTGGTCAACTGAGCGATGCGCAGATTTATCAGAAGCTCAGACGTTTTTGGATCATGTTAGATCGCACGCTGCCTGATGCATTTATGCACGCCAACATTGGCCCGAGTGATAACCTCATCTGCCGCACGATTTTGCGTATTGATGCTGAACTCAAGCAAATTGCACCGAATTTAACCTTTATGTACGACCCTAAGGTGACGCCAGATGATCTGCTCAGAGTGGCTTGCACCAACATTTGTGAGTGCAGCAAACCGCATATCGCCAACTACCCTATGCATGCGCAAACTTACGGCGATAAGCAGTTTGGTATCGTCAGTTGTTACAACTCGTTGCCATTGGCCGGTGGTGCGAACACCTTAGTGCGTTTAAACCTTAAAGAAGTGGCCCTGCGCGCTGAGTCGGTAAGCGATTTTATGCAAGCCGTGTTGCCACGTTATGTGGATCTCGCCATTGAACTTATTGATGCGCGAACTACGTATTTGCATGAACAGTCAGGATTTTTTACCAGCTTCTTGGTTGAAGAAAAACTGATTGATGAACAGCGTTTTGCGCCTATGTTTGGCATCTATGGTATGGCGGAAGCGGTTGACACGTTACAAACGAAATCGTCGTTATCAGGTCAATATGGGCTCGATTCACAAGCCAATCAGTTGGGTGTGCAGATTTCGCAGAAACTGGCGCAATTGCTTGAAGAGCGGCCAGTCAAATACGGTTGGCAACAACGCGCACTGCTGCACGCTCAGGGGGGCATTAGCTTAGATATTGATGTGACGCCGGGAGTGAGAATCGCCTATGGGCATGAGCCCGATCCGGTGAGCTATGTGTTAGCAAACGCGCCGCATCATGCTTTCTATCCATCGGGTATCAGCGATATTTTGACTATCGATGAAACGGTCAAAGACAACCCGGAGGCAATGTATAACCTTTGTAAAGGCGCCTTAGCCGCCGGTTACCGAGAGTTTACTGCCAATGTTGCAAGTAACGATTTGGTGCGCGTAACGGGTTACATGGTCAAGCTGTCAGACATTGAGAAGTTCGCTCAATTGGGCTCGCGCAGCAACACCACCTTCCTAGGTGCTGAAGCAGCAAAAAATACCGCAATACTCGCGCGACGTCCTCGTATCGTGAGTATGGAAACAACGCCTGTGTATCAAGATCAGGCAGAATGTAACTGAACATCAAAATGTCAGCTGTTCAGTTCAACAAGAAAGGGAAAGTGAGTCGGGTACTGCCTTTCTCTTGCGTTGATGGGCCGGGGAATCGCCTGGTGATTTTTTTGCAGGGATGTAATTTCAACTGCTTAAACTGTCACAATCCTCACACAATTAATCACTGCAACCATTGTGGTGACTGTGTGACAACGTGTCCTTCAGGCGCCCTAATAAAGAAAAACAACAACGTTGTTTGGCTAGAAGAGGTTTGCACCCACTGCGATCATTGTCTTGAAACTTGTTCGTATCACTCGAATCCAAAAATAAAAGAGTGGACGGTTTTGGACATGATCGATTTGATCCGTAAACACCACCTGTTTATCGATGGTGTCACCGTGTCCGGTGGGGAAGCAACCCTACAACTTGGCTTTATTGTCGAGTTATTCAAAGCGATAAAACAAGACGTTGAATTGGCGCATTTAAGCTGTTTCATCGACAGTAATGGTTCACTAACAACTCATGGCTGGGTAAAAATTGCCCCCTATCTCGACGGTGCGATGATTGACCTGAAAGCATGGCAATCCGAAACGCATCGTTGGTTAGTGGGTCGAGATAATCATAGAGTCATATTGTCGATAAAATATCTTGTTGAACTGGGCAAGCTGCATGAAGTTCGCCTGCTGCACATCCCCGAAAAAAGCGATCTCGCGTGTGAAGTGGACGCGTTGGCTCAATTTCTTAATACGTTGCCTGACCGGGTCACGATTCGCCTCAATGGCTTTGCTCACCACGGTGTAATAGGTGAGGCCTTGAACTGGCCTGCTTGTGATAGAGAGTCGATGAACGGTTTCTATCAGGCGTTGAAACGCCGAATCCCACATCGAATCGCCATACCGAAAACGCCGCTCTATCGAGACATTGCTTAGTCGTTGAAACGGCTACTTCTCATTGAGTTGATGAAGCTGGCTTTTTAACCAAGTCAGCGCCGGATCATTCAAGCTCTGTTTGTTATACACCAAGCTATACGCGACTTGCCCATAGTCAAACGGCAAGCTCTTCTGAATTAGCCCTTTGGCTTGTAAAGCCGTCTCTGCCCACAGTTTCGAGCAAGTAAAAAGCAATGGGGTACGATGACACATCACGGCCGCCGCGCCAAAATCTGCGACCGAAAGGGCGATCTCTCGCGCTTTATGGCTCTGAATCAAGGTTTGCTCGAAGTAGGGTATCGCCAACTCTTTGTCGTGAATGCCAATGTGTTGGAATGACAGGTAGTCCTCGATGGTAAAGTCGGTTTGCTGCGCCGGATGTGTCTTATTCATTAAGCAGATCATCTCGTCGCGTTTGATCGTATGCCAAATCAACTCACGGTTCATGGTTGGAGGTTGGCTAATGTCGTGGGGCAACAAGATAAAATCAACTTGGCCGCGTAGCAGAGCCTCAAAGCCATGCTGCTCCTTAGCGTATATATGAAGATGCGCTTTGGGGGTCTGTTGGAGGATCTGGCTGAACGTGTCAGCAAACACTTCAAAGGTACTTTCACGCATCGAAAGTGAGAAGGTCCCATTGTATGAGTTTGCGTCAAATGTACCTTGGTGAATTACCCCATTCATACTGGAAAGAATGCCGTGAATGGCCGGACCGATGCTCAGTGCATAAGAGGTAGGGATCAGTTGGGTTCCGTCGCGATAAAAGAGTTCATCGTTTAACACACTGCGTAATTGAGACAAAATCTTGCTTACACAAGAGGGGGTGACGCACAGTTGCTCCGCCGCGCTTGTCACGCTGTGAGTGGTTAATAAAACATGCAAAACGGTTAAATGTTTAAGGCTAATTCGAGAAAGAGAAATGTAATCCATAAAATGTGTTTCAACTCAGCGTTTCATGGATTACACCACATTTTCATGGGGAAACAAGCGTTGTTGGTGGAAGATGTTGCCAATAAAAAGAAAAACCGTGACTTATTCGCACTAAGTCACGGTTAATTCAGCGATGATCCGGTTTATAGGACTGGTACAAAGTCAATTGTGCCATTTTCACCTGCTGCTAGCGTGGTGGTGCCGACTTGCCCAGTGGGTAATGGAATTGCGGTACCATCGTATTGAATGGGGTTGTCATCCCCGGCGTTACAACTGAATGCAACGGTGTAAGTACCCGCATTTAAGAACCCAAATGCGTAGTTATTGTTTTCATCCAAACCTGCCGATGCAATGGGTTTTACCGCGTTTTCTGGGACGGGATTCTGACCGTCAAATTCTGGGTCATCTTCATCGACCAAATCGATGAGATTGGCGCTGTCGTGTCCTTCTCCTTCATAGAGGTAAACAAACGCTTGGCTGTCAGCCGTGCAGCTTTCGTCCCCTGTTAGAAGGTTATCGTCGACATTCCCTGAGATACTCACTGCGGAAGCATTAGAAACAATAGAGACACCATGAGGCTTAAGAATGTAGCCATTGTTACTGCCTAAATTGCCGCGCATCACCAAAGACTGGCGAAGGTCAAACTCAATAGTGTAGAGCTGGACGGCCTCGGAAGTGACATCGAAACTGCCTAACTTTAACTTGTTGCTCGGTTGCTTCAAAGGTTGTTGGCCGCTGTCATCGACCACGTAATTGACCCCATTTTCATTCGTCACATGCAGTATCAGCTCTTTATAGCTGCCTACAGGGACGGGTTGCGTACTGACGATCAATACGGAGTCCGTACCTTGGTAGTCAAGCAAGTCAATTTTTTGGTAGTCCACGCCAGTAGAAGGTACCACGTCAAGGAAAACAGAGTTGCCTTCGTTATCCACTAACTCAACCTGAGTGAAGCCCACGGAGACGGACTGAGCACTGTCAACGGGTGCATCAGAGACATAAAATGAGACATTGGCGGTTTTGCCTCCGTCACTACCACCGCAGCCGGCTAAGAGTAGCGCTGCCGCGACAGAAGAAATTGCAGATTTAGTTAGTCCATTCATTACACATATCTCATTACAACTGATGATACTGTCAATTATAGTCGTTATTTTTGAATGCGAATGTTCTGCGCGTTAGGCGTGTGCAAGTATTTTGTCAACTTGTACCTTCGAAAATTATTAATTCATTTAATCCACACGATAAAGATATTTGTCTGTCTTCTTGCGTGGTTCACCGTTATAAACCCGAGCGCAAAAATGCGTTTTGAATTGTGCGGAATGAGCTGAATGGAAAAGTTGATAGATGCGCTAATTACCCATGGTTATTACATTTGGGATGATTTTTTAGACTCGCAGTCCGTCGCGGATTTACGAGAAGCGATACCAGCAAACTGGAAGCAGGCGAGAATTGGCCGCAATGACGACTTGGTGAAAGCGACGAAGATTCGCAGCGACAAAATTCAGTGGCTTCAACGAGAGAATGCGAGAGCGGTAGGTCACTATCTCGACGTGATGGAAGAGATTCGATTGAGTGTCAATCGCTATCTTTACCTAGGGTTGTTTGAATATGAAGCGCATTTTGCCAAGTATGAACCGGGCGATTTCTATCAAAAGCACTTAGACAGTTTTCAAGGGCAAGAAAACCGAAAACTAACGACCGTGTTTTACATGAATGAGGATTGGCAGCCGGGAGATGGCGGTGAATTACATCTGTACGATCTTCAGGACGATTTGCTAGAAGTCATCGCGCCAAAGAGCGGAAGACTGGTTGTTTTTCTCTCGGAGCTGTTCCCCCATGAAGTGCTGACCAGCCATATTAACCGCTACAGCATTGCAGGGTGGTTCCGCATCAATGGCGTGCGGGACAATCTATTGGATATCTCCAAATAAGGCATCGGTTACTCTCTTGCACTGTTATGTGATGTCGTATGCAACCTAGCCTATTTGAAATGAAAACCGCCTTTTGGCGGTTTTTTGTCAAACGGTTTTACTGACGAGAGCCGAGAAAGCTACTTACTGTCTTGAATGGACATTTGATAGCAGTCATCTAAGTGGCGCTTTAGCGCACCAAAAACAGTTGGACAAAGTTTGCCATCGTCCACCAAGGCCGTCATCAAGGCTTCAATTTCATGTTGTGGCATTCTTGGACGATAGGGGCGATCTTGGGACAATGCTTGAAAGACGTCGGCGACGGCAATAATTCTCGACGGCAGATCCAGATTGGTGGCCGTTTTGTGGTATGGGTAACCAGAACCATCTAACCTTTCGTGGTGGTTGGATGCCCACTCAGCAATTTTTGAGTTGGGGAAGACTTTATGCAGAGCAAGTTCGGTATCGATGGTATGCCGTTTGATTCTTGTGTACTCCTGATCATTGAGCTTTCCTTGTTTATGAAGAATGTCATCAGGGGTTTTTAACTTGCCGATGTCGTGCACTAAGCCGGCAATAAAAATCATCTCTTGGTCATGCTCGCAGAGCGACATTTTTCCAGCGAGGAAGCGTGAGATTTCGGCGACTTTCTGTGAGTGTTGATAAGTAAATGGGCTTTTGGCATCGACAATTCGAGCGAGAAAAAGACCCAAGCTCATTAAGTCACCGATAGTGAGCTGTTTTTGCAGCCAATCGATATGTGAGAAGCCAAGCCCAATGGTTTCGATGTTTTCCGATTCCATTGCAAACCAGAAGCCGTCAGTCATGATGAGTTTGACCATCACATCACACATTCCAGGATGGAAGAGGCTACCCGCATTGGTCATGATGGTGTCGGCGATGGCGTGTTCATGCAGCGTCACCATATCACTATGACACTCATCGGTGAATTGAGCTCTGAGAAAATCTAGGCGATCAGAAAGATACAAAAGCGCTGCGATGTCTTTGTTAAACGGAGAGACTTCTAAGGTTTCAAGCTCATCCCAACGAGTGTGGTGATACAGAATTGACTCAGCAAACTGAGCCAAAATATTACACTGTTGTAAAGATTGGTAACCGCGAATGCAGTGGGCTTGGGCGTCTTGTGGCATCAGCGTCTCTAGCAGCATTAAATGCTCTTTCGTTTCCGAGACGCCACAATCGTGCACCATTCCAGCAAAATAGCTGAACTCCGCTTTTTTTAAATCCCAACCCAGAGCAAGCGCGCATTGGTAAGCGATATAGGCGACACGGTGGTTATGGTGAGTGTCATCGACTCCGACATAATCTAAAGCACGTGCCACCCAAATCAGAGCCTGTTTGAGGTCCACTTCAAAATGAAGCGAGCTTGACTCACATGTATTATTCATTGATGTTCCGACATTACGTTATCCCATTCCTACTTGAAGCTGCAGCGCTGTTGGCTCGGCTCATTATCTGAAACGCCAGTCCGACCCAATCACGTATTCTGTCTATGTTCATGGGGAAGACCTCACTTGCCGCCTACCTACAACTCCAAGTGGTTTGGGTATCTTGTTATTAAGTGTTGTTGACTTATTTGTAATAGTTTTCATTTATGATACTTGCTTTATATGCAAATTATCATCTTTGAAACAAGCTATTGTTGAGTAATTTGAAGTCGGTGACACTTTTGTTACGTGGTCGGATCTCGTTGCGCGGAAAGTGTCCGCTTTAAATGCAAAAAGGGCAGTTTTCGCGTGTCAGTCCATCTGTGCCGTTCAACCTTGCTAAATGCTGTTTTCCCTGCGTAATACCCATTTGATAGCCTTGATGAAGTTTGCGTTGATTCATCGTTAACCGTTTCACCTTAAAACCTTCTTCTGGTGCAATCACTCGGATAGTGGCATCGGGCGGTGGGAAGCGAATAAACGCCAATGCTGCATTGTAATTTTTGGCTCGTTGACGCAGCGCTTTAGCGATAGTGGGTTGACGTGACAACAAGGTGTTGGTGAGCCAAGTGTGGCGACTTTCTGGCATCTCGTAGCTCAATGGGTGCGACAACACCACCGTTATGTCACGAGCGCCTTGGCGATACGCTTCTTTCACTGGAATGGAATCCGAGACCCCGCCATCGGTAAAACAACTGCCTGCAAAGCAAGGTGGTTGGCGATAAGCAATAGGTAGGGCACAGCTCGCTTCCAATAATTGATTTACATTCTGCTTGGTTAGCTGTTGATAGCGTGGTAACCCTGTTGCTATGTCAGTGGTGGTGGCCAGCAAACGCGTGTTTGTAAAAAGACGTTCTGCCTCAATGGGGTAGCGACGCATGGATTCGTCAACCAACCATTTTACGTCCACCAAATCGCCCCCTTTGATAAAACGTTTTGGGTTATAAAAACGCTGAGATGTGGCCAATTTAGTGATGACATTAAAACTACGCCCTTGAGCGTTCGCCAAATAGCCAACCAAATTGGATGCGCCAGCCGACACCCCAATGGCCAGATCAAAAGGTTGATAATTTTGCTGCAAAAATGCGTCCAATACGCCGCTGGCAAATACGCCGCGCATTGCGCCCCCTTCCACGACCAGTGCTTTCATCTCTCTTTACCGTTTAGATTCACTCTAGTCTGCAAGGCTAAAACAACCGGGCGGGATGTCGTAGTCGGTTGTGTTTATCGTTGAAATAGGAGGCGTCTATTAATGGCTGAGTGAATGGTGGGGCTTGGGCTTAGAGGCTGCGATTTGAGCGCTACGGACAATCTTGGTCATCGAGCATTTTCTCATAGCAACCATTGGCAATGAGCTTTTTCATACCGTCTTCATAGGCATCGAGCAGCGCTTTGCCACGCGGTGTTTTTTGAAACAACAGGAACATAGGCTCACTGAGAAGCGGCTTGGGATCCGTCATGATCACGCGTTCATCATACCCCGTCACTTGGTTGATGAGTAAGCGTCCGACGCGTTTTTCAGCCGGCACCGCGTCAATTCTTCCCCGATGCAGTTTGTGGAAATTCTCCTTTTGATTGGAACTGATGAGAGGAAATACTTTGTGTTGTCGCAACAGCAACGTCGAGGAAAATCCTTCTACACCGCCAATACGGTAGTTAGCCAAATCAGAAATAGCACTCCAGCGAATGGGCATCGATTCACGGTAAAAAATCACCGTTTCTGCAAACATGATTGGCGTAGGGGATTGATAAAAAATCTGTTGGCGTGCTTCATTGCTATACCAAGGGAAAGTGGCGTCTGCTTTTTCATGCTCGACAAGTTTAGTGCTACGAACCCAAGGATGGTATGAGTAGTGAACTTCGTAACCCTGGCTGGTGTAGATCTGGCGGATGATTTTCTCCAGTGTACCTTGACGCTCACTGGTATAAGGTGCCCATTCGCCAATCGCAAAATGGACGACGTCCGGCTGAGTAGGCGGCGCTGCGGCGACCACGCTGTTGGCGATCATAACGAACAGACAAAGTGACAAGATCGGTTTATGTATCAATGTTCTCTACTCGGTTTTATGTCGAACGAGGTGACCGTCGTTAAGCGTCGCTTTGACGAACGGGTTATTAGAGTGTAGCAAAGCGAACTGACTTGTCGTGACATTCGCTTCTGGTTGAAAGGCTAGGTTCTCATGTTGCTAAGTGGGTTGAACTCGCAGAAATGACATTGCTTGGAGCAAAACGCCGTGGTTGATCACAACAAATTAACAATTGATTTTTCCCCCACGAGTGACAAGTTAAAATAGCGCCATAAATCATTGAAGTTAATCGGTATGACCTGGAATTTTATTCTCAACCCGCAAGCTGGCGGAGGAAAAGCACTTCGCTTTTGGCAACAACTCAAGCCTTTACTTTCTCAACACAATATCAAGCACCATTTCCATCAAACTCAATACCAAGGGCATGCCAAAGTTCTCAGTCGAGCGTTGGCAGAGAAAGGCGAACGCGCGTTTGTGGCAATCGGAGGAGATGGAAGCGTTAACGAACTGCTTCAAGGGATCTTTGAATCTGGTTGCGATTTACAAGAATTTGTTCTTACCGTTGCGCCGCAAGGGACGGGCAATGATTGGGCGCGCTATCACCACATTCCCAAAAGTCCAAACGCGTGGCTTGAGTTTCTTCAAACCGCTAATGTGGTCGAACATGATGTGGGGGTGGTGGAGTATGGTGACGATTTTTTACAGCAGCATGTGTTCATCAATATGGCGGGCAGTGGGCTTGATTGCCACATATTGCAGCAAATGGGATGCGCGGGTGGTAAGTCACTGCGTTACTACTCTACGCTGCTGAGTTCTCTTTACGGTTATCAAGGTCGCACGTTGCACTTCAAATGTTTTGATGATTCCTCTTCGCAAGATGTGGCCAGAACGGTCCTACTCAGCATGTTTTGCATCGGCCGTTATGGCGGTGCCGGAATGGATTTTTCCCCCAAAGCGCACCATCAATCGGGTGTGCTACACGCCGTTTTTGTAGAAGATATGCCGTTTTTGCAGCGTCTTTTCAGTTTGCCGTATTTACTCAATGGAAAAATCGAACACCACCGCCGAGTGCATGCGGAAACAATGCGCGCACTGTTAGTGGCAGGCGAAGACACTGCCTTGTTCCAATGCGATGGCGAACTGATTGGAGCGTTGCCAGCTCGACTGACGCTTCGCCCTTGCGCTATACGAGTACTAACAAGGTGTTAGAACGGAGTGTATTCCAAAGTTTACACTTTTGGATAAAATGCATTACATTTTGCTTGATCTAAAAATGAAGATGCTACAAAATCGCCATCAACCTAGTTAATTTGGTGGTGATGATTCTCTTTTCTACCATTTGTCTCTAGGCCTATATTCTGTTCCGTAAATATAAGAATACACTATGAGCCGTTCAAAGATTTTTGGTAGTACTTTGATTATTGCAGGCACCACAATTGGTGCTGGAATGCTTGCATTGCCCCTTGCTTCGGCAGGGATTGGTTTTTCCACTTCCGTCATGATTATGATCGGCTTTTGGGTTTTGATGTCGTATACCGCGCTGTTGATGGTGGAGCTCCATCAAGAGGCAGATAGAAGTGCGACGCTGCACACGCTGGCGAAACAAATTCTAGGCACGAAAGGAAAATGGGTTGCCAGTTTTGCCATGCTGTTTCTGTTTTACGCGCTTTGCGCAGCTTACATTGCTGGTGGTGGTGCGCAGTTTGGTGAGCGCCTTGCCGCTTGGTTTTCCATCGAAATGGATGCCTCTGTGGCAACGGTCATCTTTACCGTGATTGTGGCCGCGGTGGTAACCAGTGGTACGGCGACCGTCGATAGAGTAAACCGCGTTTTATTTGGTTTAAAAATGGTTGCCATGGTCGCGGTGCTGTTCTTTCTCGCTCCTAATGTGACGGAGTCTTACTTGCTCAGCATGCCGATCCAACAAGGGTTGATTGTCGCGGCTCTGCCCGTCATTTTTACGTCGTTTGGTTTCCACAGCAGCATTCCTGCTATTGTGAATTACCTTGATGGCGATACCAAATCGCTGCGCAAAGCGATTGTCATTGGATCGTCCATTCCTCTGATTATTTATGTGTTCTGGCAACTGGTCACGCTCGGCGTGGTGAATCAAGAGGTACTGCTTAATAACTCAGGGTTGACGGCGTTGATTGCCCAGTTGGCCGCGAAAGTTCAGCAATCTTACTTAAGCCAATTGGTAGGCGTGTTCGCGGACTTGGCTCTGTTAACCTCATTTTTAGGGGTGAGCCTAGGTTTGTTTGAGTTTCTTGGCGATGTCATCAAAAAGAGTGGCCAGAAACAAAATCGCGTCATTCCTGCAGTGGTGACATTTACACCGCCGCTGATGTTTGCGCTTTTCTACCCACAGGGCTTCATTATGGCGCTTGGTTATGCCGCAATTGCATTGGCTGTTTTGGCGATTTTCTTGCCGGTGGTGATGGTAAACAAAGTACGTAAATCACCAGAGAAGCAGGGGAGTTACCAAGTGGCTGGTGGCCAACTAGCGTTAACGCTCACAGGCGTAACCGGGGTTGTGATTGTTGCGGCCCAGATCCTGATAACCGTTGGGGTTCTGCCTGCGTTAGGGTAACAATAGTGATGATGTTGGGCTGGTTAACACAACCAGCCCTTTTTGTATCAACGATTCAGAGGTGCACATGATAGCGATGACTCAGCTCGATCACCTAGTTTTGACCGTTAAGGATATTCCGACCTCTGTGGCGTTTTACACCCACTGCTTGGGGATGGAGAAGCAGGAATTTGCTGGTGGACGTATTGCACTCAACTTTGGGCAACAGAAGATCAACCTTCATCAGTGGCAGCACGAATTTGAACCTAAGGCAGGTCATGTGCAACCTGGCAGTGCCGATCTCTGTTTTATCACCAATACGCCTATCCAAGAGGTCGCTACGTGGTTTATACAATGTGGTATTGAGATTGAAGAGGGGCCGGTTCAAAGAACGGGTGCTACTGGGCCGATTATCTCGGTTTACATTCGCGATCCTGACATGAATTTGATTGAAGTTGCCAACCGCTTTTAGTTTTATAACAGTGATAAGACCAGTCAGAAAAATGTCGTCCGTTTTGATTAATTCATCAAAATAAATGGCTTATTTTCAGTCAAAAAAATGGATATTAATGTAGATCAAACAATCTGCATTTTGCCGCTCTTCTATCAGGCAATCGCTCTTTTTTGCTCCTACAATTAGGAGTGTTGGGAGACAAAATAGACGGAGCAATAGGCAAGCATGAAGGCTGGCCATCTTTTGCTACGTGTAAAGGAGCTGGGAATGGAACTGCTAGAAGTCAACAATTGTGCTTATTTTCATCACACGAATTCATTGAATGAGCAATTGGAAAGCATTCGTGATCGCATGCGTATCCATGAGCCTAGTATCGATCGGATTTCGTTTGCACTGTTTGATGAAGATGACAACCAATTGAAAACCTATGCTGACAGCAGTGGCTTGTATCCTCAACTCGCACACTTTAGTGCCTATTTGGATGAGCTGCCAATGTTGCAGCGTTGTGTCGAAGAGCAGAGCCACCGTATTGTTGCGGATTTAAACAGCTTGGCGTCCAGTAAGCATGTGATGTCGCTTCTTCATGCAGGTTATCGTTCATCGGTTGCCATTCCATGTTTTGAAAAAGACAAATTTGTGGGTTTTCTCTTCCTGAACTCTCGAGAAGTGGACGCGTTTGATGAAGGGCTGATTGAGAAACTTCAGCCTTACATTGATATGGTGAAATTCACCATTGTCTCTGAATATCAGATCGTGCACGCCATTGCGGATTGTGCTGAACGAACTCAAGTTCTGTTTCCTGTTTACCATAAAGATTCGTGTGCGCACAAAGAGCGCATGAGCCATTACACCCGAATCATTGCGCACGACATGGCGGCGGAGTGGTCGCTAGACGACGAAACCATAGAGCATCTCTCTCTTTTCGCCCGCTTCCACGATTTGGGTAAAGTGAGACTCGACATCGAACTGGTGTGCAAAACCGATACGCTGGATGAGCAAGAACGCAATACGATGCGTAATCATGTTGAAAATGGCATAGAGATTATGGATCGCATCTTGGAATCGCTTGGCAATCCAAATCATCCAAGCATCACACTTCTTACACAAATTATGGCCTATCACCATGAGTTTTTAGATGGCTCAGGTTATCCATTTGGTTTGAAAGGGGAGGAAATACCACCTGCGGCAAGAATTGTCTCGGTAGCGAATGTGTTTGATGCGCTCACCACGCACAGGCCTTATCGCCAAGCTTGGTCGGTGACGCATGCCTTGCTAGAGCTTGAAAAAATGGTGATTGCAGGAAAACTGGATCGCAGATGCGTGAATGCGCTGCGCGAACACCAAGAAGAGCTGCGTGATGTTGTGGCGCGTTTTCCAGAACACGACCCCAAAGATGGTTTCTACTAAAAACCTTACTTTTAATAGGAAAAGACAATTAAATCTATAGATTTAATCGTTTTTACCTCTAATCTCCGCTCGCATAGACTACACCCATTGAGAGAAGAAAGGCTTCTCTAGCAAAAATAAATAAGGGTGATGCTATGTCTAATACAAATTATATCGGTCTCGATCAGCAGCTAGCTCAAGCGTTGGCAGAACAACTCAATCAACTTCTTGCAAACTATCAAGTGCTTTACATGAACACTCGTGGTTACCACTGGAATATCAAAGGTCAGCAGTTTTTCGAATTGCACGTAAAATTTGAAGAAATCTATACCGATCTGCAGGTGAAGGTGGATGAATTGGCAGAGCGTATTTTAACGCTTGGTTTTACGCCAAAACACAGCTTTAGCACCTACTTACTAAACAGTGAGATTGCTGAACATCAAGATGTGTTCAGTGGCGAGGAGTCTGTTTCTGGTTTGGTGGATGGCTTTAGCAAGTTGTTGGTTAAGCAACGTGCGATTCTTAAGCAGGCAGGTGAAGCAGAAGATGAAGGTACCGCTGCGCTGATGGGAGATTACATCCGCGAGCAAGAAAAACTGTTGTGGATGCTTAACGCTTACCTCCAATAAAGCGCCCTTGGCAAACAGTCAATGACAAGTCGCGCTACGCGATTTGTTATTGGCTGTATAAATGAACAGTATTTTGTTGACCAATGGAGTAAATTGACTATACTGAATATACATACAGTTTCTTTGCGGAGGTGCAGTTATGTTTTGGGATACTCTAGAACGTGTTAACCGACTCAGGCAGGAAGCCATGGCGAATCCTGAGTTTATTCAGTCAGCCAAAGAACACGAAAAAGCGCTTAGTGAGCAGGAAGTTGTCTATTGTCCACGAACAAAGCGCAGAGTGAAAAAGCCAAAATCTTTGGCCGACATTTATCAGCAATCTGAATTTGGGACAAGACCCGATGTCCACCAACATTAAAAATCAATAAAGCCGCTATCGAAAGATAGCGGCTTCTTTGTATGGGGTCTATTGGGGGCACGAATCACATCGTATCAAGTTAAAAATCGGCTTTTTTAACAAAGTAAGGATTTTTGTATTTCTTATCTGGACCAAATTCCTTGAACACCAATCGATTCCACAATTGCTTGTCGAAATTTTCTTTGGGAATCGCAGGATAAAGCGTTTCTAACTCTTCCCAAGCGTAGTTCATAAACTCTTTTTTCTTAATTTGGTTGTATTGGCGCGCAATTTTGTTGTGTTTAGTGATCCACTCTTTCTTAAATAAAGCGAGCGCTTTCTCGGCTTCGTCCTGTGGCATACGAGAGAGGAAGACACGCTTATAGGAAACTTTTCGGTCCACCATGGTACGCATTGCGGTTTGAATATATTTCCCATGATGTGTGATGGAGCTTTCGCTCTCATCGACCAATGGAATACACCAACCTTTAGGAAAAAAGTCGTGCTTTTGGTACTGTTTATTACGTACCGTGAGGGCTTGATGCAAAACAAGATCAGACGTGCCGCGAAAGGTTTGTTGCCATTTGGCAATACGAATCTGCAGTGATCCTGGTAAACGATATATATTCGTAAATTTGTCTTCGTTCATGGACATATTACACAGTAGTTAAAGGTGATAGATATGACGAATAACAACCAGTCTTTCTGTTGGAATAGTTATTTAAAGATGAAAGACACTGACAGTCTCACTCAAGTATAGGAATTTAACGGCTTCACAAGCAGTCAAAATCGTGAGACGACAAAATTGTACAATAAATATCTCATGAAATGCGAGTGGTTTATCGCTTCTACCCTAGGGGTAAATTGTAAATTTATTAAGAAATCACGTGGAATTAACGTAAGGATAAGCCGTGCCTTAGATTCTGGCACGGCTTGTGTGTGCATCAAGTGCGAAAAAGCGGGGTTAGCTGGCTTGTTCCAGTTCTTGCTCCTCTTGCTGTTCAATTTCCTTGATATGCTGGCCTGCTTGTTGCAACTGGTACATCTGTGCGTATCGCCCTTGCTGTGCAAGCAGCTGTTTGTGGCTGCCCATTTCAACCAAATCTCCGTGGTGTAAAACCACAATTTTGTCGGCCTCCATGATGGTGGAAAGGCGGTGTGCAATCACCACTAGCGTCATATCATGGCGTAGTGCATTCAAACTGCGCTGTATCAGTGCCTCAGTCCCTGAATCGATGTTTGCCGTCGCTTCGTCGAGGATTAAAATTTTCGGCTTAGCGATAAGCACTCGGGCCATGGCCAACAACTGTTTTTGTCCAGCAGAGAGGTTGGTTTCTCCTTGGCCTAGTTGGGTGTCCAGCAATTGAGGGTAGCGTTTGATCTGCTCAGCCAAACCAACTTGTTCTAAAGATTGCCAAATGATGTCGTCTGACACTTCTCTTCCCAAAGCAATATTTTCTCTGACCGAGGTTGGCAGAATATGTGGATCTTGTTGAACCATCGCCACGTCTTTTCGCAGCACCGATTTTGCCAATGACGCAATAGGGCGCCCATCCAGTTTCAGTTTGCCTTGGCTTACTGGGTAGAAGCCCATCAATAGCGAAGCGAGCGTACTTTTTCCGCTACCCGTGTGGCCGACCAAAGCGACAAATTGCTGGTGTTCCACGTCAATGTCGATCTGTTTCAATACCAGCTGCTTACCATCGTAGCTAAAGTTCAGCTGCTCTATGGCGATGGAACCACTTTTAAGTGGCTGCTGATCATTACCATAGCTTTGTTCCGGTGCATCCATCATTTCAAAAATGCGTTCGCTGGCCACTAAAGCTTGTTGCAGTAGCGCTAGTTGTTGCGTCATTTCTATTAACGGTTCAGTAATACGGCCAAGGTAGCTGATAAACGCGTACAGTACGCCAACACCAATGAGCTCGGTACCACTGAAACCGAAAATGGCAACGAGGGTGAGCAAAGCGATGCCCGCCAATAAATCCATCAAGGGTCGAAGTAAAATGCCATTTAGCTTGATGACTTTACGGCCCGCATTGAAATGTTGCTCGGTCAGTTGATTAAACTGTTGGTTAAAGCGTTTTTCTTGGCGCATCAGTTGGATCACGCTCATCCCTTGGATCGATTCGCTCATGTTGCCATTGATGTCGGTAAGCAAGTCACGCATCACTCGGTATGCATGGCTGCTGAGCTTTTGAAATAGCACCATAAAACCAACCACAACGGGCAGCAAAACCAAGACCACCAACGTTAGCTGCCAGCTCAAAATCAGCATAACGCCCAGCATCACTAAGATCATCACGAGGTTCTTCACCACGGAGGCGATCAACAGTTCGTAGAACTGCTGCAGAGATTCCGTGTCGTTGGTGAGTCTTGAGACCAACTTGCCAGTAGGGGTGTAATCAAAAGCCGACAAAGGTTGCTTGATCACACGATGAAAGGCTTGCTTGCGAATGGTTTTAATGATGCCTGTCGCGACAATGTTAAATTGCAAACCTTGAAGATATTGAAACAAAGCTGAGCAAAGCAGCAGGCCAATATAGCCACTAGCCAGCAAGACAAGTGTCTGTTGAGTGTAATTGTCTTTGGTAATGTGCTCATCAATAAAGTGTTGGATAAGCCAAGGGCCCCCCGCATTGCTGATGGCCGCAATCAACAAAAAGACTAAACCCGTCATCATGGGTTTGGGTTGCGCCAATGGATAAGCAAATAAGCGTTTCAACGTGGTCTTTTTCATGAGTTTGCCTCCTCCATTGCTTGTTCGAGTTGTTGATATTGATACATTTCTGCATACCAACCTTGTGCGCCAATTAAACTGGCATGATCACCTCGCTCGGCAATGTGTCCGTGATTTAACACCACAATTTCATTGGCTTGCTCTAACGCTGTCAGTCGGTGGGCAATCACAATCAATGATTGGTGACGATAGAACTGTTCAAGGTTACGTAAAATTTCGTGCTCGGTTCGTCCATCTACTGCTGAAAGTGCATCGTCGAGAATAAGAATTTCAGCGTTGAGCAGCATAGCTCGGGCTATAGCAATTCGCTGTTTTTGCCCGCCGGACAACGTAATCCCTTTCTCTCCAACTTCAGTGTCGTAGCCGTCTGGGAACTTCAAAATGTCATCGTGAATACAGGCGAATTTGGCCGCTTGATGCACTTCTTGTTGGCTTGCGTCTGGCTTTCCTAACGCGATGTTGTCATAGATAGAGCATGAAAACAGAAAGGGTGTTTGACTCACAACGGCAAATTTCTCGCGCCAATGCTCTAGGTTTGCTTGTTTGAGCGAGATATCACCGTAGCGAATATCGCCCTGTTTCAGCTCTTGTTGACGAAGCAGCAAGGCAATCAAGGTTGATTTACCGCTGCCAACGGGCCCCGCGATACCAAGCATTGCGCCAGGCTGCAAGGTAATGTGGCACTGAGAAAGCGCGGCGGGCAAGCCTGCATTCCAGTGATAGTTGTCAATCTCGATCGCAAGTGACTGAGCATTTTTTGTTAATGGCAAATCCCCACTTTTAATTTCTGGCTCTTGTTGGAAAATTTCCTCGAGACGATTCCACGCAGCGGAGCCACGTTCAAGAATGTTGAATAGGAAAGCAAACGCCAGCATTGGCCAAATCATCAAGCCTAAATACATAGTAAAGGCAGTGAGATCGCCTAACGTGATCGCTTTCTGGTGAACGAGATAGGCTCCAACGCTGATGCTTAAGAAAAAAGAAAGGCCGATAGAGAGTTGAATAGCCGGGTCAAAACGCGCATCAACACGTGCAACCGCAATGTTCTTGTTGCCTGTTTCATCAACCATCTGCTCGAATCGTTTTTGCTCTTGCTCTTCTAAACCAAAGGCTCTGAGCATTCTCACACCATTGAGAGACTCTTGAGTCAGATCGGAAAGCTCAGAGAATGCCTCTTGAGCGATGCGAAAACGCTGATGCAAAATGCGCACAATGTAAAAGATGGTGATCGCCAAAAACGGCATTGGTAGCAACGCCATCACCGTCAACTTCCAACTGATTTGCGTCACCATGATGATCAACACCGCAATGCCAGTGATCAGCGAATCCGCTGCGGTTAACACGCCTTCACCTGCGGTCACGACGACATTTTTTACGTCGTTGGTGCCACGAGCCATGAGATCGCCAGTTTTGTAGCGTTCAAAGAATCGGGGGGGCTGTTTCGATAAATGATGGTAGAGACGATTTCGCAAAATGCTGCCAAGCTCAATGCTGGCGCCAAATAGCCACACTCGCCACAACACTCGGCAGCCATAGATGGCGAACATAATCAGAGTTAAACCAGCAAACCACTGCAGCATTTCAGTGGTGGACATGGTATTAGCGACGATACCGTCAACGATGTGACCCACTGCTTTGGGAGTTACCAGTTGCATCGCAGAGATGAGCATAAAAAGTAGAATAGAACCACAATAGTGCTTCCACCTGAGTTTGAAAAACCACCTTAAATTCCAGAATATTTTCACTTAAGCCTCCTGCACTGATTGTGACGTCTCTTGAACTAACGACGGAGAAACATGTTGCGAAGAGCGCGCTTCACGTTATGCCGAGGCGTGAGCCTCATGTTACCGCATACGTTGTAAAGAGAGTTTGTTGCTCGTTGGATGAGAGTGATACTGCTTTCTCATCGCGGAGTTTTGTTATGTTGAATAGTAAAGACCCGATGAGATGCGATTTGAGATCGTGTGTGGTATTGACACCTAGGTGACAAATACGAGTTACCGGACGACATAAGTACGCAAGTGAGCGATCAACGTCTGGTATGAGAGAGAAAAAGCCTATCGGGAATGTTCAATTATTCGTCGTCTGAATAGAATTACAAGATGATTTTTTGAACTCTTGAAAAAACGGCACAAAGTAGTGCTGCGAGCGTTATCTTGCGATGAAGTTCATCATTATTAACCATCGAAGGAGAGGATGTTGGTGGATCGTCATATTTTGATTCATGGATAAAAACAGCAACCGAAGTTGCTGTTTTTTAAAGAGAGTATCCAACAGTTACGCTTGTGTCGGTTCTTCGATATTTTGCTGCTGTACTTTGTAGACTTTGCCTGCTTGTAGGCGCGCTAGATAATCTTTCATATCGTGTTTAACTTCAGGTACAAGAATGTACAGGCCAACAATGTTCACCAATGCCATGGCAAAGATCATCGCGTCAGAGAAATCAATCACTGGGCCTAGGTTCATCGCAGAGCCAATCACCACAAACATGCAGAATTTAATTTTGAAAATCAGCTCTGCAGTCTTGCTTTCACCGAATAGGTAAGTCCATGCTTTCAAGCCGTAGTATGACCATGAAATCATCGTTGAAAACGCGAACAACACTACTGCGATCGCCAGGATGTATGGGAACCAACTAATGGCGCTACCAAAAGCGGCAGACGTCAGTTCAACACCCGCGAGACCAGAGCCGTTATCCAAGTAACCAGTAATGATGATCACCAAGGCGGTCATCGTACAAATCACGACGGTATCGATGAAAGGTTCAAGGAGCGAAACAAAACCTTCAGACATCGGCTCTTTGGTTTTTACCGCTGCGTGTGCGATGGCCGCTGAACCCACACCTGCTTCATTCGAGAATGCCGCACGTTTAAAGCCTTGAATCAATACACCAATCACACCGCCAGTGATGCCTTCGCCAGTAAAGGCGCCATTGAAAATCGCCGCGAATGCGTCGTCGATGCGATCGAAGTTCATGCCGATGATGATCAGAGCAGTACCGACATAGATACCCGCCATAAATGGCACCACTTTCTCGGTCACTTTTGCGATCGATTTGATACCACCGATGATCACGACGCCGACGATGGCGGCGAGGATCAAACCAAATAGCCAGCCTTTGTCAGCAAGGAATGAAGATGCTCCGCCTGTCACTTCAACCACTTGCTTAAACGCTTGGTTGGCTTGGAACATGTTACCGCCACCCAAAGCACCCCCAATGGCAAAAACGGAGAAGAGCACTGCAAGAGTTCGACCAAACGCCGCGTTACCGCGATCGGCGAGACCTTTGCTGAGGTAGTACATAGGACCACCCGACACTGAACCGTCTGGGTTGGTATTGCGGTATTTCACGCCCAGTGCACATTCAACAAACTTACTGGACATGCCCAGTAGGCCTGCCAGTATCATCCAGAATGTGGCACCAGCACCACCGATAGAGACCGCGACGGCAACACCGGCAATGTTACCAAGGCCAACGGTACCGGAAAGGGCAGTGGTCAAGGCTTGAAAGTGAGAAACTTCACCTTGGTCTTTAGCTTTAGGATCAGAATATTTGCCTGAAACCAGATCAATCGCGTGTTTAAAACCGCGTACGTTAATGAAGCCGAGATAAAAAGTGAAAAACGTCGCAGCAACGACGAGCCACAATACAATCCAAGGAACCTGTACGTCAGAAAAAGGGAATGGAATGGTCGAGAAGATCATTCCAACAAAGGGGTTGACGATAGGTGCCACGACCTCGTTGATTTTTTCATCCAAGCCGGCTGCTGAAGCGTTGAGCGCCACAGTGCTGCCTAACATGGCCAGCATTACATTTTTTACCATTGTGTATCCTGTCTGTTCTTTAATAGAAACGAATAATTATTATCTGATGTTGTGTTGTTACTTTTTCGTAACATTGTGCATTATTCTGAGTGATAACAATTTTGCAACACGTATTGATAGTTTTATGATCTACCCGTCACTACGTGATGTTCGTCGAAAAAATGCTTGATCCAAAGTGATTAGTTTGTATTTAGACAGGCAATCAAAGTCAAAGATGCGATTGTCCAACGCCTCGCTATTACGGGGTGGCGTGCTGCGATTTCTCTGAATCGCCTTTTTATTCGGTGTTTTTGTTACCAACCATAAGATCTAAAAATCTGATGTATTCAACGATTTACATCATCTCTCCTCGCATTCTTCGCTCGTGCTCGGTAATATGCCTCTGAGTTTGCAATGTCTCATTAGTGTGACGAATGCTTTGGTGTTGTTACTTATTTGGGTGATCAATGTCGACTATTTTAAAATTTGTTTTGACAACTTCTTGACAGTGTCGGTGTCAAATTTATGTACATTGCGACCGGTTTTTCTCATCCAAACAATCATTCGTATCAATATCGACTTGTGTTTTTTAACAAGGTCTATGTGTTTCAAGGTTGTAGATAGGTTCTCGTAATGACTTCAAATAAAGCACTAAAGTTTGCCGATGATGGATACGCTACTTTATTGAAAATAGCCGACTTCCTTCTCATCAACTTTTCACTCTTCATCTTCATTGCTTTGCTCGGGGAAGAGGAAACCGCCATTGATGTCACCGCAGGATTTATCTTTTCGATTATCTTTCTGCTTGGCGGTGAATATCTGGGTCTCTATTCGCATTCTCGTATACGCCGAGTGCGTGCTTCGCTGGCCAGACTGTGCGTTGTGATACTCCTGTCTGCTTTTATGATGGTGTTCGTGCGATTTGGTTTTTGGGGGCTAAAAGGCATTTCCATCACAAACCTGAATCCAACACTGTTGAGCTACTGGTATGTACTGGTGTTGGCGTTCTTGAGCCTTTTCCGAATTTCAATCATTTCCGTTGTGCGAGCGGTGATCAAGCTGGCTAATCGTAAAAAACGCATTGCGATCATTGGCCTTACGCCTGCGGGATTGGCAATTTCCAACTCATTAATGCGAGACTACAACGAAAATGATATTGAGCTGGCGTTTTATGATGACAGAGAGGAAGAACGCTTTGGTTATTTAACGCAGGCGCCGTATAAGGGCAAAGTTGACGTTGCGTTAGAGCTTGCCCGAGAACGCAAGCTGGACGAAGTGTACATAGCGTTGCCCATGGTGGCCAAAGATCGCATCCGCAATTATCTCAATGCATTGTCTGACAGCACCGTGGATACGTATCTGGTGCCAGATCTTTATACCTATAACTTGTCGGTTTCCAAGGTGAAATCGGTAGGTGGTGTGCAAACCTTCAGCGTCTTTGGATCGCCTTTTGATGGGGTGGGAGCGTTTTTCAAACGTGTCGAAGACCTCGTCATTGGTTCGTTGATCACCCTTTTGATTTTGCCTGTACTGGTTGCTGTTGCCATTGGTGTGAAGCTCAGCTCTCCAGGCCCGGTACTGTTTAAGCAAGACCGCTATGGCCTTGGTGGCAAGAAAATCAAAGTGTGGAAGTTTCGTTCAATGCGCGTGATGGAAAACGATGCGGTAGTGACGCAAGCCACCAAGAATGATCCTCGCGTGACCAAATTTGGCGCTTTTATCCGCCGAACCTCACTAGACGAACTGCCACAGTTTGTTAACGTACTGCAAGGCTCGATGTCGATTGTGGGGCCGCGACCACACGCGGTTGCTCATAATGAAGAATATCGAGTGTTGGTCGATAACTACATGATCAGACACAAAATTAAGCCTGGCATCACGGGGTGGGCACAAATCAATGGATACCGTGGCGAAACCGAAACGGTCGATAAAATGGAAAAGCGAATCCAATACGATATTCAGTACATGCAAAACTGGAGTCTGTGGTTGGATATCAAAATTATTTTCATGACGGTATTCAAAGGCTTTGTTAGTGAGACAGCTTACTAGTGCCATCTTCGGGTTGCTCGTTTGTTTGCCAGTCAATGCAGAGTTAACACCGAAATCGCATATTGGCATTGCAGGCATCGATTTTCAGTCACAGCTCGCTGCGAGCTACGGCTCAAATGACAATGTGACGTATCAAGCAGATGATCAGCAGGCGCAGCAATCTGACTATGTTCAATTAGCGCCTTATCTTCAGGCGATTGGTGTGCGAGGGGAAGACCGTTATCTGTTGGCCTACAGCGGAGAATACCGCCAATACGCCGATTCGCCAGCTGACGATTATGCACGGCATTTTCTGCAGTTTGAAGGAGCATGGCGTTTTGGCCAAAAACACGGGCTAACATGGAACATCGCGCAAACCTACGATCAAGAAGAGCGGGGTGATGAACTCACGCAAGGGTTTAGCGAAAGTCAGTTTGAACAATACGGATTTTCTCAGCATGGCCTGAGAAATAGCATGTTTGATACCAGTTTGCGCTACAGCTACGGTGCATTACAAGGTCGCGGCAAGTTGGAAGTGATGTTGCAGAGCAAGCAGCTTAGCTTTCGTGATACCAACGATATTGCAAAAGCCAATGCGAATTTTCTCCGTTACGTTGAAGAGCAGCAGTGGCGTGAAGACAGCTTAGTGGTGGATTTGTTTGACCAAATGAGCAGTCATAGCCGCTTTCGGTATAGCTTCATCACCAATCAACGACATTATGAAGAAAACGAGAGAAAAAACAGCAATGAGTACTACTTGCTGTTTGGCGTAAAAACCGAGCTGACCGGCAAAACGACCTTGGAAGCGGAGACAGCATTACTGCAAAAAAGCTTCCCGAATAACGGTGAAGCAGAGACGTTTCGAGGGGTTAACTGGGATGTGGAAGCCAATTGGCGACCAGTGAAACATTCAACGTTTACTTTGTATACGTGGCAACGCGTCAAAGATCCGAGTGAGGAAGGGGGCTACATCCTCAATAGTCACTACGGCGTTGCTTGGCAGCATCAATGGTGGGTGAAACGCCTGTCATCGCGAATTGAATATGGCTATGAAACCGAAGATTATCGCATGGCTAACAATGACCGCCGAGATGAAACGCAGATCGTCAAAGTGTCGTTAGGTTACGACTTTAGACCATCGGTTCGTTTGGAGATGAATTATCAATGGAATGGAATGGACTCGAACGAAGACGTTGACCGTTTCAACATTGGCGGCAACGGATCAAGTGAATGGGTCGAGCGCCAATTAGGATACGACCAGTCGTTCATCGAATTGCAGTTGAAGTTGCAGATATAAAAAGGTTTGGAAAGATGCAAAGAGTACTTCTTTTAATATTCAGTCTGTTATGGCTTGGGCAAGGGATGGCGGAAACGTTAGACGCTCCCTCGTCTCCTCAAATGACTCAGAAAGAACAGCGCGATGCATCGTTGGATGATTACCACTTAGGCACTGGCGATAAAATCGAGATCATCGTTTATGGTGAAGACGATTTATCGATGAAACTGAAAATTGGCAAAGCTGGCCTAGTGAACTTCCCTTACATTGGTGAAGTGAAGCTAACTGGCAGAACGCCAAGTGAGATTGAAACCGAGATCGAAAACCGTCTGCGCGGAGATTACCTTCTTAATCCGATGGTAACCGTCAATCTTGAGTCATTTCGCTTGTTCTATATCTCTGGCGAGGTTGAGCAGCCAAATGGCTATGAATACCAGCCTCGTTTAACCGTTGAACAGGCCATCGCCATGGCGGGTGGCTTGACCGATCGCGCCGACAAAGGCGATATCAATATCCGTACAGGCTCGACTTTGGAGCTGATTGAAGATGTTGAACTCACGCACCCTGTGAACCCGGGTGACACTGTAATTGTAGAACAGAGCTTTTTCTAATATGGCAGCAGGAATGGTCGCGCGCGGCAAGAAAGTTGAAAACAGTATCGATTTCACGCCGTTTCTTAAAGCGTTGAAAAAGAATGGATTAAAAATAGTGCTTTTTACGGCGCTGGTCACCGGAGCCAGCGTGCCTTTGATCATGTCGATGGAGTCAAAGTACATCTCGACCGCGGCCGTGTTGCTCAAAGCACAAGCTGACAACGCCACGCCGATTGAGCAGGTTGATGGCTATGATTCAACTCGTGCTCAGTATTACGAAACGCAACTGAACCTGATGCAGTCTCGCGTGGTGCTTGAGCGTGTGGTAAAGCAGCTTAAGCTCGACGAAAACAGTCAATACAATCGCGACAAGATAATCTCAGAGTCGCCTTTGACCTGGCAGTTGCCAGAGCAGCAGCGTGTGGACAATGCGATCAAAACATTGCGTAAAGGGCTTACGTTTACGCCGGTGCGTTTGACGCAATTGGTTTATGTCTCTTATGAATCGCCAGACGCCGCAGAAGCGGCGCGCATTGCCAACGCTGTTGCGCAGGGTTTCATTGACTACAGCGTTGAGCAAAAAATGACAAAAACGCAAAGTGCTCAACAGTGGAATGAAAGCCAAATGGCGGAGTTGCGTGAACAAGTTTCAGCAAAAAAGAAAGAGATGGAGCGCTTCCTCGACAAAGAGGGCTTGCTCACTTTTCGTGGCATTGATGGCTTTGAAACGGAAGAGTTGGGCATCACTACCAACAAACTGGCTGATGCGAAAGAGCGTCGTTTGGCAGCTCAAGCGCAGTATGAAATCGTGCTCAACAATATCGATGCACCGCTGGATGACATTGCCGCGATTCCGGAAATCTCAAGTCACCCACAGTTGCAAGATTTGCGTATCGCTATGATTCAAGCGAAACGTAAACTCTACGATTTGCAAAATAAATACGGTCCTAAGCATAACAAGGTGCTGGAAGCCAAAGCGCAAATTCAAGCGATCGAAGGCCAAACTAAGAACCTGCTGAATGAGCTAAAAGAGGGCTTGTACAAACAGTACCAAGCGGCGCTCACCAAAGAGAATCGCTACAAAGCTCTGCTCAACGAGCAGAAAAAGCAGTTCCGCACCTTGGTGGCCAAGCGTGACCAGTACGAGAGCATGAAGCTGGATTTGCAAAAGACAGAAGATCTTTATAAGAGCCTGTTTTTACGCAGCAAAGAGCAATCGCTCACTGCGCAGTATCGTGACCCCGATGCGCTGATTTACGACCCTGCGGTTGCAGCGGAGCGTCCACAAAAGCCAAACAAAAAACTGTTGTTGGTGATGGTGTTTGTACTCTCACTGATGATCGCTTTGTTGTTTGTGATTGTGCGTACCGCCATGAACCAAACGGTCAGCACACTGGCCCAGTTGCCTAGTAAACTTGGCCTTGTGCCATTGGCGGATTTACCTGAGTTTGCTGAGGGGGTTGAACGCTCGGCTTTGGCAAAACTGATTGCCAGCAATCAGCAAGCGATGGAAACCATTCACGGCATTAACAGCGCGGTGTTACTGAAAGCACCGACTGCTCGAACCTTAGGTGTGGTTGCCAGTTGTGAGGGAGAAGGGGCGAGCTTGGTGGCTCAGTTAATGGCGCAAAGCCTTGCGGCAAACCATCGAACCTTGCTGGTGGACCTCGATTATCGCACCCAAACGGGGCTCTCGTTGCCGTTTGAATCTCAATCAGAGCAGGAATCCGTTGTGGCAACAGGTTTTGCGCAATGGTTGGACGCAGAGCAACAAACAACAACGCTGACCTTGTCTGACTTTGTTCAGCCAATGGAGCAGGGCGGCGATTGGTTACCACGAGGGGTGCTGACGCAATCTCCGTTGCTATTGCTTGGCCGGGAAGGAGCCAAGCACGCTTTTGAGCAGCTCGCACTCCATTACGACCGTGTAGTGGTGAACTTACCCAGCCTGCATGAAAACAAAGATGCACAGTTGATCGCTAAATGGCTAGACCAAGTGTTGGTGGTGATTCAAGCCGATACGCGTCAGGCGACGGCCATTCGTCATGATCTTGCCAAGCTTGAGCAAGAGGGAGTCGGTTTGTTAGGTGGGGTGCTTAATCGCGTGAATGCCGATGAACTGATCAGCGAAGAGTCGCTCGCCTTTGTGACGCATGGGGCATTGTCGGCACTCGATAACCTAGGTCAATAGCATGAGTTTGTTGAAAAGCATCACCACGGTCGCAGGCTCATCCATTATTTCGCAAGTTATTGGTGCGTTTTCCATTTGGTTGATTTCGCACCGCTACGGCATGGCGGAAGTAGGGCAATACGCACTGACCTATAGTATTGTGCTGATTGGCGCGCAGATTGCGACCTTTGCCTCGCAATTGCTACTGCCAAAGCAGTCATCCGAGCAATTAGGGCAAAATGTGGTGTTTTGCTTTGTGCAAACCAGCGTGTTGGCATTGCCTTATGCGGTGGCTGTGGTCGCGCTTTTCGAGCAATCTTTGCTTTGGGTCTATGGTTTAACCTTGGCCCATGCGTGGATTTTGATTTCCGAAAACCTGCTGATGCGCGATGAGAAGATCACGCTGCTCGCGACACAAAGACTGATGGTTTCGGTATTGGTCGCCTTGTGTGTTTACTTTTCTCGTGAGCCAGCAGAGATCTACTGGGCGTGGACTGCGGCCTTATTGTTACTGATTGCGCTGTGGCTTCTCTATTCCATTCCATTTAAACGCATCCAACTTCGCCATTTCTCTTGGGCGTCTAATTGGCGCTTTTTGTGCGAGCATCGTCAGCATATTGCTGGCATTGGCAGCGCGGAAGTCATGGCGATGGTCAACGGTAATCTTCCCATCGTATTGATTACTTATTGGTTTTCGCCGCTGATCGCGGGTTACTTTGCGGTAGTGAGCCGCTTCTGTTTGTCTCCGGTGGTGATTATTGGCAACGCCGTGCGCAACTCGATTTTCTCAAAGTGGTCGGTGGATTTTCGCCACCAACGCTTTAATTACCCAGAGTTTCTCAAGGTAAGACAACTGCTGCTTATGATGGGGATTGCGGCAACCGCTGGGGTTTACCTGTTTTATCCGTTGGTGATGCAGTTTGCCACCGCACAGCAATGGGTCAGCCAAGAGTGGTTGGACTCCGTTCCTACCTCACAATACATGTTGCCGTATCTGTTCACTGCTCTGGCGATTTGTCCGTTGACCGTAGTGGAGCTGGTGTTTGGTTCTCCGAGGTATTTTTTCCGAATTCAGTGTGAGCAGTTTGCCGTGGTGATGGTGGCGTTCGTCCTCATGCCGTATTGGTCGGCCAGTTATGAAGCGTCGATTATCGCCTTTGCCGCTTTATCAGCCTTGCGTTACGGCTTTATTTATCTCACGGTGAACAAGCGAGCGCGTAGTATGAGTGATAGCGAGGTGCTGCGTGACGCTCAATAATGGCTTTTACTTACAAGGGCTCGCCTGGATAACCCTAGTGGTGTGCGGTTTAGTACAGTATTTCACGGGCATCGGTTCGGTGCTGTGGCTGCCATTTATTTTGGCTTGTGTGATGGTCATTTTATTGATGATGCAAACACGTTTCAGCCAGTTTTCGCTTGATACACAAGAGCAGCTCATCTTGTTCGGCCTTGTGGCTCTGTTTGTCTTGGCACTGCTTTCGACCGTGTTACAAAACGGCGTGACCGTCACCATTGTTGGCTTTAAAAATGAGTTGGCGCTGGCGCTGATAACACTGTGCTTATTACTTGGCTTTTGCCGCGAATCACAGATCTATCGTGTGACTCAAACGCTGTACTGGATTTTCTATCTGCAGTTTCCGGTGATTGCTTATCAGGTTTTGGTCATGGTGCCAAAACGCGTTGCCGTGATGGGAGAGTACGAAAAGTGGGACTCTGTGGTGGGCACGTTTGGTGGTGATCCACTAGGGGGCGGAAACACCGCTGCTCTGGGGCTGTTTTGTCTGCTCATCATGTTGCTCAAATTGTCTGAATACAAACATAGTGTCGCGACAAAGCGCAGCGCGCTGTTACACATCATTGCCGCGTTTGCAGTTTGCGTATTGGGCGAAATTAAGTTTGTCATTCTTATTTCGCCTCTGCTTTTGGCTTTTACGTGGTTTGCTCCCAGCTATTTGAAAGGCATGCGCCGATACGGGCTAAAAATGGTGTTGATCATCCTCTTCGGGATGTTGGCTCTGATCACGATTGCGGTATTGGTGTTGGCAGCCTCTTATGCGTCGGCATTTGGTGGTGACCCAAGCAAAGGTGCGTTGATGGTGTTCATCGACTCTCTCTCCTACGCGTTTGATCCTCATTACATCATGCCTTCTGGTGAGTTGGGGCGAATGACCACCTTGTTCTTTTGGCAAGAAAACAGCGATTTGTATGGCTGGCCAAGCCAATGGTTTGGTTACGGCCTCAATGCCACCAACCACGGCAGCTCAGTTGCGCCGGGCTTTTTGAATCAGGTGTTCAATGTTCTGCTGGATTCCACCTCGCTAAGCATGATGCTTTGGGAGCTCGGGCTAGCTGGTTTACTGCTGTTTGTTGCGGTCGTGGGCACCATCGTATGGGTTGCCTTGCCAACACCGCAACTCGATATCGAATCAATCAACGATGAAGACCGACGATTGCTAGCATCGCAACCGGCGTTTATCGCGTTCATTATCGCTGTGCTGCTCAGCCTGCCTTATAGCCAAATTTTAATGTTAGTCCCTATGTTGCAGTTTCTATTCTACTTCGCGCTAGGCGCAGTGGTGGTGATTCGCCAATCGGTAAGGCAGCAAGTAACCCATTGTGAGTTTGCGATGGGTCGTGAAGCGTAATACGCAGCTAGATGACACAGAATGATCAATAAAAAGAGTGAGATATGACCATTAAGCCATTAATCAGTGTCATTATTAAAACCTACAATGAACAGCAAGGTATCGCGAACACGATCGACAGTATTCGCCAAAATCTTGCTGCTTTTCCTCACGAGATTCTGGTGGCGGACAGCCTTTCTACCGATGAAACACCCTCTATCGCGTTAGCCAATGGCGCAACCGTTGTCAGCCTAGTGAATGAAAATGAGCGTTGTTGTGGTGTGGGCCATCAACTGGGTTATCTCCATGCCAAAGGTCAATTTCTGCTCTTGATGGATGGTGATATGGAACTGGCTCCGGGCTTTATTGAAGCGGGTGTTGATTTTTTGCGCTCTCATCCTAGTTATGCTGGTGTGGCTGGTATGGTTGAGATGGATGATGCCGTTAGCTACGAATTCAAATCACGCAAGCAGCGCCTACACAAAATCTACCCTCTGGGGGATTGTACGCATCTTGGTGGAGGTGGCCTTTATCGTAAAAGTGCCATTGATGAGATCGGTTATCTCACTAACCGTAACTTACACGCGTATGAAGAAGCCGAGTTGGGCATGCGTTTGAAGCATGCAGGCTATAAGCTGCATCGCTTAGCGCAGCCTTATTTTCACCACACTTCTTATGATCTCTCCACTTGGCAATTGCTCAAATATCGCTGGCGTAGCCAGTATTTGTTTGCGCCGGGTGAGCTGTTGAGAAGCGCTTGGGGGAAAGCGCATTTCCGTGATGCCCTGCATACCGTTAAAAACGAAGCGATATTCACTCTCTATCTCGGCTTACTGCTGGTATCACTGTGTTCGTTGAAGCCTGTGGTCATTGTGGCGGCGCTCATGCCACTTGGCGCTTTTTTTCTGCTTAAAACGGTCAAAAATCGTTCTTTGCGCGATGCGGCGCAAAGCGTGATCAACCTAACTGTCTTTTCGGCGGGGTTGGTTCGAGGGTTGTTTTCCTCTCACAACGATCCACATCAAGCACCGCAAAATACCGTAACGAAAGGAGAGCAGGCATGAAAATATTGTTGGTTAACAAGTTCTTCTTTTTGAAAGGCGGTGCTGAGACGGTGTTTTTTCAAGAGCGTGAGCTGCTTCATTCGGCGGGTTTCGAGATCATCGATTTCGCCATGAAGCATGAGAAAAACCTCACTTCCTCATACAGTGACTTTTTTGTCGACAACGTCGACTACCACCAAGGGCATGGGATCAGCAGTAGTTTGAAGACCGCTTGGGCGTTTATTCACAACAGTGATGCGTGTGCCAAGCTAAAAACACTGATTGAGCAAGAAAAACCACAAGTCGTACATTTTCATAATATTTACCATCAGTTGACACCCTCGCTGATTAAAGTGGCAAAATCTGCGGGTTGCAAAACGGTACTCACGGCGCACGATACGAAAATTGCATGCCCGAGTTACACCATGTATCGCCAAGGTAAAACTTGCGAAGCGTGCCTAGATGGCAGTGTTTGGAACGCGACACGTTACCGTTGCCAACAAGGATCCTTATTTAAAAGTGTGTTGCTCTCACTCGAAGCAACCTATCAATCTTTAGCGGGAAATTATCGCGCGCTTGACGTGATTATTTCTCCGAGCGAATTTCTTGCGAGCATCTTGCGCCGCAAGTTACCAGAAAACCACATTGAAGTGATTGTCAATGGCATCGATGAAAACGTCGATTGCAGCGACGTCAGTGATGACGGTTATTTTCTCTATCTAGGACGATTAAGTCAGGAAAAAGGCATAGCAACGCTGGCGGCTGCTTATCAACAGTCACAACGCTTGCTGCCGCTCAAAGTGGTGGGGGATGGCCCACTGCATGACACGTTAAAACAGCAATACAGCATGATCGAATTTCTGGGCTTTCAATCTGGCGATGCATTGCATCAACTGATTAAAAAAGCCAGTGCGATCGTGGTGCCGTCAGAGTGCTACGAGAACTGTTCAATGTCCGTTCTTGAGGCGATGGCGTATGGAAAACCCGTGATTGGAGCCAATATTGGAGGGATTCCAGAGCAGGTAAGAGAGGGAACCGAAGGGCATCTATTTGTTGCAGGGAACTCTACTTCTTTGGCTGAGGTAATGGACACTTTTGCCCAACATCCAGAGAAGGCGGCTCAATTAGGCCACAATGCGCGTCGACGATTAGAACAGCGTTACTCGTTGACCCGTCATCAACAAAGCTTAATGAGTCTTTACCGAAATCTAATCAATAAGTGAGAAGCATGACATTAAAAATTACCGTATTGGGTACGCGTGGTATTCCCAATGTTTTAGGTGGTGTCGAAACACATTGTCAGCATTTATATCCTCAAGTTGTCGAACAATCCGATTCTCAAGTCTGCGTACTGGCGCGCTCTCCTTATGTCGATTATCGACATTCCCAGTATCAAGGGGTGGAGACGAAATCGGTGTGGGCACCAAAGAAAAAATCGTTGGAAGCCGTCATCCATTCTATCTTAGCGGCACTATCGACCTGGGTGGACCGCTCGCAAGTGGTGCATGTTCACGCCATTGGTCCGGGTTTAGTGGTGCCACTGCTGCGTTTACTGGGTAAGAAAGTCGTTTTTACTCACCATGGGCCTGACTATGATCGCCAAAAATGGGGTGGTTTTGCGAAGAAAATTCTGATGCTTGGCGAAAAGCTCGCGGTGCGTTGGTCAAATGAAGTGATCGTGATCTCGGATGTGATTAACGACTTAATTCAGCAGAAATACCATCGTTACGATGCCCACCTGATTTATAACGGTGTGGAAGCATCTGAACAACTTGATGAGCAGCAAATACAAGACGTGATGACCAAGCATGGCTTACTGGTGAAAGAGTATTTTGTTGCGGTAGGGCGCTTTGTTGAAGAAAAAGGGTTCCATGATCTGATTGATGCCTATGCGCAGTCTGGTTCCGCTCTGCCTTTGGTATTGGTGGGAGATACCGATCATGAAACGAAGTACAGCGCCGAACTAAAAGAAAAAGCACGCAACACACCAAACGTCTATATGACCGGTTTTTTAAATGGTGATGAGCTAAAAGCCGTCTTTTCTCAGGCGCGCGCCTTTGTGATGCCGTCTTATCATGAAGGGTTGCCTATCGCCTTACTTGAAGCCATGTCTTACTCGCTGCCAGCCGTTGTGAGTGATATCCCCGCCAATGCTGAAGTTGCGTTGCCGCAAGAAAACTATTTTCCAGTGGGGGATGTGGTGGTGCTGGGGAAAAAATTAAAACAAGCAGAGCAAGCTGAAAGCGTGGATTACCATGATTATTTGGCCAAATACGACTGGCATAAAATCGCGGATCAAACCATTGCGGTTTATCAGAAGGCGTTGGAGAAATAAACGTGGATGCAAAAAAAGCCAACAAGGCAGTGGCACAATTTTACCATGCGCTGGACAAGCAAACGGCAGAGAGCTTAACTGAGCAACAGAAGCGCGACATTGAACAAGCGGTGCAATCCATGGGCCTAGTGGCTCGGCATTCGATTGATGTTCGTAAGAGTTTGCCCTGGTTTGGCAAGCGCTACTATTTGGTTCTCCTCTGCGGTCGTGACCGCCGTGGACAAGTTCGAGCGGAAGAGTCGAAATTGGTCAACTTTTTTACGGTGACGTTTGTTGTCATCGCATTGTTGACCTTGCTTGGCTTATCCGCCTTGGCTTTATACCTGCTTAAGTCAGCGTTAGGGATTGATATCTTCAAAGACTACTCGCTAGGAATATGGGACTGGTTTAAAGGTCTGATTCACTAGTGTTGTCAGCGAGTTCATACTCAACACGAAAAGGTACGGAATGAAACGTCGATTTTACCAACAGCTCTTATTGGCTTCGCTTATTAGCATGCCCGTCACCGCTTGCTATGCCAAAAAAGGCCAAGCGGAAAACGGAGCAAACAAACCAGAGAACTCCGTTGTTGAGAGTGCAGATCCCGTTGACGAGGGGATCGTGACGGTTTATCCAACGGAATTATCAGGGCCAATCAGCAATCCCGGAATGGGGGTCGAAACGTTTCATAACAATTGGGGCGCGACTCTGAGCACGGCACAATATCCAGAAGCGGGTATTGATTACTATCGTTTTTATTGGAATGAGTTAGAGCCTGTTGAAGGGCAATATGCTTTTGATAAGCTCGATCGAATTTTGGCGGAAAATCGCCAGGAATCGCCTGCGAAGATGATTGCGATACGTTTTATGACCGCCGATGAGCCTTATACTGGCAGTAAAATCCCAAGCTGGTTGATCAATAAAGGGATCGCGGGCGATTGGAGTGAAGATGGCTCTACTTTCGTTCCGAGCCTAGAAGACAGCGTATACATGAGTTACATGGCGAAGCTGTTGAACGCGTTTGGCAAACGTTACGATGGCAATCCTAACCTCAGCCACGTTGATATTGGTATGGTTGGCTCTTGGGGTGAGTGGCACAACAGCAATTTTGCTAACCTAGCACCACTGCATCAGCGTTACAGTGATGCAACGCTCAATCATATTGTGGATTTGCACTTTCAAGCATTTCCCAATACCCCCAAAGTCATGCTCATCAGCGGCGAGAACAGCCTAAATTATGCAGTGAGTAAAGGGGCTGGGTGGCGCGCCGATTGTTGGGGAGATTGGCATCATTTCTCGACGACTTGGAGTCATATGAAAGATGACTATCCATATCGTTTGCAGCAAGCCGAACAAAAAGACAGCCAGTTTAAAGAGGCGTGGCAACACGGGCCTATAAGCTTAGAAACCTGCGGTACCATGCAGGAATGGCGAAGTGCTCAGGCATACACATTAGAGGAAGTCCAGGCAAGCTTAGATTGGGCCATTGCACACCATGCTTCTTCGCTTAATCTCAAATCGAAACCGATCCCAGAGGCGTATCGCCCACTGCTGGATAACGCGTTGAGCAAATTAGGCTACCGATTGAGAATCAAAAGTTTATCTCACCAGCAGTGGCTCAGTGCGGGCAGCACTTGGGTTATTGAAACCTTGTTCAGTAACGACGGCGTGGCGCCTCCCTATGTTCACCGTAACTTGGCGTATCGTCTGCGTAACAGTGAAGGAGAAACCGTGTTTTCAGCGATATCTAAGTATGACGTGAATACATGGTTACCCGGAGAGCATGCGACAAGAACCAGTTTAACGTTGCCTGATGATCTCGAACGTGGAGATTATGCCGTTGAAGTGGCTTTGATTGATAGTCATGGTGAGCTACCGCTGAACTTGGCTAATGATGGCAAGCAAGCCTCTGGTTGGTATCGGCTTTCTCAGTTGAGCATTCAATAACACTTTTCAGCAAAAACACCCCAAACGGCACCGAGCCTTTTGGGGTGTTTTCTTTTCGATTCTTTTTGCGGTTTAACAGTGCGCAGTTTGCAATTGATAGGTGACATCACCTCCCGCACTGGCGGGGTAAAACACTTCAACGTAGCAACGATGCGTAGGGCCCACAGGCTTGTTTGCAAACCCAATTAAAAAATAGGGTTCGGCTGGATTATCCACACCATACCATTTATTGATTGTGAGTTTGGGGTCGAGCCCTGCAAGATCTTGTGCGGGAATCACGTATTTGATCAGGCCAAAATAGCCAATGAGATCGGGATGACCATCCCCATCGAGATCGATATTCGGAGCCAACTGCGCATTGATGGACTCTTGGTTTTGCAAAATGGCTTTGGTATAGACTTGCGTATTGGCCGTTTCTAGTGCCGTTCTCGCACCTTGGAGCACCGCAATACGAGCGTCCGTCTGAATATCCAGAAATCGCGCTGCTGCGGTAACCGCAATAATACCAATGATAACCAGCGTCACCACCAGTTCGATGAGAGTAAAGCCTTTCGCTTTGGCCATAAGTCGTCCTAAAAAAGTATCGAAATAGGAGTGTAAGACCAGATTAATCAACATCACGTTTCATATCTGAGAAAAACCACACTTGAATCAACAACATTTTTAGAACGTGAATCAAAGCTTTTCTTTTGCAGTTTTAATTGATGATTAAGTGACTAAAAAATGCATTTAGGCACAAAAAATAACCATTTAGTATTATGTGAAATTCAGACTATGATTATATGAGTCTGATTTCATTTGGTTGGCGAGTATGTTGGTTCGGTTCCGAGCAAGTTTGTTTGTCACACTACTGTTAGTAACGGTAGGGGCTGCTGTTTGGCTGGGCAGTCAAAAGCCTCTTTATGACTCTGATTCAGTGATCACCATCGCGGTGTCTCAAACGCCACTTTCTGCCCCGTTTATCATTGCCAAAGAGCTTGGTTATCTTGATTCCGAAGCCCTACGCGTTGATATATTACCTTGTTATGGTGGGGTTAAATGTGCCCAGCTGATGTTTAATGGCGAGGTTCAGTATGCAACGGCATCAGAATCGGTAGTCATGTTTTCCAGCTTTGATCGAAATGATTTTGCTGTTTTGGCGAGCTTTGTGGAGTCAGACAATGATTTAAAGTTACTCACTCTCAAAGAAAATGGCATCGAACAAATTCGTCAACTCGATGGTAAGAAGGTCGGCGTTATAAAAGCCAGTTCCAGTGAGTATTATCTTGATGCGTTGATCAAATCGAGCGTCACGCCAGACATTTTCATAGAAAAGCATTACCTTCCCCCCAACGAAATGAGTATTGCGTTACTGGATCATCAAGTAGACGCGATCTCTATTTGGGAGCCCTACGGCTACCAGCTACAAAATGAAGAGTCCCACCAGATTCACGATTTGAGTATTCGTGGTATCTACCATCTTTCTTTTAACCTTATGGCATTAAAGTCCACGTTGGAATCCGCACCTCAAGAGAACAAGCAAGTGTTGGTGGCTTTAGATCGAGCGCTAGAGTGGATGCATGAGCATCCCATAGAGACGCAGAAGATTGTTGCGCGTTATTTGGATATTCCGATTGGGCAGTTGTCTTGGACTTGGGATGACTACACATTTCGCTTGGTGTTGAGTAACAGCTTGCTTTCAAACTTACAGATCCAAGCTCGTTGGGCGCTGGAAAATGGATTGGTGGCGGGTGAGATGCCCGACTACCGAAAACTCATCGATCGAACGCAGTTATCGCGTGCGATACAGCGCTAAAGGGTGGCAAGGATGAGTTCATTAACGCAAAAACTGACGCTGCTCTTTTTCTCCACCTTGCTGGTGGTTGGGGTTGTCGCGCACTCTTTGTTTAACGTCTATGAAGAACAAAATAGCATCAGGCAAGAGATGGCGGTGATCAACCTTACTCAGTCAAACCTCGAACAATTGAGAAATCAGCTCTCTTTGTTTCTTCAGTACCAAGACGAGGAAAGCTACGAGCAATTGTTTGTGGCACAACAAAAGTTATCAGAACACATTCAACAAACATCTGGATTTCACCGCACTATGAGCAACTTGGAGCGAATGTGCATAACCTTTCAAGACTTGCTGATTCACGAGCGCTCACTCGGCAACGCCAATTATGCGGCAAAAGAGCTTTTGCACTCACGATATAACATGATTGTGCTGTCAATGGACGAAGAACTCTCGTTTCTACAAAGAAATGTGTTGGAAAAACGGCTTGGGCAGTTAACCAATGTCATCGTTAAAAGTGGCATCTCACTGGTGTGTTTTACTCTGTTGGTCAGTGTTGTGACTTTCCTGATCTTGAAGCGTTTTAAAAAAGGTTGTTCAGTATTGCAGTCGGGATTCAACCAGCTAAGTCACGGTGATTTAGAAAGCCGTATCAGTAGCAAAGGGATAGATGAAGAGTTTGTGCTGGTTGCCGATCGCTTTAATTCGATGAAAACCTCACTCAGGCAGATCACCGTGACCAGAGAACAACTCGAGTTGGAAGTGCTGCGCCAAACGACCGAGTTAAGAGCGCAAAAAGAACAGTTGGTTTATCTTTCTGAGCGTGACCCCTTAACGGGTTTGAAGAACCGACGGGCATTTATGACCGCGTTAGAAGACGCTGCCATCAAAGCCAACCGAAGTGGGCTGAAAATGGCACTGTTGTTTATTGATCTCAACAAGTTTAAGGAAATTAACGACACTTACGGACATGATGCTGGCGATGAAATACTGTGTCGCGTAGCAGAGCGAATGGTTGATTGTTTTAGGCATTCGGACATCTTGGGCCGGCTAGGGGGAGATGAGTTTGTCGTCTGTCTCGATTTGTTGAAGAGCTATGACGGGGTGATAAGTAAAGCGGAGCAGTTTGCTGAACAAATGAGTGCGCCAATTCTCTTTCATGGCCACCACTTGCAAGTAACGCCGAGTATTGGTATCAGTTGTTATCCTGATCAGAGCAGTTCAATATTGGAGCTGGTGAAGTTGGCCGACGAAGACATGTATCAGGCCAAAAACGCCAATGGTGACTATGTTGTTAGCCGTTTTCTGTCACAAGCGCCTGATATGGTGTTACTTAAGGAGTTTAAATAAACAGTGGAAGTTGAAAGTGATCGCCTCAGTATCCGTTGGCCTGAGATAAGCGATGCCTGGCCTTTGTATCAAGGGTATTTTTCCGATGTAGCGGCGTCTAAGTTCTTGGGCAGAGCCGCGCACCCGAATCCCGAAGTCACCTTAAGAAGCATCGAACTTTGGCGATCATTTAGGTATGACGCGCAGGCCGATACGCGAGTGCTGAGCGTGGTGTTGAAAGCCAGCCAGCAACCCATCGGTATTATGGTGCTTAAGCGGGAAGGAACGGCAATAGAGATCCACTTTGGCCTCAACCGTACATACAGCGGTCAGGGGTACGCGACAGAAATGTGTCGAGCCATGGCGAACGCATTACAAGCAAGCGGATACCACAAGGTCTGGAGCTATGCTCATATTGAGCACACGGCGAGTCTGCGTGTGTTAGAAAAGGCCGGCTTTCAACCTGCAAGGAGACTAAGGTCGTGGATGGTGTTCCCCAACCTTAGTAACGACAAGCAAGATTGCCTTGAAATGATTTATCAGGCTGACGTGCCCGCCTAATAATTTATTCTTCAATCGCACTTTGTACGCGATTATCTCCCGTGCTAAAAGCGATCACTTGGCTAATTTCCGTGAGGCTGCGTCCACTTTGCTGTTGCCAATGAGTAAAGGCCAGCGTTGCGGCTTCTAACGAGCGCTTAGTTTCTTTACCGCCTTCAATGATTTTATAGCTGCGCAAGTACGCCTCTACATCCCCAGATAAAATAAAGGTATCGACGCCAAGCTGACGTAGGCTGTAAGGGCCGGTGTTACCACCGAGTCGACTGCCGTGCTTTTTCAAAAACGCCCATAGTCCCGTTATTTCTTCTTTCGGCCAGTTCGCCACCATTTGGCCAAATGAGCCGTATTGCAACCCCACTTCGTGCATCATTTGCGCATTCGCTTGAATGGATTTGACCTTAGCGTGATGGCGAATAATACGCGTATCCGCCGCTTTCAGATCCCACTGTTCATCAGAAAGCATCAACAAAGGTGCCACTTTAAAACCAAAGAAGACTTCTTCGAAATTTGGCCACTTGTTTCGCACGACTTTCCAAGAAATGCCACTTTGGAAAATCTTCATACTGAAGGCAGAGAGCCAACGATCATCCGGAATGGCGGCAATTTGCGCTTGGGTGAGTGGTTTGGACAAAAGGGCTTCAAGCTTTGCTTCGCCACCTTTGCGCTCAGCGGCTCTTTGATAGATGTCGTCAAATTTTTCTAGATTCACAATCTCAATCTCCCTTTCTATGCGCTTTTACCGAGGACTAACAAAGCCAAACGATATGTTGACTAACGAATGACATTTTAAAAGCAAGAGTCAGTAAAGTCTGCGACAAAACATGAGGTTATAAAACTATGAAAAAGACATGGATTGCGCTAGGTCTATGCGTATTTTTATCTGGCTGCCAATTGACCAGTGTTGAAGGGGAGTACAAAGATGTGGAAGTGAAACTGAAGAACAAGAGTTCCAGCCGCGAGGAAAGCCAATCATTTTGTCCTCCTGGACAGGCGAAAAAAGGGCGATGCTAAGTTGCCAACTGGTTTAGTCGCCTAAACTGGCTGGGTGTCATACCTGTAACACGTGAAAATTCTCGGTTGAAATTGGATTTAGTCTGAAATCCCGAGTTCATCATGATCTGGGTGACCGTCTGATCGCTTTGTTGTAACGCACATTTTGCATGTTCGATACGGTATTCGTTGATAAGCTTTGAGATGTTTTTATCGAGGAGCATGTTGACCGCGATGGAAATGTGTTTTGCTGGAATACACAACTTACGAGAGAGTTTTGAAAGCGTCAATTCTGGATCTAGATAGGCGCTTTTTTCGTTCATTAATAGCTCTAATGCTGAGACAATTTCCTTTGCGTGATCACGAGTGATTATGGGTAATGAGGGTTCTTTATCCGCGATGGTAGAACCCTTTTCAGAGCTCTGTTTTTGAGAAGACGTTTCTTCGATAGGCGCACTACTCATTGCGACGGTCACAACCGTCAGAGATAAAATGGGTAACAACACAAGATGCCCCACACTCAGTATATAGGGAGCAAGTTTTCCTTGATTCACTGCAAAATCTAAGGACATAGCGCCATCAATTAATGCCGAAAACATCAGCATCCAGCCTGCAATGTTTGCCGCTCTTTTCGCGTTTTCCCAGCAACCAAACGAAATATGATTAAAAGACGCTTCCCTTGTTGAATGCCGTATTAGAGCCATACCATAAAATAGGTAGATACCAGTCAGGAGTTCATCGAGTGGCAGAGCCCAAAATGATCGGGTCGTCGCACATAGGGCAACGAGCAATGGTGCCAAAAAATGCTTAGCAATCCGTTGAATGGTTTGTTCGTTAGGGTGAGCAAATGTAATCCACGCCACGATAGGAATAAAGGATGCCAAGATGGGTTGTAAGATAGCGATGATAGGCAGGTTATAAGTCCAACGTAAGCCTACAACCCCGGTTGTCAATGCGCATAACAATATGAACCTCATGGCTTTTGGGGCTTGCTCTGAATACCTGACGTGCAAAGTCACGGCCAAGGTAGCAAGCATTAGAGATACGACGAAAGGAATAGGAATGGCGAGCATATAAGTCCATTTAGGTTAAAGAAATGATAGTCCATTTGAAGCAAGGATAACGGTTTGACTCTATACGAGAAAGCTTAAACCGGACAAATACCGTTTCGAGCACGTCCTAAAACCGGATTTAGGACGTTTTTCTCTGGCTGCGACGTCAAGATGCCCTCGACATATTATTTATGGAGAGAGTTTATGGAGTATTACCTTCTGGCTTGGCGAAACTGTTCTGATTTTTCAGGTTGTTCAAACCGAACGGAGTTTTGGATGTTTATGCTATACCACTTAGTCTTTACGCTTATCTTTATCGTGATTGATGTGATGACACAAAGCTATTTTGATGCATGGTATGGTGTCGCGAGCCTAATGCCTTTGGTCGCGTTGATAGTAAGACGCTTACATGATATTCAGCGTTCTGGTTGGTGGTGTTTGTTGTTCATTGTTCCTCTTTTCGGTCCTTTACTGCTTCTGTATTGGCTAGCGCTAGAAAGTGTATCCAATAACGTAATCAAGGAGGCTGTATGATGAGATTTCGTTTGGTGCTCCTGTCGCTATTCTGCTCTACAGCATGGGGTGAGATCAGTATGCCTCATGATTTTCCGTCAGGGGCAAAGGGTATTTTATCGGTTGAAAAGATGACTGAGGGGCAGTTCTTTTGGTTGAGAGGACGAGTAGGAGAGGGACGATATACACGTTTTGATGAGCTTGGTCGACATTGCTCATATGAAATACCTGTTGTTGCAGGGGCGATGGCAGATGCGGGATTTAGCGTTAATACAGTATCGGGAATGTTTGTTATTGTGATGAGTCAGCGCCTCAATGATGCACTACTCGCAGGAGAACGAATTAGCAGTACGAACTGGCGTTTTTCTGTCTCGTCAAACGAGTTGAGTTCAAGTGAACAAGGGATAGATGGGTATATCGTAGAAGGCGCTTCGCCAGACGAGTACTTCATTTTAAACTCTAAGCGGCGTTGGATCTCTTGGCTTGGTGGAGATAAACGTTCAGAAATGTGTTGGTAATAATAGATGGTTGTGATCCCCAATCAGCCAGCATGATGCTGGCTGATTGGGCGGTTCAATAATGCTGGTTTACTGAGTCACTAGACGCAACCCGCTAGGGAGTGCATCGCCAAACACGCGTTTAGACTCGCTTTCAGAAAGCTCTTTGACCTCTTCGACCAAGCTTATCCACGCGTCCGGCACTCGGCTCTGTTTCAGTTTGGTGAGCACTTGTTGGCGGAAATCTTCAGAGATATCAAAGAGACGATCACCTGTTTTACGACAAATCATCACCGCAGCGAAGGCGATCATCGGTTCTTTTTGCCAGTTTTGATCCAATAGTTTCGGTAACCATTGTTCCGCTTGCTCACGTGGAATGACACGATGTTGGCTTGCGTAGAGCGGTGTACGAGAGGCTAAGCGGCCAATTGCCCACCAGTGTGCTTGTTCAAATTGGTTTTGATTCAGTGCTTTGCTCAAAAACCAACTGGTTAGCAAAACTTTGTCTTCCACTTCAAGATGCTCTAGAGACGCGGCCAGTCGAACCATGGCTTCGTAGCCCATATCTTGAGCGGCTTTTGCTGTTTGTGGGTTTTTCATCGCGCCAGGGTGCAAGTACTTGGCAATGTCGGCAAGCAGCGTTTCTTGTTGCTCTTGGTTCAAACCACCAGCAATACGGCGCCAGAATACCCACCAATCGGTCCAACCTTGATGATTTTGGAACTGGATTCCTTGTTGGTAGAGACCCCACACCTGCTCGATACGCCAAGAATCGGTTGCATCACCAAAACCCGGGCGAAGAGAAAAGCCCGCTAAGCGCAGCCAGTTCTTTTCGTGTTGTTCAGAGCGGCGACGACGTTTTCGGCCTTGTGCAAAGGCATCAAACAAGTGGCGTAGGGTGGTGAAGTCCCATTCATCTCGCTTGCCAAGTTTGCGTTCAAGCTCTTTGGCTAACACTTTGATCTCATTGCCTTCGCCACTTTTCTTGTTGCCACTATAGAGGCGAGTAATGAGTTCTTTGCACTCATTCAATCGTGGGTGAAGTGTGGCGTGTTCTTGTTCTTCCGCTTTTTTGTTGCGAACTTCAAACTCCAGTGCCCAACGTTTGTCCTCTTCTTCGACACTGACACACTCCATCTTCAGGGTGCCGACTTCGGTCAATTGACAGGCGAGTTGAACTTCCACACGCTCTTTCTGGTTTGCTTCTAATTCTGCGCCTTCCCCCTGCAATGTAACGATATACGGGGGAAGTGGGGTGAAGATATCAGGGTCGATGTCCGCCATGACGCCGTTTTGAATCGCCACATGGTGCGATAAGGCATCGTGCGTTGAAGTCAGCAGGTTAAAGCGTACAGGTTCACCAAGGGTGAGCGAGAAGCGTCGTCCAGTGAGACGAATTTCTTGTCCTTCTTCGGTGCCTTTTGCAAGCAAACAGAGTGCTTTGCCCATTTTGTTTTTTTCTTGCAGATGCAAAAAATAAGACCGAGCAGAACCGCCGCCGATTTTTAGTTGCGCACCGCGGCGGGCTTTGGCAAATGCGACGGCCCCTAATGCCACCGACCAATCGGGATGCGGGTTATCAAGGACGGTAACCGGTGCACCACGCCAGCGACCGAGCAACTCGGTCATCCGCGCCGTGACGAGGTCACTGTTAAACACGCCGCCGTTCAACAACAGACCTACCGGAATGGCAGGTTGCTCACCCTTTGACTCTCCTAACGCAGCATGAGAGACTTGTTGGTGTTGAGATAAAAACTCGGCCACGTGTTTGCTCACTGCAGGATCGGCAACATAAGGCAAACCAAATTCGACCACGGCGCTGCGGCGTTTATCCGGCGTTTGAGTAAAATCAGAAAGCGGGAAGAAGCCGTCGAGGGCGATTTGATGAACTTCCTGTTTGTTCAAAGCGATGCTCTTGGTGCCGCCAAGCAGTTTGGAACCGCTGCCCAGCATGGTGATCTTCACTTCTTCCGGTGCCTTACTCGAGAGGAGTTGCTCTTTGGCTTTGCGTGTTTGTTGAATCAGTTTGGTGAGGCTGGCAGCATTGAGTTTTTTGCTTTGATTAAAGCGCTGCTCTGCTAAATGCGCGAGGGCCAAATCTAGGTTATCGCCGCCGAGCATGAGGTGTTCACCAACCCCGATGCGATCCAAGGCGAGTGCATCTTGGTTAAATTTTGCTTCAATCAAGCTTAAGTCGGTGGTGCCGCCGCCGACATCGCACACTAAAATCAGCGGGATTTCTTTTAATAACTCTGCGGCACTGTGCTGGTGGCGAGCATACCAGTCGTAGCAAACCGCTTGAGGCTCTTCGAGCAGAAGCACTTGGCTTAAGCCTGCCAGTTGAGCGGCTTCGAGGGTCAGCTTACGTGCGGTTTCATCAAATGATGCCGGTACGGTGACCACCACCTCTTGGTCTTCAAGCAGATTGCCCGGGTGGCGATGATTCCATGCCTGGCGAATGTGATTAAGGTAACTGGCACTGGCAATAACAGGGGAGACTTTCTCAACATCGCTGACCCCGGCCCAAGGCAGTATTTCTGAATGGCGATCAACCGCTTGATGAGAAAGCCAGCTCTTAGCGCTTGAAACCTGACGCCCTTCCACCTTCGCGCCCAGTTCGCGTGCCCATTCACCAATGATCACATTAGCAATGTCGCCAGCCACATTTTGGTTTTCCCACGGTAAGGTGAGATCGGCAGGCGCGATTTGCCCGTTGGCAGGGTGGTAGCGAAAAGAGGGAAGCAGCGGTTTACGAACCACTTCACCGGGGCCGATAAGCTGGTCAATATCGAAAAGGGAGACGTTGGATTGTTGTAAGTTCTCGGTCAGTTCGCAAAACGCGACCACCGTGTTCGTGGTGCCTAAGTCAATGCCGACAAGATAGCGAGGAGATGCCATGACAAACCCTTGATTGATTTAAAAACGGCACCCTTCGGATGCCGCTTGTTTTGTTCGATTATTCTGCCAGAGAGGCATCGTCACGCACGTCAAATTCCACGTGCCATTTTTGACCATTGTCCGCCGCAATCGCTTCTAAATACAGCGTGCCAAGTTCAGTCACGCGTGAGGCTAATGTCACCGGCACCACTTCGCCTTCACGGCGACCTTCGGAAACCGGTAACGTTACTTGAATTTCTGGTAACTCTTCAAGCTCATCTTGGCCCCAATGGTCCAAATGTGTTCCTGCAAGATCGTCGCGACGAACCGTTGAGCCAAAGAATTGGAAGTTCACTGGTTGGCCGATGATCAAACCAAACTGCTGGCTTGGTACGTCGACACTGGTGCCTTCTTCCATGCCAAACGGAGCCACACACAGTGCTTCCATTGGAGGAGCCATACCTGGAATGGCAGGCATCGCGCTCTCGATACCGACATAATAGCTTGAAGCAATACCACCGCGGATACGTACACCTTGACCACGACGCACGGCGCCATAGTAAGCCGCGCCGCTCGCCACCGCGAGATCCAAATCGACGCCGGTGAGTCGTTTTGCCATCTCTGCATCAGCGTCAAGCAACCATTCGTTGATGGTCTCTTCCAAACGTTCTGCTAATAGCGATGATTTCAGCACACCACCATTGAACAAAATCGCGGTCGGTTTGATGAAATCGACAGTGGCTTGTTGAGCCATGCCCGGCATTCCGCCAACAAACGGGTTGTAATCTTGTGCAGGTACCGCTTCACCGTTGGCATTGGCTTGCTTCGACAAGAAAGCCGCAATGTGGCGAGTGATGCCTGCGTCTTGTGCATAAGGTAGGCCCATCTGGGTTAGTGCACCGCGGTTACGTTGTACTGGGTGTTCGGTGATAGCGACTTTAGGGAAGAAGCCATCGACGAGCATTTGCTGCACTTCTTGCTGCGTCAGCTCGGTTTTCAGTGTTGCGCCGAGCAACTTAGAACCGCGGCTTGGCACGACAATCGGTACCGATTGCAGTTCGGCATCATTGAGCAGCGCTTCTTTCGCGTCACGACAAGCGTGCGTCATGGCTTGTACTTGCCAAGGTTGCAGTTCTTTGCCTTCCTGAGCCAGTTTCATCTTCAAGCTGTAGGCGAGGGCAAGATCCATGTTGTCACCGCCCAGCAGAATGTGTTCTCCGACAGCGATACGTTTGAGGGTCAGATTACCTTCTTCTTCGGTCACTTCCACCAAAGAAAGGTCAGTGGTACCACCGCCGATGTCCACCACCAGCACGATATCACCAACGGTGACTTCATCGCGCCATTTGTCATTGCTGTTGTCGATCCAGTTATAAAGTGCCGCTTGAGGCTCTTCCAACAAGGTAAGATGGACAAAACCCACATTGCGCGCTGCTTCTGCAGTCAGATCGCGCGCCGCAGGATCAAACGACGCTGGTACCGTAATGGTCACGTCTTGCTCTGATAGCGGGTGATTTGGTTGTGCGTGATCCCACGCCTGCTTTAGATGCTCTAAATAAAGCTCGGTGGCGCGCAATGGTGAGACTTTTTCAATCTCTTCTGGGCTGCCTGCAGGCAAAAACGCATCACGGCGATTCACGCCACCATGGCAAAGCCAAGATTTCGCACTGGCCACCAAACGCAAAGGCGTTTTGCCGCCCAGATTACGGGCGATCGCACCGACAAGGGCAGTCGGTTCTGTCGTCCATGGCAACACGCGTGATGCAGGGTTCATCTCATGCTCATGCGGCTGGTAAAGAAAAGAACCAAGCTGGTTGCGAGACTCAACGGTGCCAGGCGCCGTCAATTGTGGAATAGCCATCACTTGTACGCGAGCTTGCTCATCCTGGGTATCCATGAATGACATAACACAGTGCGTGGTACCTAAGTCGATACCAACGCTGAATTTTGCTACTTGCTCAGTTGCGGGTGTCATCATCGTTTCCATTACAGCTCAACCTCAGCGGGTGCGATGATCGAAGCGTCGTAGTTTTCCGCCAGTTTAGGTAGCGACATCGCAGAAGCCTTCCAACCTTTGTGGATTAAGGTGCCGTTAAATGGCGCATTACCCGTTACGTTTCCGACTAAACGGATCGCTTGAGGGTTAAAACCTTCTTCAACCACAATGCGGCTCTCTTCGTCTTCGTTGCGGATCGCTTCGAGCGTCACGTACTCTTTCAGTACTTTTTGGCCACCGCTATGAATAACACGCGCTGCAGCGCCCACTTCTTCATCAGAGAATGCGGTGAGATCTTCTTGTAGGAAGTCAATCAAGCGAGCTTCTTGCTGCATGATGGAAAGCAGTTGCATCGCAGAATCAGTGGATGCGGTGGCAAGCTTAGATTGTACTTCCACCACTTTTTCAATCACTTTTTCAATCACTTTTTCAACTTCAACGATTTTCTCTACTTCGACGATTTTTTCGACCGGTTTTTCGACTTCAACGATTTTTTCTACAGGCTTCTCAACCACTTTCTCGATCACTTTGGATTTACGAGAAACAGCCACTAGTAGTAATAAAACGCTCGACGCCGCTAGACCTGCGTGAAGCATATCGAACGTTTGAGGAATAAGGTTTAAATCAATGTTCATGCTAATTTTTCTCTATTCGATTGATTTAAAGGTGCATTGATTGGCTCGCGATAGACGACATAGACGGGCGAATTTGCGATTTGCACCTAGTATTAGACGTAAAAATGGTGACGAATATTAGCATATTCAAGCTGCTAGGCTGCAATAAATGCGAGATTGAGGCAAAATTTAGGGCTTGATTGCTGAAAAAAACAACATAACCGACTGGTGTACGATTAATAAGCTTGATGTTTATACGGTTATCGTGTTTATTGGCGATCGATTCGGTGATATTGAATTAAATGGATTTGTTTGTGGGTCAACCTGTTTCTGTCTTTTCTCCCAAATGGTTGCGTAGGCATTCTGCCTCGCTTATCGCGTTTGTTGCGACGTTAGTTGTGACGGCAGTTTTCCTCTTTGTTGCCGCCAAAATTCAGCAGCGTTATACCACGACCATGTTTAACAACCTTGCACAGCGTCAAGCTGAATCATTGCGAGAGTTTGTGCAAAACGACTTGGATTATATAGGCTCGGGCGCTAATTTCTTTTACTCCGTTGCGCCGGAAGACTGGGAGCGCTTTGAAGTCTTCGCTCGCCACACTGTGGCATCTTCAAAGAGTTTGATCGGTTTGCAGTGGATGCAAAAAGTCTACCCCGAGCAGCTTGAGCAGCATATTGCCCATGTTAGAGAAACCTTTCCGAATTTCATCGTTTTCACCGTTCCTAAAGATGGCCCCAAGACCGAAGGGTACGTCTTTTCTGACGGGCGACCTATCTACATTGCCAGTGACATTTACCCACGAAGTGAAAAGAATATTGAACTGCTTGGCTTTTATTCGGCTCGAGTTCGTTTCGAGTTGATTCTGGACGATATTTTTAGCACTGGGCGGGCGAATGTTTCCGATAAAGTCCGTTTACTGCAAGATGGTTACGATCGCTCATTAGATAAAACGGGACTGTTGGTTTATCACCCTGTATTCGACCAGCGCCGCGAAACCTTACTTGGTGTTGTGGTGGGGGTGATTCGTAGTACGGTCTACTTTGAAGAACTGGTGACGAAAACCGCGACGGAACTTAGCCTAGTGGTAAGAGTGACAGATTTAGGCTTTGATGCTGAAGATGACCCTATCCTTTACCAGAGCCCTCACTGGTCAAACATTAAAGGCACCGTGGTGAGTAAAGTGGTGTCGTTGCCAAATCGTGACTGGCAAGTGGAGTTTAAGCTGGAAAGAAGCCTATCCAAGTGGGATCGTGCTGTGTTAATGGGGATCGTGGTTATCGGCCTCATCATGGCGTCTTTAGTGGCACACGTGGTGAACTTGCAAACTCGCGAGAAGCAACGCCTTAACTATATGCTCAACGAAAAAACCAAAGAGCTGCAGTTTATGGTGGATCATGATTCATTAACTCAATTGTTGAATCGCCGCGCGTTTCGCCACGATTTAACCGAGATGATTGATAAACAAGTACCATTTAGTTTGATCGGCTTTGATGTTGACCATTTCAAGCAGATCAATGACCAATATGGCCATTTAGGTGGGGACGAAGTCTTGGTTGAAGTGGCAAGGATGATCAGTGCCTTGCTGCAAGAGGGCGACCGTTTTTACCGTTTTGGTGGTGATGAATTTGGTATTCTCTCTTCGGTGACTCAACCAAAAGAGCTGTCGTGTTACCTTGAGTCGATTCGAGAGGGGATCGAAATAACGGCCTGCTATTATCAAGAAACCCCAATTCACTGCACGCTTAGTATAGGGGCCGCGATACATAAAGATGAGGACGTGGAAGAGTTGATACAAAGGATGGATATTCAGCTTTACCGAAGCAAAAACAAAGGGCGAAATTGCGTGACAATTGCAGGCTAATTAGACAAACGGTATGGCTTGAGTCGAGTTTCTGTTTTTATTGAGGTAAACTTCCGCGCTTTATTGGCTGGGAAACGAAAAGGCGATTTATGAACCACAACCGAATTGTTTGCTTTGATTTAGAAATGTGCTGCTGGAACGAAGATGGCGTAGGTCGCACAGGGGAAATCATTGAAATCGGTTTAGCAGAGATTGATTTGCTCAAAGGTGAAATCGTCAAGCGCGCTCAGTATTACGTTAAGCCCGAACACGATGAAGTGTCGCTATTTTGCGCTGAGTTGACAGGGATTACGCCACGTAAGATTGAAAAGCAGGGTAGGCCGCTGGCTGAAGTGATTAAGTCGATGATCAAGAACTTTGGTGGCAGCAATAAAATCTATGCCTCTTGGGGGCGTGATGACCGAATCCTTATGCAAGAATGCCAAGAAAAAGGCATAGATGCGCCATTCAATGAGTTCATTAATATTGCGACGTTGTACCGAATTCAAAATCGCTTGAAAGATAAGCGTATTGGTCATCGAGCTGCGCAAGAAGCCAAAGGCATAGAGTGGGAAGGGCGTCAACATTCTGGGTATGTGGATGCTTATAATCTCGCTAAACTGGCATTAACCATGTTCTAACGGGTGGATGGCCAAATACATCGTATCTGTAATAAAAAACGCGCCTCGGCGCGTTTTTTCGTTTTTCGTTGAGTTTGTTGTGACGTTATTAAAAAACTACTTATCGAGTACTTGCAGTTTGGCGCGTATAAAGTCGCTGTGGTCGACATAAAGCAGTTCAGCGGTTTTACGAATGACGGCGTCTTCCAGTGGGTCGATCTCGCCATCAGCGTGGGCAACTTCCCACATGCCTTTAATCAAATCAAAGCGGACTTCTTGAGACAACTCTCTAAGCTGAGAGGTGAAATCATACAAAGAGGCCGATTCAGCGACACCGCTTTGTGCTTGCGTAAGTAAGGCTTCTACTTGAGTATCGTCTAGATTGAGTAGGCGTTTGAGTAATTGCCTTTTAACGGCTTGCTCACGCTCATCGATTTGGTAATCGGCACCGGCGACTTCACAAAGTAGGCTCGCAATGGCCAAATTGGGGTTGGTCGCTTTGTGCTTACTGAGGTCAGAACCCTCAATAAGCTCCTTAAATAATGAAGTTAATACATTAAACATAGTGTTCACCGGCAAACGAGGTTAACTACAACATGAAGTCATTTACGCCATTTTACAAGGTGTGAGGAAGATTAATATCCATCACTGTCGTCGTTTTCTTCAAGAATTTCGATCACTTCAGAGCTTGAGAGCTCATGGCCTATCAGGAAGAGAGCCAACATAGCGTCGGCTTTGGTTTTTGTGTCACTGGCTTCATCGAGAATGTGTTCAAAGCGCTGTCTTATCATGGCAATTTCATGTTCAACAAAGCCACGACCCTCTTCATCGCCTTGGTTTTCCTCTGGAGCATTATCGAATTCAAGAAACAACAAATTATCGTCAAGGCGTGTATTTACCAACCTTTCTGGCAGCCATTCTTCTCCCATCACAACATCGGGATCGTAACCGTCTGGCAGGCTAAGGAGAAAAGTTTTCAGTTCTGAGGCTTTCACATTAAATTCAAATCAATGACAATATCTACTAATTGTAACGGCTAATTGATAATGAACATAAGAGCTTTTCTTCTGTTTGATGAATTAATCAGCGTAATTAACTGGAATTTAAACAAAAATGAAAAAGAAATGGCTGGCTTTAAGTCTAATTGTTGGCTTAGGTGGGACACAAAGCGCTTTGGCTGCAGAAGAGGAAAACTGGGGCATCGCCGCAATGTACCGCACAGCGTCGATTCCTTTTGATACGCAAGGAGGCGATCAAACCGTTAGTACCTTTGTACCGATGATGTTTTTTGACAATGAATATGTGTTCATTCGCGGCATCGAAGGGGGGGCGTACTTGTGGCAGTCAGAAGAGCAACAATTGCAATTTAATGCGCTGACGCGTCTACGTTTTATCGATATTCCCAAGATTGCACAAAACTCTATCGAAGGTGACAAAGCGGATTTCGGTGGACAATTGAAATATCAAATAGACGACCAGTGGCGTTTTGAAGTGGAGTTGATGTCTGACGACAGTTTCCGTTTTCACTCCAACTACCGCTTGGCTGCCAAATATGACTTTGGTGACTGGGAGCTAGAGCCTTCAGTCACGCTGCGCTACAAAGACGCTGATTTCAACAGTACTTACTATGCGTTTTCAGATGTCTCCAAACAGAACATTGGCGCCGGTGTGGACACCAATATCGCGTTAAAAGGCCGTTACCACGTTATTTCTAATCTTTACTTGCTCGGCCAAACCAGTATTACGCGTTTAGATAACAATGCTTACAACAGCGATGCGGTGGAAGATCGTTATGAGGGTGAGTTCTACGTTGGCTTTGGTTTCTTTAACGATAAAACCAAAGAACGAAAGTCTAACCTGAAAAACAAGCCGTATCTGCGTGTGGCGCACGGCTGGGGAACGCCGTCGAACATTGGTGAGATATTCAAATTTGAACGCGAAAAAGATCCTTACAATAACCAGCTAACGTCAGTGTTCTATGGCCATCCGTTGACAGATGAGTTGTTCGGACTGCCGCTAGACCTCTACTTGCATTCGGGCATCGCGCACCACTGGAGCTCAGAGGTGCAAAGCTCAAGTACAGAGACTGTGGTCTCTATCAAAGCGTATTACACCTTTAATTGGCCGACGCAATGGCGCTTTGGTGTGGCAGAAGGGATGTCTTATATCGACAACATCACCTATATCGAGAAGAGTGAAATGGAGCGTAAGGGTTATACCCCAAGCCATTTACTCAACTATCTCGACTTTTCATTTGATGTGAATGTGGGGGATTTGGTGGGTAAGAATGATTGGAAGAACGTCTGGTTTGGCTACTCTTTGCATCACCGCTCCGCGATCTTTGAGAAAGCCTCGCAGTTTGGTCGAATCAAAGGCGGCAGTAACTACAACACGGTCTACTTGCAGTTTGATTTTTAACTCCGGCCATTGAGCCATGGATGTCAAAAATAAGAAAGCAGGGGCACGAATGCCCCTGCTTTTATATTAGCGATTCTCGTGTGGTATCGCTCTGACCAATCGCACGTAGTATATCGACCAATTTTGTTGGCTTTGAATCGTGCGTAGTGAATAGTCGTAGTTCACGCTTAAGATGCTATCACTAGCAATTTCTAACTTCGGTACGTTTCTAAAAGAGATGGTCGCACCATTTTGAGTGGCATAAGCCTGATCCATTTTCGAGTAATGATTACTGTAGAAATTATTGAGGCTTTCTAACCCTAGCTCCTTATCTCCGAAGTGAGGAGAATTCCAGAATTTATAGTAACTTGTGCGCGCGTTTACCCATTCAGGTACATTCTCTCTTAACCAAGGTTCCAGTTTTTGAGAGACGTAGTGATGTGCCTCAAGTGTCCATTCGTCGTGGTTCAGGAGCTGCCTGCGTTTTTGCAGCCATTCTGCCATTTTTGCATCAACCTCTGAATCGGCTTCTCGGCGTTTTTGCAATAGCGCTAAGTTATCTTGATGGCGCTGATACAGAATGTCCATTTTCTCTTTGAAAGGGGCGACAGCTTGATAAATCTGCTCTAAATGCTCGGTTGTTTCCGTTAAGTGGAAGTAATCGGTATAAGTGCCATAGCGACAGCTCTGGTCGGAGATGGTAATAAGCTCTTGGGCATAAGGTAGTCGCCACGTTAGCGTGCTGTCCCCTTCAGCTTGATTGAAGGTCTCAATAAGCCCATCAAGATCCAAACGTTTTTCTTGAATCGCATCACCGATGCACTGTTCACCTTGCTGACCCATCGGGCACATCATCCACTGAAGCTCAGTTTTGTTGTCGTTGATCACCCAGTAGCTCGTACCTTGAAAGTCAATCATCGTTTTTTCAAAACGTCCTTCTTCTGGAAGGCATTGTGCAGAGACAGGAACGGAAAGCGCCGCTGCTAATGAAATGAGAAAAGTTGTTTTCATGTCTGCTTCCTTATTCCTGATCCACTTTTAATCCATCACTCACCAACATCACTTGATGAGGGGTGTTGATCTGCGAGATTTGTGTTCTCACATCGATGCTGGTCGTGCGAAGTAGATTGGCGTAGCCAGTCAGTGCTGGATTGTGCTCGCTCATCCACAACAAATTGCCATCTATGCTAGGGAAGTAATCATCATCAAAGTTCAACTGAGGTTTGCCTTTCAAAGTGAGAATATTGAGTGTTTCCTCGTAGGTCGGCAGCCTCCATTCGCTGATGCCACAGAGTTTGGATTCGTTGGCTCGCTGAACGAGCTGATTCACCGTACATTGATGCGCTTTATCCTGGCTATAAACGTCACCGTTAAGCGCGACACAGAAGCCGTTGTATTGGTCGTCACTCACCGCCAAGTTATCGCCATGCAGGTATCGATTGTCGATGCCATACCAGTGACGAATGCGATCGCCTTCCTCCATCTCACTGTTTGGCACAGCCCAAGTTCGGCCAGTTTTACTTTCCACGGTGCAGCTATGTGGTGTCGCAATATAAGGGAGATCTTGTCGAGCCAAGCGCTCGCCTTGCGCATCGATTTTGAGGAAGGAAAGGGATTGGTAACCATCGGCATTGGAGTTTCGTGCGTAACCACTCATCGGGTCGCAGCCAAAGTCTGAATCAAAATGATGTGAGTTGGTCAGCCCTGCGTCACCGATGCGAACGTTGAACTGAGCGCTTGGTGTCCCTTTATGAGCAATTTGGAAGTAATAACGAGTGAACTTAGTGAGCCCAGTTAACGTTGTTATGTTTTTTTCCGCTGTCGTTTGATTGGCAGCCTCGCTTAAGTTCGTGAATGGTTTGGTATCCCAGTGCAGCGTGTAACCGCTGTTGCCTTGTGGTTGCCACTCCAAGGTCAACCAGTCGTCACCGCGCCCACGAACGGCGATACCACGGATTTGGTCTTGCGCAAATTCGGTGCTGCAAATAGATTCCAAGCCGTTGATGGGTTCAGTGGGTAGCCAACTGGTGTTGCTATCCATGGCTGTGTTGAGCTCTGATGCCATCTTAGTGTCTGCTGGGAACTGGCTCAAATTGCTAAACGCTTGAGCGCTCCATTTCAACAAGTTGTTGATGGTGGTGTCGGTATCTTCCATATGATGCGCAACGTCTGAAATATTTTTCAGCAGTTGGATAACTTGAAACGGCTCAGGCAATAGGTTGCTTGTGCTATACATGCGGTATTGGGCGTTATAGTCCAAATCAAGCAGTTGTGCTGCGGTACGGAAAAAATCAGAAGCGTTGTCGATGGCGGGTAGCTTGTTGTTGTGCACCGATGCCATCTGCATCGCAACAATGGAACTCATCAGCTGCAACATTTCTGGTGTGTGTTTGGCAAACAGTGTATCGATCGCCGTTTGTTTCACAGGCTTCGCGTATTGACCGCCACCGTGATGCATCAATCCACTGCGCTCGGCTAATAGTGCATGCGCGTTGTTTTCAAATGAGATTTTTAAACGAGGGAACTCATCAGCAGTGACGATGCCATCTTGGTTCTTATCGATATCGGCACTTGCCAGTTCACAAAACGCGCCTAAGTAGGAGCGCATTTCCACCCCGCTGGCAGGATCGTAGGCGATCACCGTCAACAGATCTTGCATATTGTCGGTAGGATGGGCGCTTGGCTTGGTGAGATCTTCATTCTTGTCGTAATAAACGTAGACTTCATTGCCTGTTGGCTGACAAGCATCAAAGCCGTTGGCGGTGTCACGTAGAGTAAGGCGCAGCTCAAACTGACGATTCGCCCCCTCAATGGCAGTGTAGGATTTCACGGCGTCAGCGGGCGTGATAGGCAGCAGCAATGGACGCTTGGGTTTGAGCGGATTGTCATAGTGACTGCTTGCCAAAGGATCGTTAGGGTAGGAGCCAATTTGCAACGAGATTTGCGGGTTTTTCATGCCCGAAACGGTTTCGCCTTTCAAGACCAGTGTTCTGCTTGGATAAGAATTATCAAGCACTTCACGCAGCACATTGCTCTGTTCAACGGCGTGCATCTCGATCCATTTATCTTCGATACGTTTTTGCCAGCCATCAGCCAAAACAATCGCTTGGTTTTGAGCCATCTGCTCATAGACTGAACTCACCGCGTCGATCCAACGAGCGTCCTCAGTCAAAGGTGCAGCAATCGTTTCATGCTTGAGCAAGGCATCAATCAGAGACGCTTTTTCCATCTCTAGAGAAGAGAGTGCAACCTGTTTTTCGCTATCAAATGGATCGGAAATGGTGTGCAACAAGGCGGCGATCGCCATGATTTTCTCACGACCATGTTCGTTCATTAGCTCAAGTGCACTTCGCTCACCGCTGGGGTCGAGAGCAACAAACAACGAATTGGTTTGCGAGAATGTCAGTGGCAGCCATTCATCATGTGTGATGAAAGAGTCGCCGTTTTTGTCTGCGGCCAATAACGGTTTCTTAGCGCCAATCGCATTTCGATACAGCAGCACTTCGCGTATTGCGGTTTTCTCTGTGTTGGTGGTCGCGGTATTTGAAGTGCGATCCTCATTTGCAGATTCAAGCGGATAAACAACGCGGACGGCTTCAATGGTGAGGGGAAGCGCATCGCTCAGTTTGGCAGGATCCACCTCGAGCAGATAGCGAGGCTGATGCTCACCTGCGTGTCTTTTCGCGGTTGAGCGCGCCACAATCTCTTCGCCCGCCAGCAGCCTCACTTCCGTTGTGGTGGTTTCATGACTATTCAGTGGTGTCGCTTGGGAGGGGGTAACAAAACCCGTCAAGGTGACTTTCGTGGACGTTGCTGGGCTGGTTGCTGAACCGCCACCGTCGCCACCACCACATGCAGTCAACAGACCCGCAATGGTTGAGGCAACCAAACTCTTGGCAAATAAGCGCATTTTCACTCCTTATTGAAAAATTTGCTCGATAGATGAGAAGGGGAATGACGCCGTGATTTGAGTGAATGCTCTATTAATCAGATCAATGATCTAATTAATGGTAAAAATTCGATCAAAAACACTGGCAAAATGTCATTTTGTAAAATATTCATCGCTTTATTTGTTGCGCATAATAATATAAATGTTATCATTTGCAAATGATATTAATTCTCATAAACATTTACATGTTGTTTCAAAAAGGAGTAATGATGCTGAAACAATTCATTAACGATGAAAACGGCGCAACCGCGATTGAATATGGAATCCTTGCTGCCGGTCTTGCGGCTGGTGTGCTGGCTATTTTCGGCTCAGATGGGGTGTTTATTTCTGCGCTGAAAGAGAAGTTTCTTGGCATCGTTAACAGCCTGAACCCTGCAGGCGAGTAAACGTGAATCCAGAGATTGTCGCGATCAGTGCCTTATTGGTATTGCTGATGGTGGTCGTGCTTAGCGATGCGTTACAGCGAAAGATATACAACGCCAACATAGCGCTCTTGTTTTTGGTGGCGACTGGCTATCGTTTTATGCAGGGCTCACCGTTTTGGCTTGATGCCACTTTGTATGCCCTCATTGTCTGTGTCGTGGGGATGCTGCTTTGGCAATACGGCTTGCTCGGCGCGGGGGATGTGAAGTTAGCGGCAGTCTGTGCTTGGATTGTGTTCCCCCACTGGTTTGAGCTTGTTTTACTCAGTGCGTTTGGGGCAGGAATATTGGCGGTTTGGCAGTTGGCTCGCGCTTATTTTGCCACATCAAACGGGCATCAAGGGACGGTTCCACTTGGTGTTTCGATATCTGCTTCAACCGCTTACCTTATTTTATAAATTGGATTTTTCATCATGAGTCGTTGGTACATGGCTGTCTTTGCAGCTTTGTCTGTTGCCTTATTACTGGCGGGGTTTGTCTGGTTAGATACCTCCCAGCTCCACCAATCATCAAAACATCTGTCGCCTGTTGAGCGAAAAGCGCAAGTGCTGGTCTCCAGCCGAGCGTTGGCGATGGGATCATTTATCGAGCGAGAGAGCTTGGAGTGGAAAGAAGTCTCGCTGCAAGAACGAGAAACCTTGGGTGAGGTGTTTCTTCAGCCCGTGTTTGAGCTAGAACAGATCGCCGGCAGTGTGGCAGTGCAGTTTATTCCCGCCAATACGGTGTTATCTCCCGCCATGTTGTTGCGCCCAGAGCAATCGGATTTTCTGTCTGCACTGGTGAAACCAGGTATGAGAGCGATTTCGATTGAGCTTGACCCAATGGCGGCGGGCCTCGGCTTACTTCGTCCGGGAAACAAAGTGGATGTGCTGCTGACAAGCCAATCGGAAATCGACCAAGACGCCAACGGCACGCCGATATACAACAACATGGCTGTCGAAACGGTATTGCAAAACATTCATTTGCTCGCGATTGGTAATCAATATTCTACCCATCAAAAGCCAGAGAAAAGTGCCAAAAGTTATGATCCAACCTCAGTGACCTTCGAAGTATCACTTCAAGACGCAGAAAAATTGGTGTTGGCCAGCAAGCTCGGGGAGTTATCCCTGGTGTTACGCGGCAATCACGATCAAACCGAAGTGGCCAACAAACCGCTCAAGTGGGCCAAAGATATTTCGGGCGCGTATGACCTTGAGCAACAACCCACCCAGTCGGTGACGGTGATCCGCGGTAACGTGAAGGAGGGGCAGTAATCATGATGCACGTGGCTAAACAATGGTGGCTGGTTGCCGCTTTCACGCTGGTGGTGCCTTTCGCACAGGCGGCCAAAGAGATCACCTTAGAAGTGGGGCAAAGCCGACTCATCCCTCTGTCGAAAGAGATGCGCAGCGTCTACATCGTCGATTCAACCATTGCCGATGTCAAAACGCCGTCTGCACGCAGTGCGTTGGTATTTGGCGCGCAAGTGGGCAAAACCGACCTAGTGATTGTTGGCAAAGAAGGGGATGCTATTGCGCACTATCGTCTGAATGTGAAAAACAGTGGTTTGAGCCAATTGGAACGTCACCTTGAGATCTTATATCCCGCCTTCCGTATTAGCCTTCAATCGGTGGGCGATTCGATCGCCGTGGCCGGCACGGTAGCAAGCCCAGAAATGGCGGCGGATATTTTGAGTTTGGTGAACAATTTTGCGCTCGGGCAGATTGCAGACAAAGACCGTCTGAAAGAAATCACAGCGGAAGTGAGCCGTAAATCCGCCAACCAGCCAGAAGGGCCGGGTGGGCAGTCGGTGCTGCCTTTGGTGATCAATCAATTAAAAATCACTGCCGCACCTCAAGTGAACATTTCAATCCGTATGGTGGAGATGGCCAAGAGTACCAGTGAAGAACTGGGGATCCGCTGGCAATCGGTCAATCCGAATTGGATGCTGGGCGTGTCACCCGGTAACGAATTTGCCGCAGGACTGGATTTAACAGACCCCGATAATCTCATTAAAGAATCAGCGTTTATGGGCATCATCGATGCGCTGGCATCAAAGAGCCTCGTCAATGTGCTGGCTGAACCGAATCTCACGGCAAAATCGGGTGAAAAAGCCGAGTTTTTGGTGGGGGGAGAGTTTCCTTTCCCAAGCATCGATGGTGATTCGGTTGGTGTTGAGTTCAAGAGCTTTGGTGTGGGTCTTTCGGTGACCCCAACCGTGCTATCGGAAAATCGCATTTCGCTTACCGTGACACCGGTTGTCAGTGCGCTTAGCCGTCAAAACTCTATCAAAATTAATGGGGTTGATGTGCCGGGGCTGGATAAGCGAACCGCGACCACCACCATCGAGTTGGCTGATGGGCAAAGTTTTGCGTTGGCTGGGTTGCTAAGAACATCAGAAGAAAACTCCGTTGATGCCATTCCATTTTTGGGTGAGTTGCCAGGGGTTGGCGCGCTGTTTCGAACCAACAAGAGTAAACAGATTGAACGTGAACTGGTGATCATTGCCACGGCGAGTCTGGTTCAGCCGACGGGTGATCTCGAGTCCATACCGACACCTCTGGATAGCTTCCGCTCACCAACGCGTTTTGAACGCTTGCTCTTTGGTGAGTTAGAGGGAGAGGCAAACACACCAAAGTTGATTGGTGATTACGGCTATCGCTACTAACAGGATTTCACGACAACATGATTAACAAACGACCGCATCTATGGATGCTTTCAGCCGCGATGCTGTTCAACGTAGGGTGTACCTCAACGCCGAATCTATCCGAACAACGTGAACTGACGTTGAGCTCACACGACGCCGTTTTGCCCGCTTTGCAGCAGCTTTTACAGCCAACACAGCAAAGGGTTGAGCAAGGTGATGTCTCGGTATTGATTCGCACTCAGCAGGTGTCGCACAACAGCCTCGCCCAGTGGCAGCAGCAACTGAGTGAGTCACTCTCTTTGCCTGTGGATGTTCGCTGGCAGCAAGTGGATCAAACCGACATTGGGGTGAAGATTGACGTCGCTCTCATCCCAAAAACTTGCCGTTTTGAGCCGAATCTGGCGTTGAGCGAGGCGCAGTGTCGCCACAAACGTCGCCTACAAATGTCAATGGCCAATCAGCAGCATTATCGTCAAGGGGCACCGCTTTTGATTACCGAAAGCAGCTTGGAAGTGGGGGCCGTGGAGCGTTTGCGCCAAGGTAACGTCAGAATTGCCGAAGACCCAGCGAAGATCACCGATGGTTCAGGAGGTGAAAGTGGAAACTAAGCGTCAATCGATGATGGTGTTTGCCCAAAAAGGCGAGCAACTGAGCGTGATTGAGTCGGTGGTGGATCGCATCGCACAACTTGATTGCCAAATTCACACGCAAAGCCTGAGCGCAGCGATTAAGTATTTGGCGCAGCGCCAATGTGGCGACATTTTACTTTTGCAGGTGCAACGTGATGAGTTGCAACGCTTGACTGAACTGGCCAAAGTGACGCCTCCGGGCTGCCAAGTGATTCTCTTCGGCGAGGAAATTTCCTTGTCGGAATATCGTCATCTGATGCAGATGGGCATCGCGGATTACCTTGCATTACCACTGGATCCCACAGCGCTGCACAAGAGTTTGTTGCACCTTTTAGGGGTGCATGCACAGAAAGGTTTTCAGCAAGGGCAAGTCTATTTGGTGAGTGGTACCAGCGGTGGTGTCGGAACGTCGACTGTTGCGGCTAATTTAGCCGTTGAGTTGGCTAAGCATCGTTCTGTCGCGTTAGTCGACTTTAACCTCAACTTTACTCAGCACCCGATTTTGCTGGGGGTGGAATATCAGCCAACCCTTCATCGCTTAGTGAATGAAGTGGAACGCGTTGATTCGGTGCTGATTCAGCAATTTGGTCAAAATGTGGGCCACCAGTTGAGCCTGTTTTATACAGAGGAGCAGGAGGAGTTATCTGTGCAACAGCGAATCAATGTCGTCAATAAGTTAAAACAGCAATTTGCTTATGTGATTTTGGATGTGCCTCATTATCTTATTGAAAGTGTAGAGGATCTCATGCTGTCGGCGGACAACTTCTTACTGGTACACGATTTCTCACTGCAAGCGGGTCGCCGAGCCGATGGTATTTTGTCGAAACTCGAAGGGTATCTGCACCATGTGCATCTGGTTGGGAATCAGAGCCGCGCCAAAGCGCATAAGCCTTGGAGCGAAAAACAGTTGTTTGAAGCGTGGTCAATCACACAATTTAGTGATCTGCCATTCGATAGCAAAGCGGTGCAAGCGGCAGAGCACAACGGCGAACCTTTGGTAAAACGCGGAGGTAAGTTGGCCAAAGCGATTGGCAAACTAAAAACACGCCTAGCGGGGATCGCCTAATGTTTGGTCACAAAACTCAACTGGTGCATGCCTCCCGAGGTAACCCACTCGTCATGCCTGAAGCCGCGCAAGCGGCTTTTGAAAAGCTGATTGAGCCCTCAGAAGCCGTAAAACTCAGCCGAGCTCAACTGCAGCAAGAGATTAAGAAAGCCGTTGGCCAAATGTCAGCGCAACAGTTGCTGCCTTACAACCAAAGTGAGTTGGCGGTGCTGGTGGAGCAGCTGTGTGACGACATGTTGGGTGTGGGCCCGATTCAATGTTTGGTCGAAGATCCGTCCGTGAGCGACATTCTTGTCAATGGACCAGAGCAAATCTACATTGAGCGTCATGGCAAGCTGTTGAAAACCGATATTCGTTTTCGCGACAAAAAGCACTTGCTCAATGTCGCGCAGCGAATCGTAAACGCCGTTGGCCGTCGTTTAGATGAATCCACCCCGTTAGTGGATGCACGTTTGGAAGATGGCAGCCGCGTTAACATCATCGCACCACCACTTGCGCTAAATGGCGTGTGTATCTCAATTCGTAAATTTCCTGAACGTCAGTACGATCTTCCCGGTTTGGTTGCCTTTGGCAGTATGAGCGAAGAGATGGCGGAATGCCTTGCGTTAGCGGCACGTTGTCGTTTTAACATCTTGGTGTCTGGCGGAACGGGGGCGGGTAAAACCACCTTGCTCAACGCCATGAGCACGCCCATTAGTGAAGATGAACGCATTATCACGATAGAAGATGCGGCTGAGTTGTCACTCACTCAACCTCACTGGATTCAGCTTGAAACGCGAACCGCCAGCTCTGAAGGCACTGGGGCTGTAACCGTGCGAGATTTGGTCAAAAATGCCCTGCGAATGCGACCTGATCGCATCATTTTGGGCGAAGTTCGTGGTGCTGAAGCCTTTGACATGTTGCAAGCGATGAATACCGGCCATGATGGTTCCTTATGTACCTTGCACGCAAACTCACCAGCAGACGCGATGTTGCGTTTGGAGAACATGTTGATGATGGGGGCAGAGCAGATCCCATCAGCGGTTTTGCGTCAGCAAATCAGTTCAGCGTTGGATTTGGTCGTGCAGCTTGAACGCTCGCACGATGGTAAACGCCGTGTCACTGCGATTTCCGCTGTTGGCGGGCTGGAAGAGGGGCAGATCGCCATCCATCCCCTGTTTGACTATCGCCTTGATGAAGAAGGGCGCGGTGATTACCACCAAGGCATCTTGCCGCAAGGCGTGATTGAACGAGCTCGTCACTTCGCGTTGGATAAAGCGTGGTTAAGCTTGTTTTCAACCGTAGGGGGTTAAGAGAGCACCATGCTTTGGCTATTGTTTTTGTTCATTTGGCTCGCGATGGGCGCATTGATCATGCGAGCGCGTCGCGTTGAAGCGAAGCGTGAGAAACAGCGTGAACGTTATCTTAAACCGTTGGCGGTGATGGAGAAAAAGCGACCGCAATGGCTGGCATTTTACAGTCGTATCGAAACCTTGATCGGTGCGGCGCGGTTACAAAAGTACCGCTTGTACTTGGTCGTGGCGACCACTGGGCTATTTGTTACCTTGCTCTCACAAGGCATGGCAGCATCGACAGCCTTACTTTTAGTCAGCGTCATGGCGGTGTTGGTGACGGTGTTGGCGCTTCGCCATTTTGAGCAGATTGCCATCAGCGAGTTCAACGCGCAAATGCCCGATATCATCGACAGTATGGAGCGGGCGGTCAAAGTGGGCGCGCCCTTGCACGACATCTTTTTTGCCCTCTCAGAGCAATATCAAGGCAGTGCTAAACGTCTGTTTATGGCGATGCATGATCGCCTTAAGTTGGGTCATAGTGTCGAAAGAGTGATGCACTTCGCCGCGCTGCAGATGCCAAGCCAAGAGTTTCGCTTTCTGACCACTCTGCTGAGTTTGCAAAGTGAAACTGGGGGGAAGTTATCTCATATGCTCAAGCAACTTGGTCAAACGCTGCGTGAGCGCAGTTTGATGGAAAGCCGCGTGCGAACCATCACGTCGGAATCTCGGACGTCCGCCAAGGTGCTGGCGATCTTACCGCCCGCCTTGATTGGCGTGCTGTATGGTTCTGCTAAGGAACATTTTGATTACCTACTGCGTGACGGTACTGGCCAATGGATTCTGCTCTACGTGGTGCTCAGTGTTACCAGCGGCTTGCTGCTGATTCGTCAACTGACCAAATTCAAGGGGTAAAAGATGGAGCTTGCACAAATCATCGTGATGCTCAGTGCGTTGATGTTATTGGCTATGGCGGTTGTCGCATGGCAAAACACCCACCAACGTAAGCGTCGTGAGGCACGTCTAACGCGTTACATCAAACGAAAAGAGGCGGTTGTTCAACAGGATAATGCGTTGATGCACAACTGGGTAACACACAATGAAAAAGCGCGTTTAAGCCGTTTGCTTGCCAACGCGGGGTTTCATAAGCCGCAAGCGTTAACATGGCTTTTGTTGGCGAAGTTTGGTTCCGGTGTGATGGTGGCGGCGATGTTGTTGGGGCGCCAGGCATTGAATGGCGAAGCGATCATCAGCATGTGGTCACTGACCTTGGTCTTGGTCGGTTATGTGTTGGGCGCGAATGGCCCTGAGTGGTGGTTGAACCTCAATGCGGATCGTTACCGGAAAAAGCTCAAGCAGTCCGCCCCCGACGCGATTGATCTGTTGGTGTTGTGTGTAGAGTCTGGCTTGTCATTGAATCGGGCATTTGAGCGTGTTGCGCGATACTTGCAAGGTCAGCATAGTGCAATGGCTGAACAGTTTCGCGTCACATCTGCTGAGCTTGATCTGCTTAATGACCGGACTCAAGCGTTGAACAACTTAAGTTGGCGAACGGGCATTCCAGAGCTGCATACCTTGGCGACCACCTTAACAATGGCAGAAAAATATGGTTCACCTTTGGCGGACACACTCAGACAAATCAGTGAAGACGCTCGTCGACAAAGAGCACTGGATATCGAGGAAAAAGCCGGCAAGTTGCCTGGAAAGATCACCTTAATCCAGATGACCATGATCATGTTACCGATGTTGGTGATGGTGATATCACCGATTCTCTCCCAGCTATTAACCAGTTTGGCATAACCATCAGTTAGGGCAGCGGTGCTGCGCTGCCCATTTAGGAATCCCCCATGAAATTTGCCTACAAACTCCTTGTATCAATGTTTGCCCTTTTGCTTGTGGGGTGCGCTGCGCCATCTTCACAGCCGAGTGCAGAATCGCTCAACAGCCTAGCGGATACGGCGTTTGAATACGCCCGTTACGATTCGGCTAAAAATAAATACCAACAAGTGCTAGAGATTTACCCCGAGGAAGTCCACGCACGCTTGATGCTCGCTCGCATTGACCTGCTGGAAGACAGGCCACATGCAGCGCAAGCTCAGTTGCAGCAATTGTTGCTAGAAAAATCAGACAATGCCGCCGAAGCCGCATTCATATTGGGCCGCCACTATCTCAACCAAGGCGAACTTCTTCAAGCCAGTAACTATTTGCAGCAAGGCTTAGGCTTTGATGAGCAACATGCAGGCCTGCACAACTTATTGGCCATCACCAAAGACGAACAACAGTTCACCGAGCAAGCGGAGAAGCATTTTCTGCGTGCAATTGAGCTGGAGCCTGACAGCAAAAGCTTTCGCGTTAACCTCTCATTTCACTACCTGCTTAAAGGGAAGTTCAAACTTGCACAATCGCAGTTGCAGCCCTTGATTAAGGGGAATCGTGTACCGGATTTTGTCACGCAGCATTATGCCTTAGTGTTGTTGGCACAAGATGAGGAACAACAAGCCTTTGAGTTGCTCACTCACAGCATGTCATCGCAACAAGCGGAGCATGATATTGCGCTCCTTAAGCAGCAGTTGAGCCGATTGCAATGAAAGGTCACAAAGGTCAAATAGGCAGTGTCAGTGTCGAAGCCGCGCTGATCATGCCGGTTTTGCTCGCCCTAGTGGTGCTGTTTTTTGAAGTGGGACGGGTGCAGTGGCATTTTTCTGCGCTTGACCATGCGATTCAGCAGGCGAGGCGCGCAACTCAACTGAAACAGGTCGCGGACCCAAATGCGCTAATTGAGCACTTTTCACAACAGCTCCAGCTGCACAGTTCGGATTTGGCTCGCCATGCCAATATCGAACCCCAACTGTTTGCCTCAATCGCTCAGTGGCTTGGTGCCGCGCAGAGAGAAACGGTGCAACAGGGGCAGTTGCAGCATGGGGTTATCGTCATTACGGTTTCTCTCGAGCTGCCTCCGTTAGCCATTCCCCTATTAACGGATCAAGAGATGGTCTATCGCTACCGCAATCACATTGCCTTAATACCGGAGAAAGCATTTGAAACTGATTAAGAATGCCCAGCGCAGAATGCAATCGGGCAGTGTGGCGATTGAAGCGCTGATGTTTGTTCCTCTTCTTCTGCTTATGGTGCTGGCTTTTATGGACCTCACCATGTTGATACGCAGTAACGATAAAGTGCAAGAGATCAGCCATACCTTAGTTCGAGCTGTCTCTATGCAAGATATTCAAGATGGAAACGAGCTGCGCGTGTGGATTCCTGCCTACTTGCAACAAGCCGAGCAATTGATGGCAAAGCCAGGTTCTGTGCTGGGGGTGAATGTTCAGTTCCTCTCTGAGCAAAATACGTTTGCAGCGGCAGAAGGGGCGTGCCAACCCCCTCAAGCTGAGTTTGAGTTAAGCGAGGTGGACCTTTGGCTGGTCAGTGTCTGTTATCAGCCAGCACCAAAACAGCTTTTATCCCATTGGTGGGTGCTCTTTTCTGAGCAACAAGCCCTCGTTAGCCATGCGATTTACAAAAGGAGATAGGATGCGCAAGCAAGCTGGCGGTATTTCCGTCTTTATGCTGGTGATGTTAGTGAGCATGTTGGTGTTTGCCGCCTGGGTGACGGATGTGATGCGTATTTACAGCGTGCACAACCAAGTCGCCAACGCTACGGATGCGGCACTCGCCTCCGCGATTATTAGCGAAGTGCCAGAAGCGACCGCTGTTGAACTACTGAATGCAAACCTCAGTTCAGGTGCTGCGAGCCCCTTTATGCAAGACGTTCGTCTGACACATCAGCGCGATGAACAAGAAGAAAACTTACAAGTAGAGCTCGATTTTGTGCCCAACTCACTCAATGTCGCTGCCTCCGAAATTGTGCCAATTTCAGCTCATGCCAAAGCCGGTGTAAGCAGCAATAAAGCGGAAATTGTCTTTATGCTGGATGTTTCAAACTCCATGTCCGGCGAGCCGATGGCAAAAACCAAAGAAGCGTTGCTGGCCTTTGCTGATAAGCTGTATTCGCGAGGCAATCGCAATCAAAATTACGTGGTGAGCATCGTGCCCGCTTCAGGGAATGTGAACACTGGCCCAATGGAGGAGATCTATCTTGGCGCTTTTCGCCGCCACAATCATGCACAAGTCAAACGAGAAAATGGTTGGAGTGACATGTTTGACCGAGGCAACGGCCGTGCGCCTGCGGTACCTGGGAGGAAACGCAATGCCATGTGTCGCGATTTGGAGTACGAGGGGAACAATCCGGGCACACTCGGTTTGCGCTATTTCCGCAATTTGGAGAAGCAGCCTCAGTTCGCAAACAACAACTCCAAGCGGATAATTCGCCCCATGCACAAACCGGCGGTCTCGGTTTTTGACGATGGCACGCCGTTGGATCCCGCTGTCTATCCATCAACCAACACGCGTGAGAACTATCGACCGTTTCATGAAGACAAGGCGATTTTTGATGACATTGAATGTCATGTGAACCCGATTGTGCCTTTTATTACCGAGCGGAGGCACTTTGAATCCACGGTTCAGCGTTTAGTCCCAGGCATGAACACCAATAATGCGGAAGGAATGGTCTGGGCGATGCGCCTTTTGTCGCCGTATTGGCAGGGGATTTGGGATGCTTCTCGCCCGCAGTTGCCCCGGCATTACGGTGATGAAAATAGCAGTAAGTACTTGGTGATGTTCTCCGATGGCAACCATTTAATCGACCCTGCGTTTCGCGATAAAAAAATGAAATTGATTTGTACCCAGCTCAAGCAACCGGGTCGTGATGTAAAAGTCATCACCATCAATTTTGGAGGTGCGGCAAGTCAGCGCTTGATGCAGTCGTGCGCGTCTGGGCCGGAGTTTTATCATGTGGCGAGTTTGTTTAGTGTAGAGCGCGTGTTTGAGCAGATCGCCGATCAAGTGATCAGCAGTTCGTTGATCGAGTAACGCAAGGGTAGAAACGTGATGAAAAAAGCCCTCACATCATGTGAGGGCGCAAACAAACTGGCACTAAGTGGGCAAGGTGCGTTCAATCCGTTGGTGTACCAGGCAGTGGAATCGGTACGGGTGTTATGACTTAAGCTGTTGGCGTACTTAAGCGGTTAGCGCAGCAAGGTGCTCACTTGCTGAAGCCAAGCCTTTAGAGGCAAAGTCTTCACCCATGTTGAGTGCTTCAGCGTAAACAAATTCAACCTCTGTGATACCAACAAACCCTAATACGGTTTTTAGGTATGGAGTGATGATGTCACTCGCTGCGTCTTTATGAATACCACCACGAGTCGTTACAACAACCGCTTTCTTACCTTCGATCAGTCCTTTCGGACCTTGCTCGGTATAAGTGAAGGTAACGCCAGCACGAGCAATCAAATCGATCCAGTTTTTAAGCTGGGTCGGGACGGTGAAGTTGTACATAGGGGCAGCAATAATTAAGGTGTCAGCGTGTTTGATTTCGGCAATCAGTTGGTCAGAAAGATCAACAATAGCCTGTTGCGCTTCACTTAAATCACCGCTTGCGCGCAATGCTGTCGCCACTTGGAAATCTAAAACAGGCAATGGTTGCTGGGCCAGATCACGAACGACAACGTCTTGTTGGTCGAATTTATTGATGAACTCGTCAACCAGTTTGTTTGATTGAGAGTAATCACCAAGGATGCTTGATTTTAATACCAGTAAACGAGACATAATGAATTCCTTCAATGAGTGTTCAAACTATGGAGCCATTGTATCGGGCCGAGGCTGGGGATGAAGCGTCGAAATTTGCTCATCTCATTCGAAAAAACTGAATGAGTCATTGCTAATGTAGCCGTGGGGGATGCACGAAAGGAAGAAAGAAAAAGAGCCGCAACGCGGCTCTTGGAGGCAGGGAATTACTGGTTTTGTTCGATCATTTGATTAAAGTAATCCACTTGTTCTGCCATTGAGAGGCTTTCAGTATTGGAACCTAATGTCCAAATAAAGAAGCCACCGTAGCCATTCTGTTTTTGCCAACGAGCACGCTCGATATTGTTCTCACGCGTTTCGACAAAGCGGCCATTTGGTCCCCACTGGCTATTGATGGTCGCCCCTAGGATGATTTTCGACGGATCGCCCACGTGCTTAGCGTAGTTTGCCATTGCCACTTCATATCGGAAGTTTTCGCCAGCGTCGTAGGCCATCACATTGAAGAAATCGATGCTCTGTTTGGTGTTTTGCAGCAAAGAAATCACTTCACCGTGGTGAATCGAACGGGCGGGTTCAATAAATGAACAGTCGTCATATACGGCAGGGTTTGAACACGATTCCGGATCGGCACCGACGTGATAGGTGGTCAGTGAGAGCAACTTGCTGTCACCCACTTGAGCACGAATACGTTGAATCAGGTCTTCCAAATTGCGATTCGATTGTTCGGTCAAGCGCGCGGTCGTCTCGTAGTCGAAATCAATACCATCAATTGAAACGTAACCTGCGAGCTGATATTTGCTGTAGTCACATTGGCCGCTCCAATCCGTTGCCAAACACTCGCCAACCATCTCTTCCGGTTTCAAATTGCGTTTGTAAACAGGGTAAGGCTGGTTCATCAGTTTCACCAAACTGTTGGCGATATTCTGACGACCTTGCTCAGTCGCCATGTCATTCCACATGCTTTCGTACGTCGCACCGCCAAAGGCCACCATCATCGCTTTGCGTGGCTGGGCATGTTTGAGTTCCGTCCACGATTGATACGTTGGTGACATCCAATCTGAGTTGTAGCTTGGGGTTAGCATGTCGTCACTGATTTGGATATTGCCAGCGCTGTCCCATTTACCAAAGGAGAGGAAGTAAGCATCCCCCTGAGAGCGTTGAAGCTCTTCGATGTTCGTTAAACCCCAAGAGGTGAGATAGGTGATGCTGCGATCTGGGTTGTCACGTAAGCCAGTATCGGGCTTGGCTTCTTTGACTTCGATATGAGAAACCACCGAGGTTTGCTCGTTGCCTTTGGAATCCGTCGCAATGGCGTAAAGCTGATGTTGACCAAGCTGCGCCCCTAACCACTCATGTTGGTATGGGCTTTGTGTTACCGTCGCAATCAGCAGATCATCGGCGTAGAAACGCACTTGCGTGACTTCTCCAACAAAACTGGACGCATCGGCGGTCAATGTAATCGCACGGCCTTGGGTAAAGACCGAACCGTCGCTTGGCGAGGTGAGCCCTACAACCAATGTTTTATCCGTGATTGCTACAGTAATCGGCGACGTTTCGCTGCTCGCGCCTTTGTCGTCATAGGCCATCGCCGTCAATTGGTACATGCCCTCTGCTTGTCCCGCCACGGTGAGGCGATAAGCGTCGACATCTTGTTGGCCGTCAGCGGTCGCAACCACTTTTCCATTGAGTAGCACCTCGACTTTTTCGATATCACCGTCTTCGTCAGTCGCAGTTAACACGACATCGAATGGTTGGTTTGGTGTGAGGCGATCGCCATTCGATGGTGAAAGCAGATCGACTTCAGGTGCGTAATTAGGGTCACATTGACCAACTTGATCCCAGGCATCTTTCCAAGCGTCTGGGTAGCTAGGGTGTCCGGTTCCAGGTGCCCATACAGGGTTGCCACACCAGCCAAACACTTTACAAGAGAAGATCTCGCCGACATTGGTAACTTGATCGCCCACTTGGTAATTGACGCCATCTTGATAGCGAGGCACATCGCCACAACTGTTACTGGATTCGGTCACGGAGATGCTCACTTGCGCCACGCTTTGCAGTTTTTGTTCATCAACTGCGGTGGCCGAAAGCGTCACGCTACCAGCATTGACAGGCTGCCATTCACATTCGAAAGGCGTGCTTTCGGCAGGTTCAAATTGGCAAATCTCCACGCCATTGGCATCTAAGGTGACGCTCTTTAAATCGTCATCAGCATCAAAGGCTTCAACCGCAATGGCAATACGTTCTGTTTTCTTAAAGCTCTGACCACTTTGTGGTGTCAGGAAGCGAACTTCTGGCGCACTGTGCTGGTGATCGGGAATGACGGAAACCGAAACGCTTTGTGATTCCAACTGTTTACCTGCGTGGTCAAACGCCAGCGCGGTGACAGTCTGCGTACCTGTGGTGTTAGGTGTCCAGCTTTGCTGATATTCCTGCGTGTTTTCGTCTACTGTTTGCTCGCCAAGTCGACGATTTTCGGCCCAAAACTCCACTTTGTCTGCCGGACCAGAAAGAGAAATGGAGATAGAAGTCGGTTCTGATACGGTGAGCGTGGCACCTTCAACAGGTGCAAGAATGGTGAGTTCAACCTCAGGATCCACTGGAGGAAGAGTGCCCCCGTCGCCATTGAATTTAATGCTCTGTTCAAATCGGGCCAAATCGTTCAGTTGCCCGTTGTAACCTATGGTCAACTGAAACGATTGATTGGCTTGCAAAGTGGTTTTGACCCAATCCTCTTGAGGAAATTGAAACGTCACGATATGCCTTACGCCACCTTGGATGGGTTGATGAGTGATGGCGCTGCTTGGGTAAGAAAGGTGCTCTGACGCCCATTGAACATCGTTGACCGCACTAGGCAAAACAAACTCTATGTTCGATTCACGCATCTCAATTTGGCTATCACCGGCGTTGCTCACTTGCACGCGATAAGTGCTCCACCATTGACTTTCCGAAGGCGCTTGCACGCCGATTTGCACCGTTTCCGCCAATGCTGCAGAGATCGGATTCAACGCGAACCCAACCGTTAGCATCAAGCCGGCGAGTGTTGTGGTTTTTCTGTACATGTTTTTTCCTTATTGTTTCACTTTCCAATGAGCTTGGTTTCGAAGGAAATAGTACTTCGAGATAAAACAATTTTATTGAAGGAAAATTCTTACAAATTAATGGTTTGGCTTGTAAATTGACAACGAATTTGCAAATTCTGGTGGAATGTCACGATTAAATCTTTTGCTCTAATCGCAGTTGATTTTTGATGTTTCATAGCATTTTAAAATCTGATTTTTATTATTGATTTGTGCTGTAAATAAGTTGTTGCATCACGCGCCTTACACGCTTCGCGGAATGCGCCGCCCTGTGATACAATCCGCGCAGTTTTATCCCATGAAAATAATAGGAAATGCTTTGACTTCGTCACAGCCAAATACAGAATCCCATGCTTCTGAGCAAAAGGCTCAAGCAAACAGCGCCGCGTCATTACGCAAGGCGCTCAGTCAGTGTTTGATCAAAGATCGCTTTCGTCTGAGTAAGCGCATTGCAGGTGCCTGTAAAATTAACAAAGAATCGGCCCGCAACGCGGTGTTTGATGAGATCGCACTAGACATCGCAAAATCGATGATGGAAGTGGAACAGCGCAGCCGCCATCAACCGAAAATTGAGTACCCAGAAATCCTGCCTGTGAGTCAGAAGAAAGATGACATTGCAGATGCCATTGCTCATCACCAAGTGGTGATTGTGGCGGGGGAAACGGGCTCAGGAAAAACCACGCAGTTACCTAAGATTTGTGCCGAATTAGGCCGTGGTAAGTTTGGCTTGATTGGCCATACGCAGCCACGTCGATTGGCGGCACGCTCGGTGGCCAATCGCATTGCCGAAGAGATGGAAACTCAACTGGGTGATTTTGTCGGCTATAAAGTTCGATTTAACGACCAACTCTCTGAAAATACGCAAATTAAGTTGATGACAGACGGTATCTTGCTGGCCGAGATCCAACACGACCGTTTCCTCAATCAATATGACACCATCATCATCGATGAAGCGCACGAGCGCAGCCTGAACATCGATTTTATCTTGGGTTATTTGAAGGAGTTGCTGCCACGTCGTCCTGATCTGAAAGTCATCATCACATCGGCAACCATTGACCCAGAGCGATTCTCCAACCACTTTGGCGGCGCGCCGATCATTGAAGTGTCGGGACGGACTTACCCTGTGGAAACGCGCTACCGTCCGCTAGGGGGGGAAACCGAAGACGATCGTGATCAACTTGAAGGCATCTTTGACGCGGTTGACGAGCTGTGCGACGAAGGCTTAGGCGACATTCTTATCTTCATGAATGGTGAGCGTGAAATTCGCGATACCGCGGATGCGCTGGCCAAACGTAAGCTTAAAGATACTGAGATTGTGCCGCTGTACGCGCGTCTTTCTGCGGGCGAGCAAAATAAAATCTTCCAGCCGCATACTGGCCGCCGCATTGTCTTAGCGACCAACGTCGCTGAAACCTCATTAACCGTGCCGGGCATCAAGTACGTGATTGACCCAGGTACTGCACGTATTAGCCGTTACAGCTACCGCACCAAAGTACAACGTCTGCCCATTGAGCCGGTTTCTCAAGCCAGTGCTAACCAGAGAAAAGGTCGTTGTGGTCGTGTGCAAGAGGGTATCTGTATTCGTCTCTACTCTGAGGACGATTTCAATTCACGTCCGGAGTTTACCGATCCTGAAATTCTTCGTACCAACTTAGCGTCGGTTATCTTGCAGATGACAGCTTTGGGCCTTGGCGATATTGAAGCGTTCCCATTTGTTGAAGCGCCAGATAAACGCAACATTCTTGACGGTGTGCGCTTGCTTGAAGAATTGGGCGCCATCAACAGCAATGCCAAAGATCCGAAAAAACGCCTCACCGCGGTGGGCAAGCAGTTGGCTCGTTTGCCGATTGACCCTCGCTTAGCGCGCATGGTATTGGAAGCGCCAAGATTGGGTTGTTTGAAAGAAGTCATGATCATTGCGGCGGCCTTGTCGATTCAAGATCCGCGTGAGCGACCGTCAGACAAACAGCAATCGGCAGATGATAAGCATCGTCGCTTCTACCATGAAGATTCTGATTTCCTCACCTTTGTGAATTTGTGGAATCACATTCAGAAGCAACAAAAAGCATTGTCGGGTAACCAGTTCCGTCGTCAGTGCAAAGATGATTACCTCAACTACTTGCGTGTTCGTGAGTGGCAAGATGTTTACTTCCAGATCCATCAATCGATGCGTGAGATGGAGTTCAAGCTCAATAGTGAGCCCGGCTCTTACGATGCGGTGCACAGCGCAATTTTGACTGGCCTGTTATCGCATATTGGGATGAAAGATCAGGAGAAAAATGAGTATCACGGTGCACGCAATGCCCGTTTCCATATTTTCCCTGGTTCAGGTCTCTTCAAGAAGCAGCCAAAGTGGGTGATGTCGGCAGAGCTGGTAGAAACCTCGAAACTGTGGGGCCGAATTATCGCCAAAATTCAGCCAGAATGGATTGAACCACTGGCGAAGCATTTGATTAAGCGCAGCCACAGCGAACCGCATTGGTCGAAGAAGCAAGCCGCCGTGATGGCGTACGAAAAAGTGATGCTCTATGGCATTCCGATTGTGCCTAAGCGCTTGGTGAACTACGGCAATATCGATGCATCAGTGAGTCGTGAAATCTTCATTCGCAGTGCGCTGGTGGAAGGCGATTGGGAAACCAAACACGCCTTCTTCAAACAAAACCGTAAATTGCTGCTCGAAGTGGAAGAGCTGGAGCACAAATCTCGTCGTCGCGATATTTTGGTTGACGATGAAGAGCTGTTCCAATTTTACGATCAACGCGTTGGCACGGAAGTGGTCTCTGGCCGTCATTTCGACACCTGGTGGAAGCAAGCATCGAAGAAAGAGCCTGAATTGCTGAACTTTGAAAAAGAGATGTTGTTCAAAGGCGATGCAAGCCACGTAACGGATTTGGATTACCCGAATTTCTGGCATCAGAATGGCTTGAAGCTCAAGTTGAGCTACCAGTTTGAGCCGGGTGACGACAGCGATGGCGTCACGGTGCACATTCCATTGCCGATTTTGAACCAAATTGATCCGGCGGGCTTCGATTGGCAAATCCCGGGCTTGCGTCATGAATTGGTGGTGAGCTTGATTAAGTCGCTACCGAAGACGCTGCGCAAAAACTTTGTGCCTGCGCCAAATTACGCCGATGCATTCTTGTCTCGCGTCACTGCAATGGAAATGCCGTTGCTCGATGCTTTAGAGAAAGAGCTACGCCGTATGACGGGGGCGACGGTGCTGCGTGAAGATTGGAAACTGGATCAAGTTCCTGACCATCTGAAAGTGACTTTCCGTGCGGTTGATGAAAGAAATCGTAAACTGAAAGAGCACAAAGATCTCCATGAGCTAAAAGAAAGCCTGAAAGAGAAGGTACAAGAAACCTTATCAAAAGTGGCGGATGACGATATCGAGCAACAAGGTTTACACACTTGGAGCTTTGGTGAGTTGCCACAGGTATATCAGCAGAAACGCGGCGGCTATCAGGTTAAGGCATTCCCTGCGCTGGTCGATAACAAAGACAGCGTCGAGATCAAGCTCTACGAAACCGAGCAAGAGCAGATCAGTGCGATGCAAGCTGGTCAACGCCGTTTGATTTTGTTGAATGTGCCATCGCCGATTAAGTATCTGCACGCAAACTTGCCAAACAAATCGAAGCTGGGTTTGTACTTTAACCCGTACGGCAAAGTGCTTGATTTGATTGACGACTGCATTGCTTGTGGCGTTGACAAGCTGATTGAAGAGCGGGGCGGCTTGGTTTGGGAGCCAGAAAAATTTGAAGCGTTGAAGGAACACGTGCGCGCAGAATTGGGCGATACGGTGGTGGATATCGCCAAGCAAGTGGAAACGATTTTGACCACGGCCTTCAACATCAACAAAAAGCTCAAAGGCAAGATTGATTTCACCATGGCATTTGCCCTGTCGGACATCAAAGCGCAAATCGAAGGCCTGATCTTCAAAGGCTTTGCCACGGAATGTGGTTGGAAACGACTGCCAGATATCTTGCGTTACATGAAAGCGATTGAGCGTCGAATGGAAAAACTGCCTATCGACCCGAACAAAGATCGCTTACATATGTTGAAGATTGAGTCGGTAGTCAAAGACTACAAAGAACTATTGAACAAGATTCCGAAAGGATTAGCGGTACCGGAAAACGTGAAAGAGATTCGCTGGATGATCGAGGAGCTGCGAGTCAGTTTCTTTGCTCAACAGCTCGGAACACCTTATCCGGTCTCCGATAAACGAGTAAAAAACGCTATAGAAGCTTGCTAATACGTTGTTTTGCGGTAGGCATATAAATTGCAGACGCTATAATAACGGATATTGATATGTCGGTCAGGTGGCAAAACCATGCCACCTGAATGACTGACTAGTAAACAAGAGAAGGTTAACAATGAAAAAGACTCTTTTAGCACTAGCGCTTATCGGCGCGTCATCAACTGCGATGGCAGATTCATGGATTTACGGCGGTGCGAGTGTAGGTCAGTCTGACTACAAAGGCGAAAGCGACACGTCTTACTCACTGCATGTAGGTACTGGTATTCTACCTATCATCGGTATTGAAGGTGGTATCACTCAACACGGTACTTTTGGTATCGATTACTCAGGCACTAAGCGTGACACCAAGTTGAGCTCTTACTACGCGGCGCTAAAACCAAGCATCGATTTTGGTCCACTGCACATTTGGGCAAAAGGCGGTTTGCACTCATGGGACAAAGAAGTGACTGGTCTTTCTTCTTCCAATGATGACGGTGTCGATATCATGTACGGCGTGGGCGCTGAATACTTTATCTTTGGTCCACTTTCTGTTGGCGCAAGCTACATGAACTACACCATGGACAAAGATGACGTGGGTACATTCTCACTTAACGCGACGCTACACTTCCTATAAGCTGACGCGAAATTGTTCCTATAAACCGCTACTTTGTTAGCGGTTTATTTTTATCCCCACTTTCTCGAAACGTGCTTCCATCGATGGTTGTTCATCCTGATACCACTCCTTTGGCATGGCGTTTTCTAACCCCGCTTTTTTCAGGCTCGCTTGTTCATCTTTGGTGATCACAGCGTAGTGCAGCCATTGCTCAAACAGCGACGTCAGCGATACCAAAGAGATCTGCTCATGGTCTTTCCAGTGGGCTTTCAGCAAACCGACGATGCTCTGCTGAGGCACAAGTGGCTCAATAACACATTGCTTAGTGGTGACAACTGAAACCGAACGAGGCAACTTTTCTCTTGCTAAGTGCCAATCTGGCTTGCCTTGACGCGTGAGCAATTGGTGCTGATAGCAATAATAAGGGAAAAGGAAGCGTTCGATGGCGTGCCAACGTTCAGCTTTCACTTCTAACAAGATGTGTTGCAGTTCTATATGGGTGTCGTACATAAGTGCGATGTGGCTTTACAGTAAACTCGAATAGGATGGGCTTATTGTAACGCAGTTCTGCGTGAAAGCGTGGTTTGGCGGAGTAAGCAAGTGAATCAATCCGCGTTATTCTGGTTGGCTTATGAGGCCATAAAATATCAGAATCGAGATTGTCTTGATATCAAAAGGGTTTTCTATAATCATCTTTTTATAAAGCTAACTAGATGAAAAACAATGAAAATTACACATGCCATTTACATCCATTCTGCATTTTTAACCTTTGTGGTGGTGGTTATACTTTTTTCTTCGGTGGTCTGGGCAAACGACACTTGGTCTGATCCGATGGAAGAGAGCATGCTCAATAAGTACATCATGGGGCGCGTCTTTGTCGAGCAATATCCGCAGCAAGAGACAGCGCGTTGCCATTCTTGCCTAGAACAGAGCGTGATTGAGTTTGATACCCAAACCCGCACGGCGCTCTATTCCCATCCCGGTGGGGAAGAAGGCTACACCAGCATCTATAAATACGAAGATCACACCATTCGTCTCAACGGCTTATTGCTGCACATCAAGTTACAAGAAGACAGAGTTGCATTGGAAACCGAGAGTGGCGTAGTGTTTCTCTCCAATTAAAACTTTTGGCATAAAAGCCGGTTTTGCCATTCATGGAGGGAAGATGGCGGAGTACAAAGCGAAAATAGTGTGGCAGCGTCAGGCGAGCGAAGCGTTCTCTGATAATCAATACAGCCGAGGTCACATGTGGGAATTTGATGGGGGTGTGCAGGTACCGGCGTCGGCATCGCCACATGTGGTGCCACTGCCGCTTTCTGTGGCGGAAAATGTCGATCCTGAGGAGGCGTTTGTTGCTGCTCTTTCAAGCTGCCACATGTTGACGTTCCTTGGTATTGCCGCAAAACAGCGCTACGTGATTGACGAATACATCGACGACGCTGTGGGAATCATGGAAGAGAATGAGCAGGGCAGAATGTGGGTGGCCAAAGTGATTTTACGACCAATAATCCGCTTTTCCGGTGACAAGCAGCCTGATCGACAAGCTTTGGAAAAACTGCATCACTTAGCACACCAGCACTGCTTCATTGCGAACTCCGTGAAGAGTGAAGTGATTACCAAAATTTAGCAAAAGCTAATTAAAACAGAGCCTTACTTCGTGCGGTATCGTGTGATGTTTACCATTCTTGTTGAACTGCAAGATAGGCTCACGAATGTTAAGCTAATGTTAGTTAATAATGCCACTTTCGCTGAATTTCCCTTCTACCTTTAATTGGCTCCTCAGAGGTCCGATTAGTAGAAGGAAAATAACTTGAAACGGAAAATATTGTTCGCTGCTCTCTGGTGTATGAGTGCTGCTGCCCTCGCAGGGACCAGCACCTCATCCCTCAATCAAACGGGGTATACGCAAACGCGTTATCCTATCGTGTTAGTCCATGGTCTGTTTGGCTTTGATAAGTTGGCGGGCGTGGATTATTTCTATGGTATTCCTGAATCCTTAACCAAAGATGGTGCCAAGGTGTATGTCGCGCAAGTCTCTGCTACCAACAGCAGCGAAGTGCGTGGTGAGCAGCTCCTGTCACAAGTGGAAATGTTGTTGGCAGCCACTGGCGCAGCAAAGGTCAATTTGGTTGGTCACAGCCATGGTGGTCCGACGGCTCGCTATGTTGCTTCTGTTCGGCCTGATCTCGTGGCGTCAGTAACCAGTATAGGTGGAGTCAATAAGGGCTCTAAAGTGGCGGACTTAGTCCGAGGTCATGTTTCCGAAGGCTCGGTCACCGAAGCACTGGCAGTGAAGCTCGCGGAGGGGCTTAGCGGCCTGATTGGGCTACTATCTGGGGGCAGTGGCTTGGATCAAGATCCGCTCGCGTCGCTGGATGCACTGACAACACAAGGCTCATTGCGCTTTAACCAATTCTACCCAGAGGGAGTGCCTCAAACCGAGTGTGGCGAGGGTGAGAGGTTGGCTGGCAATGGCGTCTATTACTACTCGTGGACGGGTTCGAGCACCTACACCAATGTTTTGGATCCCGCCGATGCACCAATGGCTATTCTTGGTCTGGCGTTCGGTGGTGAAGCGAACGATGGCCTTGTTGGCGCGTGCAGTACCCATTTGGGTAAAGTGATTCGTGACGACTACAAAATGAATCACTTAGATGAGATCAATGGCCTGCTGGGTATTCATCATTTGTTTGAAACGGATCCCGTCACCCTTTATCGCCAGCACGCCAATCGTCTGAAACTACAAGGACTGTAGCCTTAGAGGTAACACTATGAAAAAGACCGCACTGACCATTATCATGATCGCCTTGGGGAGCCTCGGTGCGGTCTATTTTTTACCTTCGGAGCCTGTGGTGGAAAAAGACATACGTGCCACCTCTCAGCACGATACCTCGGTTGATAACACATCGCCCAAGGCCTTTTTGGACTACTCACTCTCCACGCTAGGTGAAAAACCTTTGCAGGCAATAACGCAAGATGTGGTTAGCGAAGAGAGGGCGTTAGGCGAATTGCAGTTGGATGAGCAGCTATTCGCACTTTACCTTCGCTACAAGCAAGCTCTTGCTGATTTAGATATTGAAATAACGGGGTCAGACATCACCTCATTAGAAACCTTGCATCAAGCGATACTCGATCTACAGCGAGAGTACTTTTCAGCGCAACAAATCGACCTGATTTTTGGCGAGGAGAACCAATTAAGGGCGCTTGCTCTGGAAAAAGCGCGCTTGAGTGAACAGGGCTATTCAGCAGAAGAGCAGAAACAGCTCTGGCGTGATCATTTGGCACTGCAACCGGAATACGTTCAAGAAAGTGAAGCCAACCGCCGATTGATGAGTGAATTAGCGCAAGGAGAAGATGCACAAACCACTTATCTCAAGCGAGTGGAACTCGTGGGCGAGGCTGGAGCACAGCGACTGGAAGTGTTGGACCAAAATCGCGCCGAGTTTGATCGCGTTTTTCAACATTACTTAGAGCAACGTAATACGATTCTTGATGACCTCGGCTTGAGCGATGAGCAAAAGCGCCAACAAATCACAATGTTGAGAGAAACCAGCTTCGACGCAAACCAATGGCGTAGAATTGAAGCACTTGAACGCATTGCAGATGGTGGATAATCGCTATCGTAGCAAAATAAAAAAGAGGCGATGAAATCGCCTCTTAGAAAGATCAGATTGCCAGCGGCATTTCATTGGAAGAATCCGGTTTACGATAGACCAAACGCAACCCTAACATCGCAAGGATGGACATTGCGAGCATGAGGCAGCCAAGAGGCAGTTGATCTTGGGCTGGGAACAAGGAGGCGATTAATGTCGCGATACCTGCACCTAGATTTTGCATGCCGCCCAAAATAGCGCCTCCGGTTCCCGCGTGATAAGGGAAAGGAGCCAGTGCGCCTGTGGTCGCCGCTGGAAACAAAATGCCTGCACCAAGGAAGTAAATCGTCGCACCACCGACCAACGTCAGTGCCGTTGTTTGACCAAACAGACCTGGAATCAGCACCACGGCTGCGCCGATCAGTATTGCGACCAAGCCAACGTTCAGAGCACGCTTTTGTGAGCGACGCTGAGCAATGTAGCTTGATAAGCCAGCACCAATCAGATAGCCCGGGATCGGCAATACAAATAGAATGCTGACGATAGTCGCAGGCAGCCCTAACACACCGCCTAATAGCACGCCCGCCGCTGCCTCAAAAACCGCCACACCGGCAAAGGTCGCAACTAGGCAAAGTAAATAACCTTGGAAACGTTTGTTGGATAAAACGTAGTGGTAGCTGCGCGTGACAGACTCGTGTTTACGTTTTTCTTTTGGCAACGTCTCCATCATGCTGGTCATCATGGTAATAATGACCGCAATAGCAAACAGTGCCAAAAACAAATAACTTGAACGCCAGCCAAAGGTTTCCGTCAGCACGCCGCCCAATACAGGAGCCATCAGCGGTGAAAAGATCACGCACATGCTGATCAAACTGTTGGCGCGATGTAATTCTGCGCCTTCAAAACAGTCACGAGTCAGGGTACGAGACATCGCACCACCACAACCGATACCCAAGCCTTGAACGAAGCTACCGACAAGGAACCAAGTGTACTCGTGCGCAAACAGTGACAGCATAGTGCCGGCAATGTAAATCAATAGACCGGCGATGATGATCGGTTTACGGCCAAGGCGATCCGACAGTGGACCATAGACAAATTGCGATAATCCGTAAGGGATCAAATAGCACGCCATGACAGCCTGCAGTGCAGCAGGCGATACCAAAAACTCACTGGCCATGTGTCCGATTGATGGCACGTACATGGTTTGAGTCATTTGACCCACAGCGGTCAAAATAGCGATCAAAAAGGTAAGCTTGGCTAATGGAAATGACGCGGACATCTGCGCAAATTCTCCGGCTAAATTAAAAACGAAAAAGACCATGACAGATCGGTAAAGACTGCCAAGTAATGAGTTTTATAGGGATTTACGGCGCGAGATATTAGTCGTTGATGGCATTGTGATCAATCTGAAAATGTGATCTTAAGCAAGATAAAAATCTATCTTTTTCATTAGAAAAACTAATGGTTATTTTTTACTTAACGATCCGTTCATTAATGATTCCTTGGTTTGAGATAACAAAGATAGGGGCTGAGGAGGAGGTAGAATAGCCTTAGGGTCGTTAGTGGAGAACATGAAAAGTAAGCATAAAAAAATCCGATAAACAGAGTTTATCGGATTTGGTGGTCTTGCTTCAAAGTCTTCGCTTAGAACTCTGATTCAAACTCTTTATTTGCTGCCCAAGCGTACATAAGTTCCAGTGCGATGGTTGCGCCAGCCAGTGCAGTCAAATCGCTTTGATCGTATGGAGGAGAGACTTCCACCACATCCATACCAACGATGTTAACGTCTTTTAGGCCACGGATGATTTTCAAAATCTTGTCCGAGTTCAAGCCGCCGCAGACAGGTGTACCGGTACCTGGTGCAAAAGCCGGATCGAGACAGTCGATATCAAATGTCACATACACCGGCTTATCTGCCACGATGCGGCGGATATCTGCAAGGATCTCTTCTACGCTCATGTCGTTGGCTTGCATCGCATTGATGACGTTAAAGCCGTGACCTTCTTGCTTGTACTCAGTACGGATACCGACTTGTACTGAATGCTTAGGAGAGATAAGCCCTTCTTTTGGCGCATGGTAGAACATGGTGCCGTGGTCATAACTGCTGCCGTTTGCGTACGTGTCGGTGTGTGCATCGAAGTGGATCAGTGCCATTTCACCGTAGTGTTTTGCGTAAGCGCGCAGAATAGGCAGCGTGATGAAGTGATCACCACCAAGGCCAAGCATTGTTTTGCCACTTTTTAGGATCGCAGAGGTAGCTGCTTCCATACGGTAAGTGAAGTCTTCTGCATCACCACAATCGAAGACAAGATCGCCACCGTCAATCACTTTCACCTTTTTGAAAAGGTTGAAATCCCACGGGAATTTCTTACCTTCCCATGCAAGATTCACCGATGCACGACGGATCGCATCTGGGCCCATACGCGCGCCAGGACGACCAGAGGTTGCCATGTCTAGCGGTGCGCCAAAAACGACGAGATCAGCGTCTGCTGCGACAGGATCTTTGACATACGGACGACGCACAAAACTCATCGAGTTTGAGTAGAGTGAATAATCAGTTTTAGTAAACAAATCATTCATTTAGAAATCCTCTAAATAGGTGTAACCAGACAGACCTTGTTCAAGCTCTGCTAGAATCTGTTGCTGTTCCTCTTGGTCAACGCGCTGCGATACCAAAGAGTGATAATTTTTGCGAATTTGGTCTACATCGATGTGTACGTAACGCATCATGTCTTCGACGGTGTCGCCTTCGTTGATGAAATCGATGTTGATCTCACCTTGGTCGCCCACGTTCACCACAACACTGTGGGTATCACCAAATAGGTTGTGCATGTCACCAAGAATTTCTTGGTATGCACCCACGAGGAAGAAGCCCATCAAGTATGGCTCATCTTCGTTCCATGCAGGCACTGGCAGTGTGCTTTCGATGCCTTGACCATCTACATAGGCGTCAATCGCGCCATCTGAGTCACAGGTGATGTCGAGCATTACTGCACGGCGATCAGCGGCGTTTTGTAAGCCAGACAGTGGCAGAACAGGGAAGACTTGATCAATGCCCCATGAATCTGGCAATGATTGGAACAGTGAGAAGTTGACAAAGAACTTATCCGCTAAACGCTCTGACAATTCATCAAGAATTGGGCGATGGAAGCGGTTCTTCGTGCTCATCAAACGGTTCAATTCATAGTAGATACGCAGCGATGTTTGTTCTGCCCACGCGCGATGCTCAAGGGTTAATACCCCGGTCGCAAACTGTGAGTGCACTTCCGCCAAGTCGCTTTGCGTATCGTTGTAAATTTCGATCAGTGCACGAGCATCGGTGCCATTGTGCAAGTTCAACCAGCTGCGCCACATGTTGTTCAGTAGAAGAGGGAAGTCTTCTTCTGGCTCTGTCACGGTTTCTGGTTTGTAAGTTTCAGTACCAATTACGTTCGAGATCAACACTGCGTGGTGTGCTGTCAGTGAACGACCAGACTCAGAAATGATCACTGGCATTGGTTGCTTGTAATCTTTACACACGTCACCCACGGTATTGACGATATTGCGTGCGTACTCCACCAAGCCGTAGTTCATCGAGTTGGAAGACTGGCTGCGAGTGCCATCATAGTCAATCGCTAAGCCGCCACCCACGTCGAAGTAAGTGATGTTGGCACCCAATGTACGCAGCTCACAGTAGAAACGTGCCGATTCATTTACACCATTACGCACATCGCGAATATTTGCCATTTGCGAACCTAGGTGGAAGTGAACGAGCTGCAAGGTATCGAGTTGGTTTTCTTTCTTCAAACGGCTGATCACATTCAGCACTTGTGATGCAGAGAGACCAAATTTCGATTTCTCGCCACCGCTGGCTTGCCATTTACCTGCACCTTGAGAAGCAAGGCGAATACGGATACCAAGGCGGGGTGTCACACCAAGACTTTTTGCTTCTCTTAACACAAGGTCTAGCTCGGACATTTTCTCAAGTACGATGAAGACTTTGTGACCAAGTTTTTCACCAATCAGTGCCAAACGGATGTACTCACGGTCTTTATAACCGTTACAAACGATAACAGAGCTTGCGTGCTGAGCCATGGCTAGAACGGCGAGAAGCTCAGGCTTACTGCCTGCCTCTAGGCCTAGCTGTTTGGTTTCCAGTTGTGCCTGGCTGGCAAGAATCTCGTCTACCACTTCACGCTGTTGGTTTACCTTGATTGGGTACACTAACAGGTATTTATTCGGGTATTGATATTCTTCAATTGCCTGGTTAAACGCGTCACAGATTGAATGCACACGTTGATGCAGGATTTGCGGAAATCGAACCAGCACAGGTACATTGAGCTGACGCTCTTCTAGCTGCTTAACGATTTTGCTTAGCTGAATCTGATGGGCATTATCACTACGTGGGGAAACGTACATTTCGCCTTGGTCGTCAATACCGTAAAAACCTTGACTCCAGTAGTGCACGTTGTAGTCGGCGCGAACGCGGTCTAATTTGGATGTTTGTTCCACATCTAATCTCACAGAGTATATCCGAAATACAGCAACGGATATTAAGAACAAAACATGAGTGGAAAGTCCCTCTCATGGCCTGGCACGCAACGCGTGTTGCGCGAATTAACGGACAATTTATCACTTGAGTCTAATGAATAAAATTGATTATTACGACAAGAGTTTATTATTGAGAGGTTGGTAAAAAGGCCAGCGAATTTTCATGGAGGAACAATGCATAAAGCGATCTTGTTTGATTGGGGAGATACTCTCATGATTGATGACAAAACTCAGCAAGGAAAGATGAGGTATTGGGATAAAATTCAATTGGTTAATGGTGCTTCTGAGACCTTAAGAAAACTGAGCTCTGTCTATCCACTTTACGTTGCAACCGGTGCTGGTGATTCAACAATTAAAGATATTCATGCAGCATTTGCACGTGCTGAAATCGATGTTTTCATTAAAGGCTATTTTAATCGGCAAAACATTCCGTTTCTCAAAGGCTCAAGTGACTTTTATCTCGCCATTTCCTCTGCGTTGGGGGTAAAGCCCCAAGAGCTTTGTATGATTGGAGACAGTCTAGAGAAGGACATCATTCCGGCCAAGCAGGCAGGGCTTTCCGCCATTTGGTTGAATCATCACCGGCATACACCGCCACCTCAGGTCGTGGCCATTACCCAGTTGCAGGCGCTTGAAAGTTTGTTGTTATAAAAGAGGGCTGCAACGAAAAGCGGTAGGTCAAATGAAAACAACCGAGTGAAGGCGCTTTCATGGCTGTTCACCCGATTGTTTGATTGTAAGACTAAATCAAGTTAGCTCAGCCACTGCTAAGCGGCCACCATTTGCATTGCCAAATCACGCCCGTTTCCTCTCACTTTATCAATTTTGTCGACAAAAGCGGCGGAGATACACAGCAGCCGTGAATCGGGATGATTGGCTAGGAAATGTGCTTTTTCACTGGGATCTTTAAAATCATCCCAACTTTTGTTTATTGCACGAGCGAAATGAATAATGGTCGCGAGCTTTGGTGATACATCGGCCTCTCTGGGTTCATGGAAATGTTCAATTGCATCCGCCATCTCTTCAGGAAACTTCCAACTTCGTGCCAATTTGGCTCCTAATGTTGGTGATGAGACATTCAGTAGCTCTTCTTGTACGGCAATGGCGTCTGCACCTTTATTAACGCGTTGGTTAATCTCCATGGCTTGTTCGGGCACTAATGTGTGGATCATCAACTCGCCAATGTTGTGCAAGACTCCAGTGGTAAAGGTTTCATTGACGTCCATTCCAGCTTCTGCCGCCAATTTGGACGAGATGACCGAAACCTCGAAGGTGTCGGTCCAGTATTTTTCCATATCCAAGGTTTTGACCCGTGGGAAAGCGCTGGAAAGTACCGAGGCGACCACTAGCGTTCTCACAGGGCCCGTGCCGACACGAATCAAAGCATCATTGATGGTGGCGATGGATTTCGTACCACCAAAGTGGGCGGAATTGGCCATACGTAGCAATCGGGCGCTGAGCACTTGATCCATTGATATCTTTTTCGCTAAAGCGCCAAAGTTAACCTCTTCTTGGTTAACCATCTCCAGTAATTCTTGCAGCAGACTTTGAATACGTGGTAATTCATTTAATCGAGTTATTAACGCAGCCTGACTCATGATCATTCTCCTCAATGCTCAGCATAATGAGCGTTAGCCATTTGAATATAGGTCAGGTCATTTGATATTTACAAAAAAGTAAATAATTCCAATGGTGGCCCTTGATGCCCGTATGGGGTTGGTAAATCAGAGCAGTGATTTTGCAGCGTTAAACGTGCCTAGATAAGCGCTTAAACCACTTGGAAGTGAAACAATGGATAATCAGTGAGGCAAGGATGAACATTGGAATTTATATTTATGATGACGCGGAAGTCCTCGATTTTGCAGGACCATTTGAAGTGTTTTCAACCGCCAACCGTTTTGGTCAAAACCATTGGCAAGTCGCATTGATTGGCGAAACAGACAAACAGGTAAAAGGGCGAGGTGGCTTCTATGTTCAGCCCCACTATTCCATCGACAATCACCCTCACTTAGATTTGCTTTTGGTTGTCGGGGGCGATCATCGTGATGAAGTCAAGAAACGCAATGTTATTAACTGGATCGGCAAAACGGCAATGCAGGCGAGTTCAGTCGCCTCCGTGTGTACCGGAAGCTTTCTACTGGCGGAAGCTGGCTTGCTTGATGGTTTGCAAGTCACGACGCATTGGGAAGACATCGAAGATTTAAAACAGCGTTATCCCAAGCTGGCGGTTTTGTCGCAACGGCGTTGGGTGGATAGCGGAAAATACACCACCAGTGGTGGAATTTCTGCTGGTATAGATATGAGCCTCTATTTGGTCGCCAAGTTGAAAGGCGAGGATTTGGCTCGTCAGACGGCCAAGCAAATGGAGTATCAGTGGAATCAATAATGAGGTCATCCGTGACAAGTGTGGAGCAAGGGCGTTTTCATTTGAGAATGCTGAGCGGTAGCGATGAGGCATCGCTGCTGGTATTTGAATACGAAAATCGCCATTGGTTTGAGCGTTTCATCACACCGCGAGACGCGTCGATGTTTTCTGAGCAGGGGATCCGAAAACACATCGATTACTGTTTATCAGAATACCAACACAAGCGAATGCTACCGATGATTGTTGAATCGGATGATGGCGCCATTGTGGGGCGTGTGAACTTTCACGACATCAAGTTTAACCGTGGCGTTGCGACGCTCGGTTATCGATTTTCTGAAGAGAGTGCAGGAAAAGGCATTGCCACACAAATGGTGACGAAATCGATGGTGGTATTGGAAAATCTAGGTTTTAGAAGCGTGCTTGCTGTGGTTGCCTCAGACAATTTTGCATCGCAAAGAGTGCTCGAAAAGTGTGGTTTTAGGCAAATGAACCTGATCGCAAATTATGTGACCTTGCACGGTCAATCGGTCGATTGTTTTCGATATTTGTATCAATTTAAGGTTAAAAAGTAGCCATGCTTAACAGAAATTAGAAAAAATACTCTAAATGATGAAATTAGAGGATGATGTTCTCTTTGTTATTGTTTTTAATGAATAAACGAGATAACTACTTAAAATGTGTGTGTTTAGTGATATTTGTTCCATAAATGCTAAAACACGTTTTTGAGCACATTATTTATAACTAAATCAACATAAATAGTTGCTAAAGATCTTGAACTGGTTACAAATGTAGCCCGGAAATACTAATAATAGGGAAAGAAGATATGCAAGATACCACTCCCGAGTATCTGTTGGCTGCTTTAAGACAGGCGATCAAAAGCAAGGGGCTGACATATCGAGAGTTGTCTGACAGGTTAGGAATACCTCTTTCTACGTTTAAAAGACACCTTTATAGCTCGAACATTTCGCTCGATAAGTTGCTGGAATATTGCCGTGAGACAGATACTTCGCTAGAAGAGTTGCAAAAACTGGCGGTTCAGTTACAAACCAACGATGAAAATTACTTCAGTCACACTCAAGACGAAGTGTTTTTCAATTTTCCGGAACTTTACGACTTTTACCGAGAAATTCGTCATTTGCGTGATAAAGATGGATTTCGTTGGATGAAAGAAAAACATGGGCTTGATGAATCAACCACTTACTCCTATTTCCGTGCTTTGGAAATGTTAGGTTTGATCAAGTTAAGTGAAGATCACAAGTTCAGTTTGATCGGTCCAATGTACTATCGTTTTGCGGACAACTCTAAGCTCAACAAGAAGTACACACAAACACTGAAAGATCAGACCACCGCGTACAAAGATTGCGTCAAAATTGGTTTTTCACGTATGAATTTGACCGATGACCAACTTAAAGCGATTGGTAAAGTGATTGCCAAAGAAGTGCTTAAGTATCATAGCGAAAATATGGCGGAAGGTAATTTTGAAGTGTCTGATTTCAAAAACGTGCTCTTGATTGCGAGCCCGCATGAACCGTTGATGTTCTCTGATGGCATTGGAAAACTGCCAAATGATTTCTTAAACCAAATCAAAGATGCAATTGACAAATCAGGGGATAAGCCGAGTCTTGCTCTCTAGAGTGGGATAAACGAAATCTTTGGCTATCTTGAATGAAAACTAAAAAAAGAGCCGTCACATGAAGTGTGGCGGCTCTTTGTTTTACTGACGTTGTTTATCTAGTTAACGCATTACTGGCAGTTGCTCGATTGCTCGACGATAGCGACGGTAGTCACCAGAATTCCATAGCCAAATACTTTCAGTCGGAATTGCATAGTATTGCGCGTATTCAGGTTTGCTCTCAATTTGCTTCGCAATGTTTATTGCTTGCTCTTCAGAATAAGCTAACAGTTGTTTTAAATAATCAGGATTGCTTTCTTTGTTTTCTTCAATCGCTTGCCAAGCCAACAGAAGATCATCTTTGCTATGACAAGCCTTTTCTGCGTCGTTTTTAGCAGGGTAGTAGCACTTGTTGGTCTTATCGAAGGCAAATTTCGCAGGCGTTAGCACTGTCCCACGGAACAAACTGTCGAAGTAAGCCGCAGACTGCAAAAGATTCACGGTGTCTGTATCACGAAGTAGATACAAAGTTGCGTCTTTTTGTGTGCGTATCCCTAAGCGAGAAAAGTTGAGATTTTGCTTAACGGCGTATGGCGCGTTGTTTAGTAACTCACGTTGTTCCTCTCGGCCATCAATCAACATCGCTTTGAGAGCCATATTTTTTGCCAAACCGTTACGACGCGTGATCATGTATTTGCGTGCTTTCCAAGTAAATTCATAACCGCCGTCTAAATCGACAGATAAGCTTGGTCTTGTCAAAGTAATATCGTCGATCAAATGTTGCGAGCTATCAGAAAGCCCATACTCTTCAGCTTGGCCAAATGCAACTAGGTTGGTGACAAGGGCATTAAAGAACGGCGTCACTGTTGTTTGTGACAACTGGTAGTAGCTCTTTAAGCCAAGAAGATAAGCCGGTACTTCTATCGCGCTACGTAGATCAGGTAAGTAGCGTGTTTTTGTCTCTACACTTTCACCGTTCTCATCGACAAATACTGGGCCTCGGAAGCTTGTCGCCCCATAGCCTAGATAGCCCAAGTATTCTTTCATTTTGACGGGGGTGCCTTTAGTGCCACTGCGAACATCGGAAACATCCATTAAAGCCATATTGGATCTGTCGCGTGCATTGGTCCAATCATCTCGTTGGACCAACATTTGCGCTGCAAGTAGTTTATCAGTCCAAATCCCCATTAAATCAATGGCGGAGGATGAGGATTGATGCGGGTTATTGGCTTTCATATCGGCATACGGGCGGCCATCACGCGTCTCGGCGAGCACTTTGATCGGCTGTGACCCTTTTGCTAACTCAGCGACCAAATCTGCGTCGAAACATGACTCAGGTAGCGTGGTTTTATAGGCAATGCTCTGGCCAAATTGCGCCCAAAGATCGTTTAATGAGACAAAGCGATATAACGACTGACCATCGCTAGAGACTTCAATTTCGCAAACATGGTCAGGCTGCGCCATCACCTCAACAAAGAAATTTGCTGCCAACAATGAAGCATCAAAGGTGTCACAAATCATCTGTGCCCCTTGTGGTAGCTGACTTCTACGGAACTTATATTGGCAGTTGTCTGTGTAGAAATTTGCTACGTTTTGCCCGTAACTCTCTTCCTCTTCCCCTTTAAGTTGCGCGAAGTAGTAGTCGATCTCACCTAAATCTTCGACAACTTTGCGAATTTCATTGAACTGATTGAGGCGCGCGATGGTGTAGTTATGAACCTGATATTCGTAAAACTGGTTACGCCCATTACGCTTATTAAGGTACTCATAACTGTCCCAGTATCGCTGAATACGGAACTCGGTCAGCTCAAGGATATTGGTCCCTTCGTCAAAACTGTTACAGGTGGTCGTGCTACTGGTGTTTTCATCAGTACAGTAGTAGTAGTTTTTAACGCTTTGAGTCGGTTGGTTATCGTCTTGTTTTGCTAACTGCTCTTTGAGCACTTCCAAAGTACCAAGTGGATAAGCACGGTAGTTTTGACGCACTTTTTCGTCGATTTCACTTAAGCTAACGTAAGCCACTGTCGTTTCGCCTTTATCATCAAGCGTTTTAACTTCCGCTTGACGTTGGTAGCCAAAACGCAATGCGGCAATATCGTACTTACCGTAAGTTGGCAGCTCGTCAAAAATGGACGCACCGTAGTCCATAATGGAACTGTATGCAGGAACTTTGTCGTAGCCAAGTGCAGTGATTTCTTGCTCGCTATAGAAGTTACTTTTATCCATTGAGCCCATAAAGTTGTGACGCAAACCGAGGTTGTGGCCAAGCTCGTGGACTAACGTTGACGTATAAATGTGCTGCGAAATCTGTTTGGTTACTTGCGCTTGCTGATCAGCGTTGAGATCTTCCCACGCTTTGAGCTTGGTGTTGACCTTGTCGGCGTAATCGGGTGCAGAAGGGTCTAAATGAGCGTTGTCAAAATAGCCACCTGCTTTGTAATCAATACCTTTGATCAACCCTTTTGACTGAGTGCTTACCCACAAGAACTGATCAGAATACATGTTTTGCTCAGCGTAGGCTTGACGCTGTTTTGCGTAGGATAAAGCTTGTTTGTTGAAGCTGTATTCGCTCTGCATATCTGGGCGAAGCCAAGTCACTACGCCGTCATTGAAATCTGGCTCGCTAGCGGCCACCAAGGGTAGGGACGTTTGAATATTGGTAATATTTTTATCTACGATGAAGTCAGAGACCCTTTCGGCACCAAAGGTCATGGAGGTGGTGCCTGCATCAGAGTCATCGGTTCCATTGTTGACCGCTGGATCTGTCTCATCCAATTTGAACTCTGCTGGGCGGGCAATCTCTTGGCGATTGTAGTGAACCGCTAGTCTGCGCCACATTTCACGAGCCGAAGCGCGGATCACACCGGCATATTGGTTCACATGCGCATGGACAATTTCACCCGTGAGCGGGTTGGTTGCTGATGGGCCGTAACCTAGCAATCCGTTATCAACCGGATCGGTGATTAGGTTAAACATGTTGATACGCAAATCACCGGGATGTTTGCCTGCAGGTTTGTCTTTGTTGACGATGTTGATTTTTGGCACACCAGTACCAGCAAGAATCTGGTTAATGTGTGCGATAGTGTCGAGAGTGGTTTGCAGAAACTCCCGCCCCTCAGGTGAAAAATAACTGTCGCTTAAATAATAATCGACGGACTCTTTTTTCGGGTTGAAGCGGTTAATGAGTCGGAACTTCTCACCTTGTAGATTAGCCTCGCCATTGACTGAAAGTGGTGTTTTTTCATCATTAAAAAAACCATAACGCTGTGAGTCTTTGCCTGGGTAGTGGACCACTTCGTAATCTGGGCTAGCAAGCTTGTCGAGTTTCACCAGCGAGTAGAAAAAACGCGTTTTGAAAGAAAGATCTTCCAGTTGAGAACCAAATTGATACATATCATCGGCACTGGCGGTGAATGTGCGTTCAACTTCAACGTTAATGACACCGGCTGCCGCGTCGTATTCCCAATGCACTAAACGAGGCTCGGCGGTTTCTGTGACATTGTCAGCAGTCCACCATGCGTCAACGGTATCAACGGCCAATGACTTTATGCCCGCGTAATCGGGCGTGAAGTGAGTGGTATCTTGCCAGTTTAGATTGGCGTCTGTGTTGAGCTCTTCTTTGTTGGTGCACTCATCAAACTGATCTTCAGCGCAGCGATATTGCTGGAATTCACCAGGAATCTTAAGAACCGGAGCAAGGTTGATGCTGCTGTCGTATCGGCTTGGCTTGCCATTAATAATGGTATCGCGGTCTACTTCTTCTGCGATGATGCCATTGGCTTTATCAAAACGCAGCGTGACTAATTTGGGCGTTCCCTGAAAAAAGCCTCGTTGAGTTGCCGCATAGCGTGGCGCCGCGCCTGTTGATGGCATATAAAGCCAAAGCGCTTCAGTATCTAAAGAGCTTTTAGTTATTTGCTCTTCAGCTCTCGGTTGATATTCATATGCGCGTTCCTCTGCGCCACAGCCATACAATGCCACAGACACCATAGTGGCGAGTAATAACTTTCTATACATGTTGTGCACCAGTTTAATAGTTATATGTGAGTGTTAAGTAGTAAGTTGGCTTGTCCAAGTCGAATAAGGTGTCGATTGGGTTTGGTCCTCGGTCGGTATCGAAATACCTGGCGCTGTTGGTTAAACCAGCAGCGATAGAAAAGCTTTCAGTTACGTTGTAACCAATCTCTTCGGCGTGTGAGAATTCAGGAGAATATTCTGAACCTCGGTAGGTCCACGATTTTGAACTGTCTATGGTGGTGGAAATCCACCAATCACCATATTCATAGCTCAAACCAAAACTGTTACTCAGGCGATACTCTTCGAGCTGAAGATTGCCTGCCGTGGTGTAACGATGGAAATTTTTTCTTAGACGAACGGAATCGGTTAGTTGTAGCCCTTCAAGCAAAAAGCCAAGGTCATAGCTGAGATTGAGATCCGCACGAAAAGCAGTAGAAAGGTCGGTGGTTTTTGCGATGTCAGAAATAGGAATTAACCCACGAATACTCGCAGAAAAATTGAGATTTTCTGTTGGTTGATAGAGATCTCGGTAAACCGCTCGTAACCAGACATCTCGCCAATACTGTCCCTCATGCCCGTCGAATTGATGAACGCCACTGAAATTGGCGCTAAAGAGCCAGTTGGTTTCCGTTTCATATTCCACGGTGAGACTGGCGTCGAGAGAACGTGATGCAAGATAGCTGTTATCGGGGTAGGCGTTTCGGCTGTATGAAGTCGAAAACGTCAAATTCCACGGACTGTTTTGAGTCGGTGGCGCCACCATAGATTCGGCGACATCTTCTGCATGAACTGTAAACGGCAAGCAAGATGCAGTTAGCGCACACAGTGCAATATGACACTGTTTCACTCTACTTTCCTTGTAATTTGTGATTAATGTAGTGTTTTTTATGATTGACGGATACTAGAGGAATCATTGGAAGAAGAACATCTATTCATGGAAAGTATCAATATCTTGTGTCACCAGTACTAATTTGTGAGCCTGCTCGAATGTTAATAGTTTTGTTTTGAGCTCCAACCGCCTCTTTTAGTTGCTGAGCTCTTATTGTATATGGAATGAGTTGTACTTCAGCTTGGTTGACACATAACCCTCATCAATTTTTCTCGTAAGAAGGACTTGATTAGATCAATTAATGCACTATTATGACGAAGTGTCATTTGTGACGGTTCGTCAAAAATGAGTGAGATTCCTTTAGTAGGGATTCGTGTTACAATCGCAGCGGGAGTACGTCGATACGGAAGAGTGAATGATGTTTAACTTTGGTTGTAAGAAAAGTGATGAGCAAAACGGGTGTGGCTTTTCGGCTGGAAAGACGAAAAAACAGCAAGCTATCGCTGATCGAGAAGTTGAATTAATTCTGTTAGCAAAAGCCATCGTACAGAAGGAAGGATTTGCCAACCTTACGATGGACAAACTAACAGCGGCCAGTCCGTACTCAAAAGGGACGATTTACAATCATTTTTGCAGTAAAGAGGATGTGATTTTAGCGCTGTGTATTCATTCGCTAAAAAACGAAGCGCTTCTCTTTAATCGTACCGCAGCGTTTGAAGGTACGACGCGAGAAAAAATGATCGCGATGCATGTCGGTTACCGTATTTACTCGCGTCTAGAGCCGGTGTTATCGACCTGTGCCATCATGGCTAAAACGCCATGGGTGCTTGAGAAAGCGTCGCCTGCGAGGGTGAATGAGTTAAATGAGCTTGAAGAAAAAGTGATTTCAGGTGCGGATGCTCTTGTGAGCTACGCGGCCGAAGTCGGCGATGTGAAACTTTCACCCGCCGTGGGTTCTGATGCCATTGTATTTGCTAACTGGTCAATTGCATTTGGTTCGAATGCCTTGACGCAAAACGCATCAAATAGTCACTGTATCAGTCGCCTTCAAGATCCATTTACAGTGCTACATAACGCGAACTTGCTACTTGATGGACTCGGATGGAAGCCGCTTTCGAGCGAATGGGATTATCGCAAAACCTGGCGACGGGTAGAGCAAGAACTGTTTGCTGAAGAAATCGCTTATCTCGAATCTGTTGGTCGATAAAGGAACAAAGCCAATCTTAGGATTGGTTTTTAAATCACACTTAGTGACGAATCGTCAAAAAATGAACTTGGAAAAACAAAAATGGGTTGTTCTTTGTTGATTCCAAAATTCTTCCTCTCTTAACCAGCATTTGCTGGTTTTTAAAGAGAGATTATTGACGAAACGTCACAAATGGAGAGTGTGATGAACCATCTTCAGCAGTCAACCAATGAACGCACTTCACTGCTCGCGTTCTCAACGCGGTTCAGTTTTTGGACCCTTATCATCAGCCTGATGGCCATTGTCGCGACAGCGATGGGGGCAAAAAATCTCTATTTTCGTGGGGATTACAATATCTTTTTTGACGGCAGTAATGCTCAATTACAGGCCTTTGATGAGATTCAAACCACCTTCGCGAAAACGGACAACATCGCGTTAGTCTTAGCACCTAAAAGTGGCGATGTGTTTGACCAGCGCACACTGACTCAAATCCAAGAAATGACAGAGCAAGCGTGGCAAGTGCCTTATTCAAGCCGTGTCGATTCGCTTGCTAACTACCAACATACCGAAGCGGTAGACGATGATCTGCTGGTGGAAGATCTTCTTTATCAATCGTACCCACTCACAGCGGAACGCATCGCCAAGGTTCGTGCGGTCGCGATGTCAGAGCCACTACTGGTTAACGCTTTGGTCTCCGAGAAAGGCGATGTTGCGGTTATTAATATCACCATGCAAATGCCAGGGGTGGATGAGACCGCTGAAGTGAACGAGGTGGTCGCATACGTCGAACAAATGCTCAGTCATTATCGTGCAGAGTATCCTGATGTCACCATCTACAAGGCGGGTATCATCGCGATGAACCATTCGTTTGCGATGGCGGCGCAAAACGACAGTGCGACGTTAGTGCCAACAATGCTTTTGGTGATTTTGCTTTTTCTCACCCTCATGCTGCGTTCGTTTCTCAGTGTTTTGGCGACGTTAGTGGTGATTATTGGCGCTATTGTTGCGACGTTGGGCATCGTCGGCTGGGCTGGAATGTTTTTGCATGTGGCCTCAGTAAATGTGCCGACACTGATCATGACATTGGCCGTGGCAGACTGTGTTCATGTCATTGCCAGCATGCGCCATTTTATGCGCCAAGGCATGCCGAAATCACCAGCGATTCACCGCAGCGTGACGCTCAATTTTGTGCCTATCATCATTACTTCAGTGACCACCGCGATCGGCTTCTTGATGATGAACATGTCTGATTCTCCCGTACTACGAGATTTTGGTAATTTGTCTGCGTTAGGGGTGATGATTGCGTGTGTGTTGTCCGTGAGTTTACTGCCCGCCTTGCTTAACCTGTTGCCAGTGCGTTTTAGTGCCAAACAAGCGGCGAAATCGTCGGATATTATGGATAAGTTAGCGGATCTTGTGGTGCACCGACGTAACGTTTTACTGCCACTTTCCATCGTGGTGATTGCAGGCAGTGCCGCTTTGATTCCTTACAACAAAGTCAACGATGAATCGGTCAAGTATTTCGATACCAGTAGCGAATTTCGACAAGCAGCCGATTTTATGGAGCAAAGAATTGGTGGCATGACCACGATGAGCATCGCGATTAAAACACATCAATCCCAAGGGATTGCCAGTCCAGAATTCTTAGAGGTTTTGGGTGAGTTCACCAGTTGGCTACGCGAGCAGCCTGAAACGGACCATGTGGCATCGTTGTCTGACATCTATAAGCGCCTAAACAAAAACATGCACGGTGATGATAGTGCCTATTATGCATTGCCAGCAGAGCGTGAGCTGGCCGCTCAGTACTTGCTTCTCTATGAGATGTCACTGCCGTTTGGTCTAGATCTGAATAACCAAGTCAATGTCGACAAGTCTTCCGTCAAACTGCAATTGACCGTGAAAAACTTAGGCAGCGTCGAGTTGGTGGCGTTGGAAGAGCGCATCTACCAATGGTTTGCCAGCAATGCGCCGCGATATCAAGTGGTCGCCTCAAGCCCATCGCTGATGTTTGCTCATATCGGTGAAACGAACATGGCCAGCATGCTGTCTACCTTGCCGATTACCTTAATCCTAATCTCAGCACTGATGATTTTTGCTCTGCGCTCATGGCGACTAGGGGTAATCAGCTTGGTTCCGAACATTGCTCCTGCGGTGATTGGTTTTGGTCTTTGGGCGCTGATCTCCGGTGAAATCAACTTAGGTCTCTCGGTTGTGGTGACACTAACGCTTGGCATCGTCGTCGATGATGCTGTCCACTTCCTTGCCAAGTATCAGCACGCCCGCAAAGAAGGGCAAAACGCAGAGCAGGCGGTGCGATATGCCTTCCATACCGTCGGGCGCGCTTTGTGGATCACCACCGTTGTGTTAGTGGCCGGGTTTTCGGTGTTGGCCATGTCGCAATTCCGCCTCAACTCAGACATGGGGCAGTTAAGCGCCATCGTTATCTTCGTCGCTTTGGTGATCGACTTCGTTCTATTGCCATCGTTACTGATGCGATTTGATACAGCGGAATACGCCCAATTGAAAAACTCTCAAGAGCCGAACACAACACCCATTCAACCGAATCAAGCGTAATAAGGACATCAAGATGAAAAGACTCAGCATACAAAAACTCAATACGATGGCGGCGGTGGCTGCTTTGTTTACGGCACTGTCTGCTGCACTGGGCGTCACGCCAGCGATGGCGAATGATCAAGCCAAAGGATTAGAAATTGCCAAGGAGCGCAAGCAGCGTGACCTTGGTTGGGGGGATTCGGTCGCGACCATGGAAATGCTCCTCAAAAATGCACAAGGCGAAAGTAGCCTTCGTTTGATGCGTTTGAAGTCACTGGAGGTGGAAGCCGATGGTGACAAAGGGCTTACCATCTTCGATGAGCCAAGAGACGTTCAAGGTACCGCGTTTCTCAACCATTCGCACATCAGCGATGCGGACGATCAGTGGCTCTATTTGCCTGCGCTTAAACGGGTGAAACGCATTTCGTCACGTAATAAATCCGGCCCTTTTATGGGCAGTGAGTTTGCCTATGAAGATCTCAGTTCGTTCGAGCTGGAAAAATACCGTTTTGCCTATTTGGGTGATGAATCGATAGATGGCGAGAACGCATTTGTTATCGAACAAGTGCCAACGGATGAAAACTCGGGCTATACCCGCCAAGTGGTCTGGCTGGATCAGCAACATTATCGTCCTTTGAAGATGGAGTTTTATGATCGCAAAAATGCGTTACTCAAAACCCTCGTATTTAATGAGTACCAGCAATACCTCAATCAATACTGGCGAGCTCATAAAATGACGATGGTGAATCATCAAACGGGCAAAAGTACCGAACTGACGACCAATGCAATGGCGTTTCGAACGGGCTTAACGGAAAGCGATTTCGAGCAAAACGTGCTGAAACGCATCAAGTAGTGGGATTGATACATGAAGAAAACCATCGTTAAGGGAGGCCAGTTGCTGGCCTCAACGCTGCTTGTCACCGCTGCGTTACCGTGTTTCGGCATTGAGCTATCGGGCAGTGCAAGTCTTGAACATAGGCAGTTCTTTTCATCAGGGCTACAAGGCCAAGACAGAGGCCAAAGTTCCTTGGTATTCGAGCCTGAATTTTATTGGCAGCAAAGTGAGGGTAATGGCCGTTTTACTTTTATCCCATTTTATCGTTGGGATGCGGTGGATGAAGAGCGCTCTCATGGCGATATACGCGAAGCACTCTACCTCAATTATTGGGGAGATTATGAGCTCAGAGCGGGCGTCGGCAAAGTGTTTTGGGGGGTAACGGAATCGGCGCATTTAGTGGATGTGATTAACCAGACCGATGCGGTTGAATCGGTGGATGGCGAAGCCAAATTAGGACAGCCGATGGTGCATGTGACGGTTGTAAAAGAGTGGGGAACAACAGATTGGTTTGTGCTGCCGTATTTTCGTGAGCGAACGTTTTCGGGCGAAGAGGGAAGACTAAGGCCTAATCCGCCCATTTCTCAAGATGCGTTATATCAATCTTCGCAAGCAGAGAAACACATCGATTTTGCCTTTCGATATAGCAAAATGTTTGGAGATTGGGATATCGGAGTCAGCTATTTTAAAGGCACCAATCGTGATCCCTACTATCGCTTGAGCGGGGGGGAGATAAAACCGTTCTACGCACAAATGTCTCAAGTTGGCATTGATATCCAAGGTATTGTCGGCGATTGGCTGTGGAAGCTTGAGAACATTTACCGAGACAGTGACGATCACCACACCGGTGTTGTGACGGGTTTTGAATACACATGGGTAGGCGTGTTGGACTCCGCCGTTGATATCGGCTTTATTGCGGAATACTTGTATGACAGCCGAGGAAACAATGCTCAGACGATAGGACAAAATGATGTTTTTGCCGGGTTGCGTTTTGCCTTCAATGATGAAGATGGCACCGAACTCTTAATGGGGATGACTCAAGATCTTGATAATAGTGATGTTTACAACGCCAAGCTCGAAGCGAGCAGCCGAATTAACAATCAGCTCAAGTGGCGTATCGATGCATGGCTGTTTGAAAATGAAACCGCGAATGACCTGCTATACTTTGGTCGTAAAGATGACTTTATTGAACTTGGCCTAGATTATTATTTCTAAAGATAACTATCTGATTTTATTAATTAGATTCTTCTTATCCATTGAGGTGGTCTATTGATTTGAGTTTTGTGATATCAGTTCAAGTTAGATCTACCTCATTTTTTCAACATTTCTATAAAGCTCTTTCGCTGTATTCACTATAAAATCCCTCAAAAATGAGTGTATTTAGAGTGTTCGGTTAGAACGGACACATTTTAAAGGGCTGTCAATTGAACTCATTCAAATGGGATAAAAACTTTGAAACCGGCATCGCAGATGTTGATGAGCAACATCAGTATTTGGTGGGGTTTATCAACCGTTACGGTGAGTTGATTTCAGAAAATACGATATCAATACAAGACATTCAAATGGCGTTGTTTGAGCTGTCTCGCTACGCTGAGTTTCACTTCAAAGAAGAAGAGAACTTGATGCGTAACGCGGGCGTCTATCACGAGCATTTGCAATACCATATCAAAATTCATCGTGCTTTCATGTCTGACATCATGGGTATACAGAGCTTTATCTCGGAAGAAAACAAAAAATCGGCAGAGCAATTACTGCATTTTCTGATTCATTGGTTGGCCTATCATATTTTGGGTATTGACCAAAATATGGCAAGACAAGTGGAAGCGATAAAATCAGGGCTTACTCCGCAACAAGCCTATGAACAAGAAGAGCGAAAAAGTGATTCTTCGACCCAACCACTACTTGACGCGTTGAACGCGTTATTTAATCAAGTCTCGGAGCGTAACCGAGAGTTGTTGTCGCTCAATCAGCACCTTGAGGAGAAAGTGGAGGAGCGCACACGGCAACTGGTTGAAGCCAATAAACAACTGGAAGTGCTTTCTTATACCGATGCTTTGACCCAGTTACCCAATCGCCGCTGTGCCATTCAAACGCTTAAAGAGCTGTGGAATGATGCGTCTCTCGCTGACGCACCGTTGGTGTGCATCATGATTGATGCCGACTATTTCAAGCAGGTCAATGACAGTTGCGGCCATGAAGCCGGGGATGTGGTGTTGAAAGAGTTATCGCACACGCTGAAACACAGTTTCCGCAGCGACGATATTGTTTGTCGTTTGGGTGGAGATGAGTTTTTGGTGATTTGCCCAAATACCGATCTCGCAGGTGGTTTACACGTCGCTGAGCTTGTGCGTCAACAAGTGAACAATCTGCTTATCCCAACAGGCTTGGAACCGTGGCGCGGTAGCATCAGTGTTGGAGTGGCAGAAAGAACGCCCGCGATGAGCACCTACACAGAGTTAATTCAAGTCGCGGATGATTCTGTGTATCGCTCTAAGCACAATGGTAAAAATTGCGTTAACGCGACTCAACTCAACGCTTAGTTCGTCGTACGCTCAACTTGCGTCTGGGTCATTTTGGTTCAGGCGCGAATGGTTTAGGTGTTAATAGTTTCGATGCGAACGTTTCAGACACGAACTTACGCTTATCTTTTCGTTCACTTTGCCTCTTTTTCAGCCAAATGCCATGAATCGGATCTCCGGGATTTTGTCCTCTTTTAATATTTGGCGTCTTTTTACTCAATAACCTCTTCTTTTAATAATTCAATTTGGCATTAGAGGCGGGTTTAGCTACTATGTACAGCTATCAAAAAAGTACCAATTACTCCCTTATGGACACTACCAGAAGGTAGATGAGGAAACGATGCAACATCTACAAGAGATCATTGCTAACGCGAATGCTGCGATTGATGCCGCACAGTCGCTTGTCGCACTCGATGAAGTGCGAGTTCAGTATCTAGGTAAGAAAGGTGAGCTAACGGCTCAACTACAAAGCCTAGGTAAACTTCCACCAGAAGAGCGCCGCGAAGCTGGTCAAGAGATCAACAAGGCCAAAGAGGTTGTTCAACACGCTTTAGCTGCTCGTAAAGACGCACTGCAAAGAGCGGAATTGGAAGCAAAACTGGCTTCAGAAACCATCGATGTGACCCTACCTGGTCGTCGTATCGAAAATGGTGGTCTTCACCCAGTTACGCGTACAGTTGAGCGTATTGAACAGTTTTTTGGTGAACTAGGCTTTAACGTTGAGTCTGGCCCAGAAATCGAAGATGCATTCCACAACTTCGACGCGCTAAACATCGCTGCGGATCACCCTGCACGTACAGACCACGATACCTTCTTCTTCAATCCAGATTTGATGTTGCGTACTCATACGTCTGGCGTACAGATCCGTACGATGGAAAATGGTAAACCACCATTCCGCTTCATCGCACCAGGCCGTGTATACCGTAACGATTACGACCAAACCCACACGCCAATGTTCCACCAAGTGGAAGGCATGCTGGTGGATGAAAACGTGAACTTTGCACAGCTAAAAGGCATCTTGCACGATTTCCTATGTAACTTCTTCGAAGAGGAAGTGGAAGTTCGTTTCCGTCCGTCTTACTTCCCATTCACTGAGCCTTCAGCAGAAGTCGATGTAATGGGTAAAAACGGTAAATGGTTAGAAGTACTAGGCTGCGGTATGGTTCACCCGAATGTACTTCGTAGCGTTGGCATCGATCCTGAAAAATACTCTGGTTTCGCATTCGGTATGGGTGTTGAGCGTCTAACCATGCTTCGTTATGGCGTGAACGACCTACGAGCGTTCTTCGAGAACGATCTTCGTTTCCTAAAACAGTTCAAGTAATCCAGAGGTTTAAGCACAATGAAATTCAGCGAATCTTGGCTTCGTGAGTGGGTAAACCCTGCGGTTACTACTGACGAGCTTACTCACCAAATCACGATGGCCGGTCTAGAGGTAGACGATGTTCTTCCTGTAGCAGGCACTTTTAACGGTGTTAAAGTTGGTCACGTTGTGGAATGTGGTCAACATCCAGATGCAGACAAACTGCGTGTCACCAAAGTCGACGTTGGTGAAGAAGCGCTTTTGGACATCGTTTGTGGTGCAGCGAACTGTCGTCAAGGCCTGAAAGTGGCTGTGGCAACCGTGGGTGCTGTGCTACCAGGTGATTTCAAAATTAAGAAAGCGAAACTACGTGGTCAGCCTTCGCACGGCATGCTTTGCTCATTCACAGAGCTAGGCATCGATGTGGAATCGGATGGCATCATGGAACTGGCTAGCGATGCCCCAATCGGTATGGACTTCCGTGATTTCCTAGCACTGAATGACGTGACCGTAGATGTTGATTTGACGTCTAACCGTGCTGACTGTTTCAGCATCCGCGGTATGGCGCGTGAAGTGGGTGTACTCAACCGTGCTGACGTCACAGAGCCTTCTGTTGCTCCTGTTGCGCCTTCTATTGATGACACCGTTGCGATTGACGTTAAAGCACCAGCGGCGTGTCCACGTTACCTTGGTCGTGTGGTGAAAAACGTTAACGTTCAAGCGAAAACACCGCTATGGATGCAAGAAAAACTGCGTCGCTGTGGCATTCGTTCAATCGATCCAGTGGTTGATATCACAAACTTTGTTCTTCTAGAACAAGGCCAGCCAATGCACGCGTTTGATCTAGCGAAGATCGACGGTGGTATCGTAGTTCGTTTGGCTGAGCAGGGCGAGAAAATCACCCTTCTTGATGGCAGCGAAGCAGAGTTGAATGCCGATACATTGGTGGTTGCAGACCACAACAAAGCACTGGCAATCGCAGGTATCTTTGGCGGTGAAGAGTCCGGTGTAACCTCTGAAACCAAAGATGTGCTACTTGAGTGTGCTTTCTTTGCACCTGACCACATCCGTGGCCGCGCTCGTAGCTACGGTCTGCATACGGATTCTTCAATGCGTTTCGAACGTGGTGTGGATTACGCACTGCAAGTGAACGCAATGGAGCGTGCAACTCAGCTTCTTGTTGAAATCTGTGGCGGTGAAGTAGCACCTGTTGTTGCTGTAGAGTCTGAAGCAGAACTGCCTAAGCCAAACAAAGTGGCACTGCGTCGCACGAAACTGGACAACCTTCTAGGCCATCACATTGCAGACAGCGACGTGGTTGAGATCCTAGAGCGTCTGGGTATGACGGTAGAAACGACCGCAGAAGGTTGGGTTGCCGTGGCGCCAACATGGCGTTTCGACATCGCGATTGAGCAGGATTTGGTGGAAGAAGTTGGCCGTATTTACGGTTACGACAACATTCCAAACCAAAACCCAACCGCCGCACTGAAAATGCACGATCACCAAGAGGCGAACATTCCTCTTAAACGTGTTCGCGACTTGCTTGTTGACCGTGGTTACCACGAAGCGATCACTTACAGCTTTGTTGAGCCTGAACAACAGAAATTGGTTGTTCCAGGTGTTGATGCGCTGATCCTGCCAAACCCAATTTCTGCAGAAATGTCAGCAATGCGTCTTGGCTTGATTCAAGGTTTGCTAAACACAGTGGTTCACAACCAGAAGCGTCAGCAACCACGTGTTCGTCTATTCGAATACGGCCTGCGTTTCATCCCATGTGACACGGCTGAAAACGGCATGCGCCAAGAGCCAATGCTGGCCGGTGTTATCGCGGGTACTCGCAGTGAAGAACATTGGAACATCGATACCAACACGGTTGATTTCTTCGATCTTAAAGGTGATGTGGAAGCGATTCTTGAGCTTTCTGCAAACGACAAAGCATACAGCTTCGTTGCAGCAAAACATCCAGCACTTCACCCAGGTCAGTCAGCGGCGATCGTTGTTGATGGTAAAGAAATTGGTGTAATTGGTACCGTTCACCCAGAACTAGAGCGCAAGTTCGGTCTTAATGGTCGCACTATTGTGTTTGAGATCGAATGGTCTGCAATCAATCGCAAAGTGATCCCTGAAGCGGTGGCATTGTCTAAGTTCCCTGCAAACCGTCGTGATATCGCGGTTGTTGTCGATGAAGCGGTTGCTTCTGGTGACATCGTCAATGCGTGTCTAGAAGTGGGCGGTGAGTTCCTTAAAGCGGCAAAACTGTTTGACGTTTACGTAGGCAAAGGCGTTGAGGAAGGCAAGAAGAGCCTTGCAATCGCTTTGACTCTACAGTCTAACGAGCGCACGTTGGAAGATGCAGATATCGCAGGCGCGGTAGATGCCATCGTTACACATGTGTCTGAGAAGTTTGGCGCGTCACTGCGCGACTAATCTTAAACATAGAAGACAAAAAACCTGCCAACTGGCAGGTTTTTTTATGTCTGTCGTCAATCGCTACGAAAGGTGCAATGAGAGGACGGGGCAAACTTGTTTTAAGCGACGCTTTGAATGCGCTTTTTCTGCTGACGTTTCATCTGCTTTAGCGTCTCGATCGCTTTATCGAGATCCACTTCTAAGCCAAAGCGTTGCTTGAGGTTCATCAAGAAGAAGATGTCTTCACACATAGCTTTCTCTGGCTCGTCGCTGATTTTTGCCACCGGGGAGCCATTACATTCTGCCATCTTGACCACCATTGATATCGGTTGGTAACGGGTGCCTTTGTCATTGGTCCAATTGCCCATATCATTGGCGAGGAAAGTGCCAATGCCAAAACTTATCTGTGCGCGTCCGGCGAAATACTCGCAAATATCAAGCGCACGCGCAAAATCCAGTCCATCGGTAAAAATCAAGGATTTAGTGGTTGGGTCGATGCCGAGACTTTCGTAGTGGGCGATGATTTTATCTCCCCAAACAAATGGATTGCCGGAATCGTGTCTGACGCCTGCATAGGCAGTGGCTTTGTCTCGGTCAAAATCGCGAAGAAACGCATCAATACCGATGGTGTCGGTTAAAGCGATACCAAGGCTGCCATCAAACGCTTCAAGCCATTTGTCTAATGCGACACGTTGAGAGTGTTGAACAGCAACAAGCGCTTGATGCGCCATGGTCCATTCATGTGCGACCGTGCCAATTGGCGTTAAATTGAACTCTTGAGCAAGGTGATAATTACTGGTGCCTAAGAGCAGCTCTGGTACTCGTGCACGTAATACGTCAAGCATCATTTTTTGCGCAGCAAAGCTAAATCGGCGTCGTGTCCCCATCTCAGAGAAGCGGAAATGAGTAATATTACGGCGTTTAAGTTCCGAATCTAAAAAGTCCAGTTTGTCCTCTAATACCTTGCGCAGTTGAGACTGGGGTATTTGTGCCCAATAACGACGATTGCGCAGCTCTGAGATAATACTCATCACTAAGGTTTCATAGAGAATGGTTTCGTGCCAAATACCGTTTATGGTGACTCTGAGTTGGCAATCGCCCTGTGCGGTGCGGAAAATACCAACAGAGACTTGTTGCTGAGGGTGGAAGCGGAAGGTTTCTAAATAGGAGAGAAACTCAGCCGTTAAATAGGGTGCTTTCTCTGCCAAGTAAGCCAGTTGGGCAGCATCAAAGCGAAGTTCTGCGAGGTGGTCGATTTCCTCACGAACCTCTTCCACTAAATCAGACAAGTTGTCATCCGAGCGAACGATCAGTTCGTAGCGCACTTGCGTTTGAGGATAAAATCGATACGCGGCTTGCATCATATTGATTTTATAGACATCTAAATCAAGAACACTTTGAATAATGGCTGGTTGAAAAAGTGGCGCGCACATGTATCTGTTTTCACCCTATTTAGGTTAAGAACATTTTGTTCATTAATGTGCTGAACTCTAAATGAGAGAGTATAGTTTGTCAATTTTTGTTACTAACGTCTCATTGCTCGGCGAGGCTAGTGTCAGCTAATTTGATTATCTTCTTGGGTGGGTAAAGTACAACGGGAATCGATTGACTAGGTATAAAACAAAGTTAGGAACAAAAGTGTACTTTCCTATTGACCCTATAGGAGCGTCTCAGTATTGTAGTGCCAGTTTGATATTTAAGAGTTAGCGTATGATTGTTACGATTGACATGATTTGCTTGAAGCTAGGTGAGAAAGGGTTGGAAGTTCTGCTGATTAAGCGCACCAATCCTGAGCGACCGCAGCATGGCATGTGGTCTATTCCGGGAGGATTTGTGTTTGAACACGATTTATCCCAAGAGGGAGGACAACCCGCCGACGCTGATTTTGACTCTGCGCGACGTCGTATCTGCCGACAAAAAATTCATACCTATCCTCACTACATCAGTGAGCCGATGGTGGATGGTAATCCAAAGCGCGATCCCCATGGTTGGAGCGTGACCATCGCTCACTATGCATTACTTAATCAAACCAATATCGAACAAATTCAAAACTGTGGTTTGTGCGATCAGCAATTGGCTTGGTTCGCGCTTGAGTCGGTACTGCAAGGTAAAGTGGCGCTGGCCTTTGACCATGCTGATTTAATTCGCCTCGCATGGACCAAATTACGTGCCGCGATCGAATACACTTCGGTGGTTTTGTTTGCACTCGAAAAAGAGTTTCTCGTTTCTGACATCATTCATGCCTACGCCAAGTTTGGTGTGGATGTGAACCGCATGACGATCAAGCGACGCTTGATCGATACTGGTGTGATCGTTAGCGCGAATAAAATTGCCTCGACCAATAAGGGGAAAGGAGGCAAGCCCGCTCAAGTTTATAGCTTAGCGCATAAGCACGTAACCTATTTTCAAACTTGCTTGCGTTAAAGGGAGTTAAACATGGTAGATATCTTTAAAAATCGCACCGCGTCGTTAGATGTGGATCCGCAACAAGGGTTTAGTGAGTTATGCCCGAATGAGCTTCCTGTCTCCGGTGCGTTAGAAATTGTTGAAGCGTTAAAGCAGAATCACACAAAAACAAAGTTAAAGTTAGTGTCGCGCGATATGCATCCTCCGGGAGCTGCGTGGGAAGCTGAAACGCCTGCAAACATGTTAGAGCCGGTTGGTCTTCCGGAAGTGGATATTAAATGGAATCCGCATTGTATTGTCGGTACGCAGGGTGTCGAATTGTTACCGGGGTTACCGGCTATTCGAGAGTACGATTTCCAAATGAATAAAGGTATCGATCCCGATGCTCACCCATACGGGGCATTTTATCATGACCAAGCCGATACGCTATCGACAGGGGGAATTGAGTTCCTTCGTACCCATGGAATAGATACTGTGCTTGTCGGTGGGTTGGCACTGGACTTTTGCGTGAAGAAATCCATTGAACAGCTTGTTGCCGCAGGTTTTAAGGTGATTCTAAATTTGGCGTCAACTCGCGCAGTGTTTCCAGAAAACAACGCACAGGTGCTCAGTCACTTAACGGCGCTTGGCGTTATCTGTATCGATGATGTGAATCAAGTGCAACTGCACGAATGAAATACTGCTATTTTTGAAACAAATTGCTAGGGTGTTATCCTATTTATGTGCATGTTATTGCGGTTGCAACTTACTGATAAAAAGGAAGGTTTTGTCAGAGTGGTGAAAAAACATGCGATAGCTAACGAAAATATCAAATAGATAAAAATTTCGTAATTTGACTTAAGTTTAGTTGTTTAGTCTTTATAAGTGTTTGCTTTATTACATTTTTTGTTGAATTGCTTCAAAAATTGACACTCTAGCGCTGTTTTTTTGATTTCAATGCGCGATTTAGATCAAATAAAAAGTTGGCGTAAATCAGAAGCTTGGCATACACTTTCCGTTGTAAGCCCGATATGTTGTTGATTGGTAGGGCAAATTGCTTTGGCGCTACCCACTGTGTAGCAAGGTATAACTTAGCTTTGAGGAAAGTTTTATGGCGCTCACAAAAGCCGATTTGGCAGAGAACCTGTTTGAAACACTAGGATTTAGTAAACGGGACGCCAAGGACACGGTTGAAGTGTTTTTTGAAGAAATTCGCAAGGCACTAGAAAATGGCGAGCAGGTAAAGCTATCAGGTTTTGGTAACTTTGACTTACGTGATAAGAACGAAAGACCTGGTCGTAATCCAAAAACCGGTGAAGACATTCCAATTACTGCACGACGCGTTGTCACTTTCAGACCGGGCCAGAAGCTAAAAGCTCGCGTAGAAAATCTTAAAAAGTAATTGAATCTGAACACTGAAAGACCACGCATTGCGTGGTCTTCGTTTATCTGCGGTATCTCACTCGCTTATTTGCTTAAGCGCTTAAGCCGCTTCCAAGTGTGTGGTTAAATAAGGTTGCCACGCTTGTTGGTAAAGATCTTTCGAGTGGCTTCTTAGTCGTTTAATGGTCGCCAACTCGACATCATTCAGTGAACGCGTTTCACTTGCCGCTTGTCTCTCCATCATTTGAATTTGCTGATATAAATCGTGTTCAGGGCCACTTTTCACATCTGCAATGGCTTTTAGGTGCAATTGGACTTCTGCAACTAAGTTAGTCTTTGGTAGTTGCACCAACAGGTTGAGGTCGCGATATCCAGACTCACCTGGGCTCTTAAAGCGGTTTTTCACCTTTACGATGCGTGTTTCTCGCTCTAAAGCCTCGTAGGCACTAACAAGGCTAGCCACGTCATCGGCCACAATGGTTGCCCTAGCGAGGTCAGTAATACGCTCTGGTTGATGATTAAGTTCCAAGGCAATTTTTTGTTTTGCACGTTGTTGTGACTTCACACCAGCAAAATAGGGCTGAGTATCCGTCAACAGCGCCGTGCTCTTTACGATGGTCTCGAGCTCAAATTGCGCTTGATGTGCTTTGCTATAAAGCACGTCGAAATCAGTGTAGGGTTGAAGTGGTCGCGTATCAGTGGATTGAATGCCGTATAAACCGCTCAAGCTGTGTTTAAACAGTTTTGAGCACACTTCATTTTGGCTGGTTTCGCGCTGTTTTTCTTGGTTCGATGGCGCGGTGGGAATGGCTGCAAACGCAGGTGCACGGCTTAGTACCAAAAGCATCAATGCGGTAGTACGAAGAAATAAGCTCATTCACTCTCCTTAACTTGCGTTGTTTTAGTAAACGGGGGAGTTAAAAGGTCTAAAACACAGTCAAGTTACTTAAGTTATGGGGGCGCACTGTCAGGAAACAATCAAGATAAGTGTATATGTTTCTCTTATGTGCGCAGTGTCACACACTGCATAATCCTCCGATTTCAGTCATACACTCTACATTTCTGGGATTAACGAAATATGAACGAAAACCACTTTTCACTGTTTTCAATGTTAATTATTGGTTAGGCTATGGCGCAGGTCAGTTCAAAAGAAAGATACAAATCACGATGAGAGATGCAGAATTTTGGCACAACAAATGGGCCAGCAATCAGATTGGCTTCCATTTGGAAGACGTTAACCCATTGTTGACCCGTTTTTGGTCTGTATTGGCCCCGAAGCGAGAAGAAACGGTTTTGGTTCCACTTTGTGGCAAAACAGAAGATCTTGCGTGGTTAGCCACAAAACATGATCACGTTGAAGGCGCTGAACTTAGTTTGATTGCTGTGCGGTCATTTTTTGCAGAGCACTTCTACACTCCGACGGTGATTCCGATTTCCGGCCAACATGAGCTCTATCAGTTTGATGAGTTGGCTATTTACGCGGGGGATTTTTTCACCGCTCCGCTCAGTAAAGCAGATTTGATATACGACCGTGCTGCACTGATCGCGTTGCCAGAAGAGATGCGAGTGGAGTATGTACAACGCATTCGTGGTCTATTAAATCCTGGCGGGCGTATTTTACTGGTGAGTTTAGATTACCCTCAGCAAGAGATGTCCGGCCCTCCGTTTTCGGTGACTCAAAAAGAGATAGAACACTTATTTGCGGGCATGCGTGTGACACGTTTGCATCAAGACATTGCGGATGAACATCATCCCAAAATTGCAAAACAAGGCTTAAGTCGCTTTAGCGAAGAAGTCTACGTTATTGAAAGCAATAAATAACAAAGGGTAGCGTGAGCTACCCTTTTTAATTTGCTTAATCGAAAAACGATATTCAGTAAATCACTTTGATTTTCTTGGCACTTTCTATTGCCGCATCCACTGCTTTTTCAGTGCTAGAACGACGTGTCAACACCACGCCTAAACGACGACGACCATTAATATCGGGTTTGCCAAAAAGACGCAACTGGGTTTGCGGTTGTTCAAGAGCGTCAGACATCCCGTCAAAGCGAATGTTCTCTGACTGACCATTGCCTAAAATCACCGCTGACGCGCAAGGGCCGTATTGGGTAATCTTGTTGACTGGCATGCCAGTAAATGCGCGAACGTGGAGAGCAAATTCAGACATTTCTTGAGAGATGAGCGTTACTAGCCCAGTATCGTGCGGGCGAGGGGAGACTTCGTTGAAGATCACCTTGTCACCTTTGACGAAAAGTTCTACACCGAAAAGACCGTAGCCGCCTAATGCATTGACGACCTGCTCTGCGGTGTATTCTGCGGCTTTGATAGCATTTTCAGACATTTTTTGTGGTTGCCACGATTCACGATAATCTCCATCTTCTTGTCGATGGCCAATTGGTGCACAGAAATGCACGCCATCAACCGCGCGGACGGTAAGAAGAGTGATCTCATAATCGAAGTCGATAAAGCCTTCAACAATCACTCGTCCAGCGCCTGTGCGACCGCCTTCTTGAGCGTATTGCCATGCTTTCTCAATGTCGGCTGGAGATTTAATCACGCTTTGTCCTTTGCCAGAAGAACTCATCACGGGTTTTACAACGCAAGGAATCGACACCGCTTCAACGGCTTCGACAAATTGCTGATAGTTATCTGCAAAGCGATAGGGTGAGGTAGTGAGGCCAAGCTCTTCTGCAGCTAAACGACGAATCCCTTCACGGTTCATCGTAAGTTTGGTTGCTTTTGCACTAGGAACCACGTTTAAGCCTTGTTCCTCAAGTTCTACCAACTTGTCTGTTGCGATGGCCTCGATCTCCGGAACCACAAACGCAGGTTGTTCTGCAGCGATAACTTTCTCTAGCTCGCTTGCATCTAACATGTCGAAAACATAACTGCGGTGTGCTACTTGCATCGCGGGTGCATCAGGGTAACGATCACAGGCAATCACTTCCAGACCAAGACGTTGGCATTCGATTGCCACCTCTTTACCGAGTTCACCAGAGCCTAAAAGTAATACGCGTGTGGCGCTTTCGCGAGTCGCGGTACCGAACATAGTGCTTCCTTTAAAAGTAATCAGAGAGAATAAAATTGCCGCCGATCATACTCAATTTAACCCACAAAGCAAACGTTTGCTTTGCGGTTTTAAAGAAAGCCCTACGTAAAGTAGGGCTGACGAGATATCACTATAGGCTGAGATAACTCACTGGAATGTCGGGGTTTAAGGCTTCCAGTGTTGACTGAGTGCATGCTAAGTGGCTAATTTTACCTTTATGGTTTTCAACCAGAGCTGCAGCCTGAATACTTGCAAATGTCTCACCCGCCAGCAGCAGTTGAATCAAAGCCACTTGCAGTGGTGGAAGGCTTGGGTTGAAAGCGGCGTTTTCGGCGTATGCACCCAGATAAACGCGTCCACTTTCCGTTTGCAATGCCACGCCACTCAAGTTGTGTGTATAAGGTGCATGACTGCGGTTCATCGCTTCAACCGCACGTTGCATTAAGGCATCATCATCTTCAGTGGTGAAACCATGATGGACTTGGCTCATTAATGCGGATTCGATGCCCAAATCTGAAGGGCCAAATGAATCTGGCAGATAGTCGTGTAGTTTCTTTTCTTCGCGCTCTGGCAATTGAATCTTAAGCTCTTTGGCACTGGATAATTCATTCATGAATTGACGGCAGTGGCCACAAGGGCTGAAATTAATGGTGATGTCTGAAAGACCTTGCTCGCCTTTCATCCATGCATGGCTGATCGCCGATTGTTCAGCATGAACTGTTTGTCCAAGTTGGACTCCATCAAACTCCATATTAGCGCCAAAATAAAGAGTACCAGATAGGCCACGAACGATCGCGCCAACATAAAACTCAGAGATGGGCGCGTAAGAGTAGGCGGCAGCAAAGGGAAGCAGCGCAACGCGCAGTTGGTTATCGGTCATCCCTGTTTGCTTGAGTAACTCATCAAACTGAACTGTTGAAAGGGAAGCATCAAAGTCAGCAGCCAAAATGATAGGCGCTAGATGGCGTGAAAGTGATTCTGGTGCGCTTGCCAGCGCGTTCTCAAAGCGACTCTTCATGGTGAATCCTTGTAATTGCATGGAAGGTTATTCTATGCAAGAACGAAAACTCTTCAGTGATCTTTGTCACTATAAGTAATGTAACGGTGGTTTATGTTGCATTATTAGAGTGATGTCACAAATGTATTCGATTGCACAATGCTTCAGAAAGATAGTTGAATATTTCTGGTTATGCGAAGGTCTGTCTGTTTGAGGAGAAAAATGGGTAGAAGAAGCGAAGGGGAAGCTGGCACTGACGATAAAAAATACCCTCTGCAAAGAGAGGGTATCGAAATCATCCATTGATGCTTGATTCATTCCTAGAGTGGTTATCCAAGCTTATTGATTTTTTATTTACGATAAAGTGCGGCTAGCTGACACTATGAACTTAACATTTGACGATCACGCATCTGTTGTTCACCAATGTTAAACAAGCGCACATCAATTTTCGCAATGTCATTGCATTCTTGACATGCGTGATGGCATTTGCCATCAAGATAGTCATGTCTAGTCAGCATTCTTGGCTTTTTGCACCAATCGCAGGTGCCTTCAATTGTAAACATCTCGTTCTCCCCACCTAGAGTCTTGGTTAGGTGTTATTTTGCGGCGCTATTATGCCATAACTTTTCTATGGGTGTTAAATGTCTGTAAATAAAATTTGAGAGCGTGATCGATTGCGAGAGTAGATTATATGGGTGTTTCGTGTTTTGATTGATATATCAACAATTGTTGTGTTACTTATTTGTAACATTCTGTAATAGTACTTTTAATGCTCCGTTTAGACGCTTCATTTCCTCTTCACTACCTCTGGCATCCGGGTGGTAGAGTTTCGAAAGCTGGCGGAAGCGAATTTTGATCGACTTTTCGTCAGGAATGTTACTTGGCAGGTAACCAAACATCGCGCAAGCCAGCGCTACCTTATGATTTTTTTGTTGATTCTGCAGTTTTTTGTACTCGTTAAAGACTTTTTCTAACTGGCGTTTTAACTGCTTGTTACTGAACTGCTGACTTTTCAGTTCCTTTTCTAGTGTTAAGTCGCGGTCTATTTGCTGAGTGAGTCGACGTTTTCGTATTGTGCGCGCCAAAGAAACGCCTGCAAGAATAACAGTGAGCAAGAGAGCAATAGGGATCCAATCACTGACTACAGAAGTACTGCTTTTTTGCGAGAAATTGGTTTGGTTTGATGTGAGCGAATGCTCGTCAATGGGTTCCGCCAAAGCGTTATCGAGCTGCGATATCGCAGAGACTTGCTTAGCACGCAACTGGTTGAATTTAAGTTCAAGTATGCGATTGTATTCACGATCGGCTTGCGGATTGGTTTTTGCCGCGATACCAAACCACTGCTGAGCAAGTTCAAGATTGCTAAATTCATTGCCGTGCTGTTCATAGAGATTGCCCAAACGCAGAAGGGCAAGTTGATTACCTTGAAGTGCCGAGTGGAGGTACCAATTTGCGGCGCTTTTAATATTGCCTTGCGTCCCTATGCCGCTTTCTAAAGCTTGTGCGAGTTTAAACTGGGCAGGCTCGTACCCTAACTCAGCCGATTGTTGGTACCAATAGAAAGCATCGACAGAAGCCGTGTCATCTTGGTGCTGTTCGAGTTGAACCGCGAGCTGATATTGTGCCTTGGGATCTTGCTGATTGGCTTTTGCTGTTAACTCCTGTGTACTTTCCGCATGAGAGCCAAAAGAAAGCATCAGGAACATGAGCGAAGTAACAAGCAAAATGGGTTTGCGCAAAATGGGATCTCTAGAGGTTAGGTTCAGTCCAAATTATAGACTGAACCTAATGTGAAATCAGCAGCTAAGCCAAAATTGCGTTATTACTTGAGTGGCAGGATTTGTATCTCGACACGGCGGTTACACGCTCGGCCTTCTGCGGTGCTGTTGGTGCAAAGAGGGTAACGTTCACCGTTGCCTCGTGCGACGGCTCGGCCTGCAGCAACGTTTTGAGAAATCAGGAAGCTACGGACGGATTCAGCACGACGCTCGGAGAGAATTTGGTTAGAGGCATCATTGCCTGTGCTGTCAGTAAAGCCATCAATCACTAAGCTGGTATCTGGGTACTCAACTAAGATTTGAGCCACACCTTTAAGGGTATTGTGAATGCTGCTATCCAGAGCATAAGAGCTTGAGCTAAAACCGATGCCATTTTCAAGACGTAACAGCAATTGATTTTCGCCAACACGTTCGACCTGAACGCCAGAATTAAGCAGTGCTTCACGCAAGGCTTTCTCTTGTTGGTCAAAGTAATACCCAACACCACCACCAATAGCGGCTCCACCTGCTGCGCCGATCAGGGCACGTTTACCACGATCTTTTTTATCGCCAGTTGCCGCGCCGGCTACTGCGCCTGCAATCGCACCAATCAGTGCGCCTTTGGTGGCTGAGTTGGTTTCAGATTCGCCAGTGGTTGCATTCTGACGTTGAGTTGCCTGACATCCGCTTAGAGTCAGAAGAATTGCTAAAGCAATAGAAACTTTTTTCAAAGTCATCTCTCCATGTACATTCAGAGGCTAACTGCTGCCTCCGTGCGGATTATTCAGCAAGTCAATGAGAGAAATGTCAGTGTAAGGTTATCTTTTTTCGATTTGTTTCATCGCTTGCGCACCGCCAACTGGGCGGTTTACAGACACTTTGCGCCCTTTTTTTAGGCCCACTTCGTAATCGGCGGTGAGATTTTTCATCGCCTCACGCAGTTGCTGCTTAAAGGTTTCACGATCGATGTTTTGGAACTCTTTATCGATGTAGTTATTGATTTTGTTAGCTGATTCTTCATCAGGCGTGATCACGGGCAGTTTTTCCAATGCGCCTTCTACCCAGCCAGAGACAAACGAGTTGACTCGTCGTGTCACCTCAAGTGAAGAGGTGCCAGAGCCTGCAAAACTATTGCGGAATTGGCCCGTGCTTTCGTTCATTTCACGGTAAATAATGTCAAAGGCGAAAGCGGCGAAAATAGCACGGTCAGCTTCACCAATGAACTCTAAGCGTTTGAGTCCCTTATGGTTAAGCAACACTGCTTCTACACCAAATTTGGTATTGATACCACGAATAACACGCAGTAAGACGGAACTGATACTCGCAGGCAGAAGATGGGTTGATTGAGTTTTTCCCATCTTAATGAACTCGATATCGTCTTTGTCGAGGCCATACTTGAGCATCAAGCGATGCGCCATCTTAATCGCGTTGGCCGCTTCGTTGACATTGGCGGAGTTGCCTAGCTCTAGGCATTTGGCAATTTTCTTCAGCGCTTTTTGTTTATCCATAGACAATGGCAAAAACCTAACTCAATCAGCAAAGTCGGACATCATACCTTTTTTTCGACAAAATTTGAATCCTTGCGAGAGGCGCGGTGACAAAAAAGCCGTGTCACAGTGGACACGGCTTTTGCTGGCTAGATATTGCGAAAAGGCTTAGATACCCAGTTCATCAAGCAAATCTGAGGTAATGTCTAACTCCTCTTCTGATGAGTTGCTCTCTGCTTTCTTGCCGCGCATGTTTGCTTGCGCCGCTTCTAAAATATCATCCGGATTCTCATCTTCAGCGACTTCGAAATCTTCAAGCTGAATAAATTCAGTTTTATCCATCGCAAGCTCTAAGTAGAAGATGTTGTTATTTGCCGTAGAGAAGGTCACGCGACGCGCTTGTGGGCGGTCTAGGTTGGTATCCACCGAAAGAATAACCTGTTTGTTCAGAGACAGCATTTTGGGCTGATTTTGGGTGATGTTGGTTTGCAGTTCTTTGCGAATTTTATTGGTGAAATCGCCGACTAATTGGTTCATCAACTCACCCAGTACATCACCCACTTCATCGGAGGTGTGCAACACGGCCAGTTCTTCTTCTGGCATGCCCATATTACGCATGTAATTAGTGTAAATCTCTAATGCTGCTTTTGCGGTAAAGTTGATGACGACAAGGCCAGTAAAACCACCATCAAAAAGAACAAAACAGCCGAAATCAGGCTTTAGACTGGTTTTGTTGATTTTCTGCACCATTGCAGAATAGTGAATTTGAGAAGAGGTGGCAGAAGTGAGCACTCCAGATACGGACTGACACAGTTTTAACAAGATATCTTCGGTCGTAACGACTCTGTTTTTTTTCATTATCAATGCTCTGTTTAAGTTCTTTACATATGGTCTTTCAATGACTTTAGGTGGGTATCACCGGAAAAGAAAGTACAACTTTCATTTTTGCATTCAGATTCTGTTTTGATCACCTTTTTAAATGTTGTAAAGTGACGAAATTCAAAGATTAATTTCTAACTCTAATCATAAACCCGTGGCTGATAGGATCAGTGTTGTAGGGGCAGGAAGCAAATGTTACCAAGACTTAATTCTCAATCGGATGTCGATCCCGTTGTTCTTAGTTTTCTCAAAGAGCTTGAGCAAGCTGGTTTCAACGGTGACATTGAATCTCATTACGCAAGTCGCCTTGCCGTTGCGACTGATAACAGCGTGTATCAACAGTTACCTCAAGCTGTAATTCTTCCAAAAAGCACACAAGATGTCGCACTCATCTGCAAGCTTAGCCTAAACCCGTTGTTTGAGCGTATCACCTTTTCTCCAAGAGGCGGCGGTACGGGCACCAATGGCCAATCTTTAACTAAAGGGATTGTGGTTGATCTCTCTCGCCATATGAACAAAGTTTTGGAGATCAACGAGCAAGAAGGCTGGGTGCGTGTTCAAGCAGGCGTAGTGAAAGATCAACTGAATGATGCTGTGAGGCCATATGGATTTTTCTTCTCTCCAGATTTGTCGACCAGCAATCGCGCAACGCTGGGTGGGATGATTAATACCGATGCCTCTGGGCAAGGTTCATTGAAATACGGTAAAACGTCCGATCATGTTTTGTCTCTGCAAGCCGTTTTTGCCGATGGCTCAATGCTCGAATCGGATCTATCGAGAGGATTACCCGAAGAAGGACAATTTGCCCACACGGCTTTACAAGTCACGGAATCGGTATGTCGTGAAAAACGTCAGCAGATTGTAGACAAGTTCCCGCCATTGAACCGCTTTCTAACCGGTTATGATTTAAAAAATGCGATTGAAGAACAAACCGGCGAGTTTAACTTCACTCGCGTACTCTGTGGTGCCGAGGGTTCACTGGCGTTCATCACTGAAGCCAAACTCAACCTCACGCCGATTCCTAAAGCGCGAACGCTGGTAAATGTAAAATACAACAGTTTCGACGCCGCGCTACGTAATGCTCCCTTTATGGTTGAGGCAAAAGCGCTGTCTGTTGAAACCGTTGATTCCAAAGTCCTGAATCTTGCCAAGCAAGACATTGTTTGGCACAGCGTGAGTGATTTGATTACCGATGTACCAGGGCAGGAAATGCTCGGTTTAAACATGGTGGAATACGCAGGTGAAAATGAGCTGGAAGTCGCAGAGCAGGTGGCCGCGCTGACCAGCAAGCTCGATAGCATGCTAGAACAGGGTGAAGCCGGCATTATTGGCTATCAAGTGTGTAACGACGTGGCTAGCTTGGGACGTATCTACAACATGCGTAAGAAAGCGGTTGGATTGCTTGGCGCAGCGAAAGGACGAGCCAAACCGGTCGCGTTTGCGGAAGATACCTGCGTGCCACCAGAAAATTTGGCCGATTTTATCGCTGAGTTTCGTCAACTGCTGGACAGTAAAAATCTCGAGTACGGCATGTTTGGCCATGTAGATGCTGGGGTTTTGCATGTACGCCCAGCACTTGATCTTTGCGACCCGACACAAGAGTTGCTCATGCATGAGGTGTCCGATGAGGTTGTCAAACTGGTGGCGAAATATGGCGGTTTGATGTGGGGTGAGCATGGTAAGGGTTTTCGCTCTGAATACGGCCCTGACTTTTTTGGCCAGGAGTTGTTTACCGAGCTAAGACGCATTAAAGCGGCGTTCGATCCTTACAATAAAATGAATCCGGGTAAGATCTGTACACCACTGGGTAGCGATGCCGAACTCGTCAAAGTCTCGGACACGAAACGTGGGTACTTTGACCGACAAATCGATGTCAAAGTCCGTGATAGCTTCAAACAGGCGATGGAATGTAATGGCAATGGTTTGTGTTTTAACTACGACACAAGTTCGCCAATGTGTCCTTCGATGAAAGTGACGGCAGACAGACGCCATTCACCAAAAGGTCGTGCAGGTTTGGTTCGTGAATGGCTGCGCCAGTTGACTGAGCAGGGCATTGATATTTTGGATTTGGAAGCTCAAACCCTACAGGGTTCTTCGACCATTAAGAACATGCTTGATCGAGTCCGTAATCGAATTAATCAGCGTCATGAGTACGATTTCTCTCATGAAGTGTATGAGGCTATGAATGGTTGTTTGGCGTGCAAAGCGTGTGCCAGCCAATGCCCGATTAAAGTCGATGTGCCGAGCTTCCGTTCGCGTTTTCTCAACATCTACCACAGCCGTTATCAACGCCCAGCGAAGGATTATCTGGTTGCGAACATCGAAACCTTGTTGCCGATCATGTCTAAAGCGCCACGCTTGATTAATGGTGTGATTCGCCAATCGTGGATGCAAAGCTTAACGGAGAAAACGGTAGGGTACGTGGACACACCTTTGCTGTCGGTCCCGACCTTGAAACAGCGACTGGCAACACTTAAAGAGTTTGATTTACAACAGTTAAATGCGCTTTCAAGTGATGAAAAACGCGATCACGTCTTGATTGTTCAAGATCCATTTACCAGCTACTACGATGCACAGGTTGTTGAAGATTTCGCTGCGTTAGTCACGAGCTTAGGTAAGACGCCGATATTGCTGCCGTTCAAACCCAACGGTAAAGCGCAACACATCAAAGGCTTTTTAAAGCGTTTTGTGGCGACAGCGAGTGATACGGCAAAGTTCTTAGAGCTGGTGGCCGATTTAGCGATTCCTATGGTCGGTGTCGATCCTGCATTGGTGCTTTGTTATCGCGATGAATATCAAGAGATCTTGGGTGATAAACGGGGTGATTTTCAAGTGCTCACTGCGCACGAGTGGTTACTGCCTCGTCTAGCAGAGTTTGATGTGACAAAGGGCAGTGCAGAGCCACCTTGGTATTTGCTGGCGCATTGTACAGAAAAGACTAAGTTACCGAACGCGGAAAAAGAATGGGGCACTATTTTTACCCATTTTGGCGCTCAGCTTAATACCGTTCCAGTTGGCTGCTGTGGTATGGCTGGCACGTTTGGCCACGAAAGTGACAAGCTACAAATGTCGAAAGATATTTACGCCTTGAGCTGGCAGCCAAGTTTGGAGGCATTACCAAAAGAGCGTTGCTTGATCACCGGCTACTCATGTCGCTCTCAGGTGAAGCGGTTTGAAGGCGTTCAACCTCTTCATCCAGTGCAAGCACTGCTTTCCATTTGTCGTCAGAATGGATGATCGTTAGCCCAGCGTTATGCTGGGCTTTTTTGTAAAAAGACCTGCGACCGTCAAGGTCTCCGGAGTTGAGAATGGACAAACTCGAGTTAAAAATCCCCCCAGTCGCCGTATTTCTTATCCTCATATTGTTTATGTATTTGGCGAGTGAGTTTTTCATCTCATGGTCATTTTCACTTAGTGGTCGATTATGGTTCGCTGGCGTGTTGTTTGGCTTATCTGGCGCGATTGGTATGGCTGGTGTATTCGCGTTTCGTCAAGCACAAACGACGGTGAATCCAGTCAAACCAGAAAGTGCCTCGACGGTAGTATCTAATGGCATTTTTGCTTATACCCGCAACCCCATGTACCTCGCTTTATTGCTACTGCTACTCGCTTATGCGATTTGGTTAGAGAATATGTTGGCCTTTGTTGGTTGCCCTTTATTTGTTGCCTATATGAACCGCTTTCAAATTTATCCCGAAGAAAGAGCCTTAGAAGGATTGTTCGGTGAGCGTTATTTAGTTTACAAACAAAAAGTTAGACGCTGGATTTGATACAAAAGAAAGGGGTTTCTAATGTAGTGATTGTGAATGTTGAGAAGCGTGATATTGATCTGTGAAATGAATTCCATCTTGATGGTGTTTGCTCTTTATGAATGGTGCGTTTGATATATGATTTGTTGATTTTTAAGAACAATAATCATTAACGTCATGTTGTAAGGAAATATCATGTATCGTCGGAAAATACTTTCTATCGCTATCATATCTACATTGGCTTTCGCGAATAGCCAGGCTTTAGCTCTCGAGCCATTGAATAGCTCAGAAAGTTCTGTGGAACGCTCTAATCGAATTATTGGGGGATCTACGGCACCTGCCGAAAAGTGGCCATTTATGGCAGCTCTTGTGAGTAAGGGTTACAACGGAGGCAAAGGCCAATTTTGTGGCGCCAGTTTCATTGGCTCTAGGTATGTCCTGACGGCAGCGCATTGTTTGGATGCAACCTTGGGTGAAGATATTGAAGTGATCATCGGCCAGCAGAATCTGTCTGCAGCGACGAGTGAACAACGTCTTTCAGTGCGCAAAGTGTATGTTCATGAGGCGTATGTTGACGCTGCTATGGGAAATGACATTGCCATCTTAGAGTTGAGTGAAGAGTTTGGAGGTGGTTCCGTTCCCTTAGTAGAAGCCAGTTTTAGGAAATCATTGGCTGCTGGGAGCAACTTGACCGTGATGGGGTGGGGAGATCAAGACCCAACAGATAACTTTCGTGGTGCGACTCAGTTACAACAGGTCAACGTAGAACTGATTGATCAGCAAGTCTGCAAAAACGTACCAGCGCTGGGCTACGATAAAATCACGGAAAACGCATTCTGCGCGGGTGTGGTGCAGGGAGGAAAAGACTCCTGTCAAGGTGACAGTGGTGGCCCGATTGTTGTCAGTGATAATGGCCAATACAAACAGTTGGGTATTGTCAGTTGGGGTGATGGTTGCGCAGAGAAAGGCAAGTACGGCGTGTATGCCAATGTCAGTTATTACGCTGATTGGATTGCCAATAAAACAAAAGGCCTGAGTTACGATCAGCATGTTTATGAGGGCATCGTCTCACCAGGTATTCAGAGTGCGACGTTAACTTACCGAAATAATACCGAAAGCGAGTTGTTGCTATCCAACTTCGCCACGACGTCAAGTGCTCAAATCGTTCATAATACTTGCGAACAGCCTCTTGCAATCGGAGCCGAGTGCCAAGTTACTACAAGCTACAGTCTTCTTGGCTCTGGTGATTTTTCTTATGATGTGACAATGGATAGCAACCAAGGTATCGGCCAAGTTAAATCGACGGTGCATTATCAATCATACCCATTGGCCGACCCGTTCATATCAGATTGGATCATGGGACAAATTCCTAACCAACAACTGTCCGTATTTAGTCAAGGTATCGAGTGGGATTTTTCTGCGAAAGGGATTATGTCCGGTACTTTAGAAAAGGATCAATCCTCAGGTATTGCGATATCAGGGATAGCAAAAGGACAAGTGGCCTTGGACATGTCTGTCTCTTCGGAAGAAGAATTTGACGAACTGAAAGTCTTTGTGAATGGGCGGCTAGAGCTATCAGTAAGTGGTGAGCAAGAAGGGACAGTTTCATTCGTGTTGCCACGTGAGAAGAACGCCGTTGAACTGGTTTATGTGAAAGATGGGCTAGGAAGTGAAGGAGCAGATCGCGGTTTCTTAAATGCCATTCGCTACAGTTCATCACTTATCTTACCATCGGCAGAAAGTTCAAGTTCTGGTTCAAGCAGTGGTGGTAGCCTAGGTTGGTTATCGTTATTTGCTCTGTTGGGTTTCGTAAGACGAAAACACTAACAAATAGTAATAATGGTTTGAAGTGTACGTTTTGACCATCTCATATCAAAGAGAAAGGGAGCTTTAAAGTAAGCTCCCTTTTGCGTTTTGTTCTTAGTCTTGTTTACTTGGCTAAGTCACTTATGCCGCTTGCGCAAACTGCTGCAAAAAAGCTTCTTTACGTTCGTTAAAGCGGTTAACCAAGTCATCAACGGCATCTTGGTCATAAGGTTTTAGGCCGCTGGCGACCATGCGTTTAATGCCACGTCCAACCACTTCGCCATCTTCTTTAAATGCGAAGTTAAGAGTGACGACACCACGTTTGCCATCAACATCAAAGGTAGCGCCGGTAAATGCCACCTCTGGATGAGAAAGATCCAGACGCTCAAATTCAACTTCCATACTTTCGTAAATCACCAGTGGACGCTGGCAATTGATCATCATCTGCTGCTCTTCCATTAGAGGCACCATGATGTGTGGAAAGTTCATGCCTGAGAATTGAACATAGTTGGTCACCACGTGCTCAATGAAAGCCGCATCGCGATTCACATCACCTTCGCGACTCATGTGCAGGTACTCTTTACCTACAGCATCCACAACGGCACTCTCTTTAGTACACTTATTTTCAATGTGAAGAGCCACACCATCGTTGACCATGCCAGAAAAATCGAAACGCATTTTTTGGCTGACGCCTTCTTTGCTGAGCAGTACGGCAAACAAAAGATCGCCAGGCACGCAGAAGCGCTTGCTGTCTTCATCATGGATTGGGTTATAGTCTCCCGCGACCTTTTTCGCAAAGTGACTTGCTTGCTCGCGAGTGAACTGAAATTGATGGTTATTGCTTGAAAAATAAGGTGTTAGAAACATATGTCGTATGATATAGCCAAAACTGTGGCTGATTATACGCTATGAGAATAGATTCAATGGTCCATCCAGTGTGAAAGTTCAATATTTGCTCACAGATTTGTGTGCAAAGTGAAAGGTTTACATCTGGAAATATGAGACAAGAGGGCACATTATGCCCTCTTGTTGTTACCCTTGGTTTGCTTATCCGTGATTAGAGAACGCTCGGTAACACCGCTTCTGGCATCAGCACATTGTGTACGGCCAGCTTCAGCAGGGAGTTGGCCTTTTCAATATCCGGTGCAAAGTAACGGTCTTTATCGTAGAAACTGACTTTCTCTCGTAGCATCTGCTTTGCTTGTTCTATGCGAGGCGAGGATTTATGCGGTGCACGGAAATCCAGTCCTTGCGCCGCTGAGAGATACTCGACGGCTAAAATGCCACGTGTGTTTTCACCCATTTCACGTAAACGACGGGCGGCAAAGGTAGCCATGGACACATGATCTTCTTGGTTGGCTGACGTGGGTAAGCTGTCCACGGACGCTGGATGTGCAAGGGTTTTGTTTTCACTTGCCAACGCCGCCGAGGTCACTTGCGCAATCATAAAACCAGAGTTGACTCCGCCGTTATCGACCAAAAATGGTGGCAGCTTAGAGAGTGCGCTATCAATCAGCAATGCCATGCGGCGCTCCGAGAGGCTGCCGATTTCTGCAATCGCAAGGGCAAGGTTGTCTGCTGCCATAGCAACAGGTTCTGCGTGGAAGTTGCCTCCAGAAATGATGTCGTCATCTTCAGCAAATACGAGGGGATTGTCGGACACTGAGTTGGACTCAACCAACAAGATCTCAGCTGAGTTACGGATCTGCTGCAGACATGCGCCCATCACTTGTGGCTGGCAACGCAACGAATAAGGGTCTTGCACTTTTTCACAGTTGCTGTGTGACTGGCCAATCTCACTACTGGTGTCCAGTAGATGACGATAGGCCATCGCCGAATCCATTTGGCTACGGTGTCCGCGCACACGGTGAATACGCGGGTCAAAAGGACGGCGACTCCCTAGTGCAGCTTCGACTGACATTGCGCCGCAGACGGTGGCGGATGCGAAGAGATCTTCTGCGATAAACAAACCTTCCAACGCGAAAGCCGTCGATGCCTGCGTGCCATTCAGAAGTGCCAAACCTTCTTTTGGCGCAAGGGTGATCGGTTCAAGGCCGGCTATTTTGAGTGCTTCTAGGCCTGAGATAATTTTGCCATTGTGACGTGCTTGCCCTTCACCCAGTAACACTGTGCTCATATGAGCCAGAGGGGCCAAGTCACCCGATGCCCCAACAGAGCCTTTCTGTGGTACACAAGGATAAACTTGCGCGTTGACCAAATCGATCAGCATTTGAATGACGTTTAGACGAATACCGGAATAACCACGGGATAGGCTATTGATTTTGAGCACCATCATCAAACGCACCGTTTCATCTGCCATGAATTCGCCGATACCCGCTGCGTGAGAAAGAACGATACTGCGTTGCAGTGTTTCAAGATCTTCTGGAGCGATGCGTGTGTTGGCCAACAAACCAAACCCAGTATTAATGCCGTAAACGGTGCGATCCTCGGCGATGACTCGTTCAACCACTTGAGTGCTCTCTTCAATGGCTGGAATCGCGGACGCATCAAGAGATAGGTTAATTGGCGAACGACTGACTTGACGCAGTTGATTTAAGCTAAGACAACCGGGCTTTAGCGTGAGATTTAACATATCCATATTCCTTACTTCAACTTGCTCAATTCTTCGTTCAGCATCGGCAGGTCAAGACCTTGCTGCGCTGCGCACTGTTTGGCGATGTCGTAACCCGCATCGGCGTGGCGCATCACTCCCGTTGCAGGATCGTTATGCAGCACTCGGGCAATACGCGCTGACGCATCTTCTGTTCCGTCACAGCAAATTACCATTCCAGAGTGTTGCGAGAAGCCCATGCCTACACCACCACCATGATGGAGTGATACCCAAGTCGCACCACCGGCGGTATTGAGCAGCGCATTGAGCAGTGGCCAGTCAGAAACAGCATCTGAACCGTCCATCATGCCTTCCGTTTCACGGTTTGGGCTGGCGACGGAACCCGAATCTAGATGATCACGACCAATCACGATCGGCGCTTTTAATTCGCCATTTTTCACCATTTCATTAAATGCCTGGCCTAGGCGTTCGCGATCTTTCAGACCCACCCAGCAAATACGTGCGGGTAAACCTTGGAATTGAATACGCTCGCGGGCCATGTCTAACCAATTGTGCAGATGAGGATTGTCAGGAATCAGCTCTTTCACTTTTTGGTCTGTTTTGTAGATATCTTCAGGATCGCCCGACAGTGCCGCCCAGCGGAAAGGGCCGATGCCTTCACAGAATAAAGGTCGAATATACGCTGGCACGAAGCCCGGGAAGTCAAATGCATTCTCGACCCCTTCTTCTAGCGCCATTTGACGAATGTTGTTGCCGTAATCGAGCGTGGCCGCTCCACGAGTTTGCAGTTCAAGCATGGCTTTGACTTGAACCGCCATGGACTGTTTGGCGGCTTTGACGACAGCGCTTTCATCTTGCTGACGCATTTCTGCTGCGTAGGCCATGCTCCAGCCTTGCGGTAAGTAGCCATTCAATGGGTCATGTGCCGAGGTTTGATCGGTGACGACATCGGGCGTGATGTTGCGATCCACCAATTCTGCGAACACATCGGCGGCATTACCCAGTAAGCCAACAGAGATAGGGGTGTCAGATTCTTTGATGATGGCCAACGCTTCATCAAGGGAGGTTGCTTTTTTATCGACATAACCCGTACGTAAGCGATAATCGATACGTGATTCGTCACATTCAACGGCAATCATCGAGAAGCCAGCCATCGTAGCGGCAAGCGGCTGCGCACCGCCCATGCCGCCAAGTCCACCAGTAAGTACCCAACGACCTTTCGCATTGCCAGCGAAGTGTTTTTTCGCGACAGAGACGAAGGTTTCGTAAGTACCTTGTACGATGCCTTGGGAGCCGATGTAGATCCAACTGCCCGCGGTCATTTGGCCGTACATCATTAAGCCTTGTTTATCGAGTTCGTTGAAGTGTTCCCAATTCGCCCAATGAGGAACCAGGTTAGAGTTGGCGATCAGCACACGTGGTGCATTTTTATGCGTAGGGAAGACACCCACAGGTTTACCTGATTGAACCAACAACGTTTGGTCGTCCTCAAGACGCTCAAGCACTTCAACAATCTTGTCGAAGCATGCCCAATTGCGTGCAGCACGCCCAATACCGCCATACACCACTAAAGCGTGCGGATGCTCAGCCACATCAGGATCCAAATTATTCATCAGCATGCGCAATGGCGCTTCGGTCAACCATGACTTGGCTCTTAGCGTGGTGCCATGAGGGGCGCGAATGGTTCGGCTGGTGTCTAGGCGAGGATCTTGTCCTTGGCTCTGTGTCATTGTAAGACTCCTTTAATTTCACGTAGCGGTGAACTCATTGGCTCACCTGATTGTTGTTCTGTTTATTGATGTTCAACTTTGTCGTTCATGGCGTTGGCAATGTCCCAACACAATCTGGCCGCTAGCCGCGCGGTTTGGCTGTCGACGTCATAAGTCGGATTGTATTCGGCAATATCGGCCAACATTAATTTGTCACGGTGCGCGAGGATACGATCAAGAAAGGGCGCTAAGTTGTCGTAACTGACCCCTCTTGCCGCCGGAGCGCTTACGCCTGGCGCGGTGGCTGCTGGGAAAACGTCCAAATCAATCGTCAGATAGAGATAGTCGCAGTCGTCGATAAAATGCTGTAACTGAGTAAGGTGATAGTCGTGATTCACCGAGCCGAGATCTTTGTCTTCAACAAACCACACGTTGAGTTGCTCGGCGCGCTCAAACAAGGCGCGCGTATTGCTCGCTTTACTCACACCAAGGCAAGCGTAATGGAAATCCCAGCCTTGTTGCTGGCAATAGTGCTGTATTTGATTGAAAGGCGTGCCGGAGCTTGGCTTGACATCGGCTTGTGAACTTGAAAAGGCGCGTAAGTCGAAATGCGCGTCGAAATTGATGATGCCAATTTTTGGGGCTTTTTCTGGATGATGCTGTTCAAAATAACGTGCCAAACCCGAAAAGGAGGCCCATGCCACTTCGTGGCCACCACCTAGGGTAATGACAGGAGCACTCGGAAGGACATCTGCAATGATTTTGGCGCAGTGCTGCTGGCTTGATTCCAGCAGGTCGTCATCGCACACAACGGTGCCCAAATCGTAGAGCGGTTGTGGCGAATGCCACGCTAAGTTGGCTAAAGCTCGACGGATCAAATCCGGTGATTTCTTTGCGCCAATACGGCCTTTATTACGCGCCACGCCCGCATCGCAGGCAAAGCCAAGCAAGGCGACGCCATAAGGTTTTTCACCGATATGGGTATAATCGATCGGCTGCACCACATGATGAACGCGCAAACCCGCGGCGCCATCTTCTGCATCGTGACGACCTTGCCAATGAAATTCATTATGAAGAAAAAAATGTTTACTCATCACAACACTCCTTGTGCTGCTCGAATTGACCATCAACGACTCTTGCAAAGAGACGCTGAGTTCCGACTTGATAACTGAGATCGGCGGGATGCTCGATCTGCCAGATGGCGAGATCCGCGTCGTAACCTGTTTTGATTTGCCCTCGGCTGTCCGCATAGCCTAGTGCTTGCGCCGCATGCTGAGTGACGCCACGTAAAGCCTCTTCTGGCGTTAAGCGAAAGAGGGTGCAAGCCATGTTCATCATTAAGGTTAAATCACAAAATGGTGAGGTGCCGGGGTTAACATCGCTGGCCACGGCCATGGGCACACCAAACTGACGCAACAGTTCAATCGGCGGCAATTGGGTTTCACGCAGAAAATAGAACGCGCCGGGCAATAGGGTTGCGACGGTTGATGAACGGGCAAGTGCTTCGACGCCGGCTCGATCAAGAAATTCAATATGGTCAGCAGAAAGCCCCTGATAACGAGCAGTTAAAGCGGTTCCGCCCAAATTTGACAGTTGCTCTGTGTGCCCTTTAACGCGCAGGCCGTGCTCGACAGCACAGGCATAGACTCTTTCTGTTTGTGCCAAATCAAACCCAATTGACTCGCAAAATACATCGACGCTGGTGGCTAACTGTTCTTCTGCCACCAGTGGGATGATCTCTTGGCAAATAAACTCGATGTAGTCGTTCGCACGGCCAGTAAATTCAGGTGGGATGGCATGGGCGGCTAACAGTGTTGGTGTGACCTTCACCAATCGATGCTGTGATAAGGACTTTACCACTCGCAGCATTTTGATTTCATCAACCAGTGTTAATCCATAGCCCGATTTGACTTCAACCGACGTGACGCCACTGGCAAGCAAGCCATCAAGACGCGGTAGCGTTTGTTCGAGTAACTGCGCTTCGCTGGCTTGACGTGTCGCGTAAACGGTAGAAAGAATGCCCCCGCCTTGGCGAGCGATTTCTTGATAGGGAACTCCCTGCAATCGCATTTCAAATTCGTTGGACCGATTACCCGCGTAAACAAGATGTGTGTGGCAGTCGATAAGACCGGGAGTCACCAGCTTACCTTTTAGATCCATTTGCTTAGTAGCAGCCAGTGCCGTGTCATTACCGAGATAATGGATCTTCCCCGCCTTAATGCCAATCGACATCGGCGTGCTGGGTTGATAACCCATTTCCCCTGATTGCAAAGTGACAAGGCGTGCGTTGGTCAGCAACAGATCCATGATTAAGGTTCCAATGATTTGTATTGATTAAATGTATATACAAATAAATAGGAGAAAATAACCGTTGTGACAAGGTGAATGTTGCTGAAATGTGATCAAATCGAAGTGTGATACTCTAAATTACAACAAAATCTTAGAGCTCAGCTTGTAGCGATTACCCGGGTGATACAGCAGCGCCGTGCTGACGAGTTTGTCTTCACTCCAAGTACGACGATTGAGCAGCAGACAAGGTTCATTGACTTTCATGTTGAGCTCTTGGCGAATACGGGTATCGGGCATGATGGCTTCAACCGTATGTTCCATCGCACTCAAAGGGCAGTTCTCGGAAAGATAGTGATTGGGGGTCATTTGGGTGAAATCTTGTTGCAAATAGCGGGGTGCATAGAGGCTATTAACCCAGCGCAACTCGAGCTGGATAGGCTCCTTATCCTCATAGTGAATAATTTCGCTGTAAAACACTTTGGTGCCCAGCATTACACCGAGTTTGGTTGCAATCGTATCATCCGCTTTGAGGACCAACTGTTGAATGACTTTGCTGTGATGCGTCTTGCCGCGATTGACCACTTCTTCAGCAATGTTACGCACATCGAGCAGTGGAGATTCCGCCTTTTCTGGTTTATCACAGACAAACGTGCCTAAACGGGGTCGCCTTTGCAATTTCCCCTCATTGACCAAATCGCGAATGGCTTTGTTGACGGTCATACGGCTAACGCCAAATTGCTCGGTTAGCTCTAGTTCAGTCGCGATCTTAAAGCCGATGTGCCACTCGCCACTGTCGATTTTTCTTTCAATAAACTGTTTGATCTGAATATACAGCGGTGATGGCATAATCTTTCCTCTAATTGACTATACAAATAGTGCGTAATTAACGTTGAAAATGCAACTTCATCGCCACATTTTGTGGTGAAACACATTGTTACGAGCGAGGTGAGTTAATTTTCTTGCAGGTTTAAGTAGGGTTGTGTAAACAGAATCAGATAACAAAAACGACTGAAATAGTACAAAGATAGAAAGGAAAGGTATGTTTAAGAAGTTAAAAGCGTCTTTGGGTATTGGGGCGGCGAAGGTCGATACAATTCTTGATGAAATGAGCGTGCAGCAAGGGCAAACTCTAAAAGGTCAGGTGCATATTCAAGGCGGTGATGTTGAGCAGAAAATCGACGCAATTACAGTCAAGCTCAACACGGAGGTCAAAGTTGAATCAGATAATGGCGTGAGCTATCAAACCTTCACCATCGACAAAATTCAAGCCGTAGAGCCATTTATCATTCAAGCGGGCGAGCAAAAAAGCGTGGCGTTTGAGTTAAAACTTCACGATGAAACGCCAGTCACCGCAGTGAACGCATTGAAAAACCAATGCCATGTTTGGCTGGAAACGTCATTAGACATTGAGTTTGCGATAGACCCGCGAGACCGAGACTTTATTGATGTTAAACCTTTGCCAGTGGTACAAAAAGTGATTGCCGCAATCACTAGCGCTGGTTTTAACATGGTGAAAGCGGATGTCGAGAAAGGTTTTCTTCGCGGGCAAAATTTTGCGTCGCGCTCTGGTTGTTATCAAGAGCTCGAATTTCGTAGCAATGGTTTCCTAGGCAGTAAAGAGATTGAGTTATCTTTTATTCTGGAGGGTGGTGTGGTGCATTGCTTAGCGGAAATTGATCGTTCGCTCAGTTTAGCTGGGGATCAGTACCGTTCATTCTCTCTGTCATTAAACGCAACGGACTCGCAAGTCGCGCAAGCTATCGCGCCAGTATTAAGTGCCTAACCGTTCGTGATATGTACTTAATCAGCGCGCGATTTGAAGAGATAGCGATATCCAAATGTAAACGCGATATCGGTACTGTTGTCCATATTTCTGGCGTTTTCTATCATCAAAACTTCGAGCGCTGAACTGTCCATCACATAACGATAGCCCAGCACAAACTCATTTGACGGGTCTGAAAAATCATCAGGCCCTTCAGTCGCTCCCTGATAGATATGGTATTCCGCGAGAATGTGATGCTGACGAGTAAAGGCATAACGGTACCCGGTCGCAAAAGCGAGCGTGTCTTTACGGTAGGGGATATCTGCAATTGAGACTTCTTTGTTGCGATGAGTCATACCAAACATTGCATAAATTGCGTGTTGCTCCTTTTGGTAACCGTAATTGAGTTGTAAACCTTGTTCAAAACTACTGCCTTCGAAAGGCCCACTGTTTACATCGTTGTAATAGAGGCTCCCTCCCACAGATAAGGCGTGATGTTGATCTTGATAGAGTTGATATTGCACATAAGTGGATATGGCACTGCTGAGCGTTTCCCCTTCAAATCCTTCTTCATGAACACCGTATTCTGGCATGGAGACATAAAAACGGTGTTTATCGACCGTGTCTCTGCCATTCTGCCCGATACCAAAAAAATCATGGAATGCAATCGTAAGGTTATCTAAATGGTTGTCCGCAGCAAACGTCCAGCGATAGTTCAGCTCCCATTGCCACTGTTTGTTAACTTGCCATCTCGCGCCGACTTCCAATTGATTGTGATAGTAATCCAACATGTAATCATTGGTTTCCGCCCAAACGCTTGCTGCAGTGAGAGAGGTGTAAGCTTCTATCGAGTCATCAGGCAATGAACGTGCGTTTCTCAAAACATTGCTTAACGCGTTTGACTGCATCGGCGATTGTGCGTAACTCCGCGTTGGTCCATATAAGTCATCGGCGTAGATATCACCGCTAATGGTAAGTAATATAGCTCCGCTCAATGATAAAGAAAGAATAGTCTTATCCATATCTATATGATCTTACTGAAATAACCTCATTGCTTTTTGTTAGATTACTGCGCGAATTGAGTTGTGCAAGAGGCAAGTCGGCTTTCTCCTTGGGAAGAAAAAACAATTCTGCTTACAAATCGTGTAGTTGCTGACAAGAAAAATTTTTTAATCATTGTGATTTAGGTCTAATCGTTTACAATGTTTCGCTTCAGGCGCAGGTGCATCCGTATTTGTACTAAAGCCTGTAGCAGAATCTAAATTTATTTATGTTTGATTATTAATATATTGATTTTCAAAGCGTAATTACTGAACACGTGTTGCTTGGTGTGCAACACCACTGTAAAGGAATCAAAATGCCTATTATTACTCTTCCTGACGGCAGTCAACGTCAATTTGATAACCCAGTATCAACGATGGATGTCGCGCTATCTATCGGCCCTGGTCTTGCGAAAGCAACCATTGCTGGCCGTGTGAATGGCCAACGTGTTGATGCATGCGATCTCATCGAAGAAGATGCAAGTTTAGAGATCATCACTACGAAAGATGAAGTTGATGGTCTAGAAATTGTTCGCCACTCTTGTGCTCACCTACTTGGTCACGCACTAAAGCAACTCTATCCAAATGCCAAAATGGCTATCGGCCCAACCATTGACAATGGTTTCTACTACGATATCGATTTGGAAGAGTCATTGACGCAAGAAGATCTAGAAAAGATTGAAGCGCGCATGAAAGCTCTGGCGAAAACCAAATATCAGGTTATCAAGAAAAAAGTAAGCTGGCAGGAAGCGCGTGACGCGTTTGAAGCTCGTGGTGAAACATACAAGATGGAAATCTTGGATGAAAACGTATCACGTGACGATCGCCCTGGTCTTTACCATCATGAAGAATACATCGACATGTGTCGTGGCCCACACGTGCCTAACATGAGCTTCTGTCAGCACTTTACTTTGTTGAACGTGGCTGGCGCGTACTGGCGTGGTAATAGCGACAACAAGATGCTTCAACGTATCTACGGTACGGCTTTCCACGATAAGAAAGCGCTGAAAGATCATCTAACTCGTCTAGAAGAAGCAGCAAAACGTGACCATCGTAAGATCGGTAAACAGCTCGATTTGTTCCATATGCAGCAAGAAGCACCGGGCATGGTGTTCTGGCATCACAATGGTTGGTCTGTATTCCGTGATCTTGAAGTGTTTATTCGTGAGAAGCTCACAGAATATAGCTATCAAGAAGTAAAAGGCCCGTTAATGATGGACCGTGTACTTTGGGAACGCTCTGGCCACTGGGATAAATACGCAGATGCGATGTTTACTACTTCTTCAGAGAACCGTGAATACGCTATCAAGCCAATGAACTGTCCTGGTCACGTGCAGATCTTTAACCAAGGTCTAAAATCGTACCGCGATCTACCGCTACGTATGGCGGAGTTTGGCTCTTGTCACCGTAACGAGCCATCGGGTGCGCTACACGGTATCATGCGTGTACGCGGCTTTACTCAGGATGATGCACACATCTTCTGTACAGAAAGCCAAATCCAAGATGAAGTGACCAACTGTATCAAGATGGTTTACGACACGTACCAAACATTTGGTTTTGATAACATCGCGGTGAAACTGTCTACGCGTCCTGAACAGCGTGTCGGTAGCGATGAAATTTGGGATCAATCTGAGGAAGCGCTAAAGCAGGCCCTAGAATCTATGGACATCGCATACGAGATCCAAGAGGGCGAGGGCGCATTCTACGGTCCTAAGATTGAATTTACACTATTCGACTGCCTAGGTCGTGCGTGGCAGTGTGGTACCGTTCAGCTCGACTTCAACCTACCAAATCGCTTAGGTGCGACTTATGTGGGTGAAAATAATGAGCGTTTAGTGCCAGTGATGATTCACCGTGCAATTTTGGGCTCTCTTGAGCGTTTCATCGGTATTCTAATCGAAGAATATGCTGGTTTCTTCCCAACTTGGTTGGCACCTGAGCAGGCTGTTATCATGAACATCACTGACAAACAGGCTGATTATGTTCAGGAAATCGCCCAGAAACTACAAAAATGTGGAATTAGAGCAAAAGCGGACTTGAGAAATGAGAAGATTGGCTTTAAAATCCGCGAACATACTTTGAAACGTGTGCCGTTTATGTTGGTTTGCGGTGACCAAGAGATGGAAGCCGGCGAAATTGCAGTACGTACACGTAAAGGTAACGATTTGGGTAAATTTAAAGTGGATGACTTTGTTTCTTACATCCAAGATCAAATCGCTAGCCGTAAGCTCAATCTGGAGGAATAAACTATTAAAGGCGGAAGACGTGGCCAAGTTCCGGTCAAACAAAACCAGCACCGTTTAAACGGTGAAATTCGTGGCGTTCGTGAAGTTCGTTTAACAGGCGCTGACGGTGAATCTGTAGGTGTCGTTTCGATCCAAGAAGCACTTGCTGCAGCAGAAGAAGCTGGTATGGATCTCGTAGAGATCAGCCCTAACGCCGAGCCACCAGTCTGTCGTGTGATGGACTATGGCAAGTTCCTCTTCGAGAAGAGCAAAGCTACGAAAGAGCAGAAGAAAAAGCAAAAACAGATTCAGATCAAGGAACTAAAATTCCGACCTGGAACTGATATCGGAGACTATCAGGTAAAACTACGCAACCTGATCCGTTTCCTTGAAGAAGGCAACAAAGTGAAGGTAACAATTCGCTTCCGTGGCCGAGAGATGGCTCACCAAGAGATCGGTGTAGACGTTCTTGAACGTTTGAAAGTGGATACAGTGGAACATGCCATTGTTGAATCTTTCCCAACGAAGATTGAAGGTCGTCAGATGATCATGGTGCTTGCCCCTAAAAAGAAGTAATTAACGGCTTACAAGTAATAAAACCCAGCCGTTGAGAGGCGGCTGGGTTTTATTCGCCCTAATTACGTTGTTATTAAACTACTACAATGCGGAGTTATTCATCATGCCTAAGATGAAAAACAACAAAGGTGCTGCTAAGCGTTTCAAGAAAACTGCTGGTGGTATTAAGTACAAGCACGCTACTAAACGTCACATCCTGACTAAGCGTACTACTAAGAACAAGCGTCAGCTACGTCCAAACTCTCTACTTCCAAGATGTGAAGTAGCAGCAGTTGCTCGTATGCTTCCATACGCTTAATTCTTTTTAGTTTCATAATCGTTTAGTTTAGGAGAGACATAATGCCTCGCGTAAAACGTGGTGTACAAGCTCGTGCACGTCATAAGAAAGTTTTAAAACAAGCTAAAGGTTACTACGGTGCACGTTCACGTGTTTACCGCGTAGCTTTCCAAGCAGTTACTAAAGCTGGTCAATACGCTTACCGTGACCGTCGCGCTAAGAAACGTCAATTCCGTCAACTGTGGATTGCACGTATCAACGCGGCATCTCGTCAAAATGGTCTATCTTACAGCCGTTTCATCAACGGTCTTAAGAAAGCATCTATCGAGATCGATCGTAAGATCCTTGCGGACATCGCTGTATTCGACAAAGCTGCATTTGCAGTTCTAGTTGAAAAAGCGAAAGCAGCTCTTTAATTAGAGTTTAGGTTAAGAGAAAGGAGAGCTTCGGCTCTCCTTTTTTATGCCTCAAAGTTAAAGGTTCGATAATGGGCTTAGCACGCCGCCAGCACCTCTCTCTAGTACGTGTGTGTATATCTGTGTCGTTTTGACGTCAGAATGGCCTAATTGCTCTTGTACTGTTCTTATATCAGCCCCTGATTCTAATAAGTGGGTAGCGAAGCTATGCCGAAGGGTATGACACGTGACAGTCTTTTCTATACCCGCATCCTTAGCCGCTCTTTTAACCGCTCTTTGCAAGGACTGTTCGTTTATATGGTGCCTGCGCAATAGGTTTGACTCGGGATCAATGGATAACTTTTCTGAAGGGAAAAGATAGTGCCAGTTAAAATCCATTTCAGCACCGCGATATTTCCTTTGTAACGAATGTGTCAGCCAAACACCAGAATAGCCAGGTGTGTTGATGTCCTTCTGATAGTAGCGAAGTGCTAACTCTTCTTGTTGTTTAAGCATGGGGAACAGCTCTTTTGCCAATGTTACTGTCCGGTTCTTACCTCCTTTTCCTTGCCATATCCGCAGTGCCCCATAGTGGTAATCTATGTCTTGAACCCTGAGCCGTACACATTCCATGACACGCAAACCTGATCCGTAAAGTAGCATGATGTGCAGTTTGTAACGTGGGTCAATGTGCTGAATTAAGGAACGGAGTTCTGACTTAGTCAGGACTACTGGCAGCTTCCTATCTAGAAGTGATTTTTGAAATTTTATCTCGTTACTTAATGGGGTTCTAAAGTATTCTCGATATAAAAACATTATCGAATTCAAAGCTAGCGCCTGGGTTTTTGCTGCCACTTTTTGTTCCAACGCGAGATAACTTAAAAACTCTTCAACGTGTGTCTCATTCAGAGTCGAAGGATGAGCCATTTTGTGGAAAATAATGTATTGCTTAATCCAGCTTATATACGCTTGTATGGTTTTACTCGCATAATGACGTGTTCTCATATGATCTTGAACACTTAAGAGAAACTGATTTTTCATCCTGATGAGTGCCTGTTTTTATATACAGTTATTCATTTTTAGCAGGATAAAAAAATTAGGCTACACATTGATACTTAATTGGGATCGTTAACATGTATTTCCATCCAAAATTGATATTTGTTTCATATGGTTATGTGATAGCATGCGAATTATCTTCATCTTCGAGGATGCGGTAGCGTGGGCGATTATACCTACAAGTAGATGTATAGAGAGCGTTATGTTTAGTCACGTAAAATCAGTTGGTTGCATCTTTTCTTTGTTCCTTCGTATTTCTAATTTTGGTCTTGTCGGCAGGTTAACTTCAGTGGTCGCTGTTTTCTGGACTCCAATTCGTGGGCGCTAAAAATTCAGAGAGTTGCCTCATTGAAATGCAGAGTGTAGGCGAGGTGAGTGAAGTGATTTTGATTTCAAAGTTAAAGCCCGGCTTTTCGGTTTTCCACGTTAAAACTCAAAGTCAGAACATTCAAAATTATGAGTTAATTCAGCTTTTTAGCGTCTGGTTTTGGTTTGCAAAGGTAAGTCGAGTTAAGCTATTGGTATCGCAAACTTAACCCTTTGAGCCTTAAACATAACAAGGCGTTTAAGTGGGATTCATGCCGCGTGGCATTTTTGGTATGCGGTGAATTTTGGTGGTGAAAGTGGTCTGCGGAAAGTTGGTTTAGGCGGCACTCACCCCTTAACGCAGCGTTAGGTTAATCTATTCAACGTAGGGAGTAATAAATGGAATTTGTCCCCGTAAATATTGAAACGGAGGGTACTCTCGATTTGTGTGTTCAATTTCGTCGTGATGCACATTTCGTAAGTTTTGGAGATGACACTAACTTTAATGTCGGCGAGACTAAAGCGTGGTTTACAAAGCTAAACACATTTGACAATTCTGGCTTTTATCATGTTTTCAAAAACAATGAGGTTATAGGTCAAATAGAATTCCGAAATGGCTTGCTGGATGAACAAGGAGTGAAGTTCGGCTACATTAACTTACTGTATTTGTTACCAGAATATCGCAATAAAGGTTTAGGTAGTGAGCTAGAAGACTTTATATTCGCTCAGTTCAAAAACGAGCGATGTGCGTATGCTCACTTGCGCTATACACCTGCTAATTTACAAGCAGTTAGTTTCTATCATAAGCATGGTTGGACTGATGTGGGTGAGATTGGCGAGCGCGGACAATTAGCAGAAAAACGATTAACCTAACAAAGCGTTAAAGAGGGATTCATGCCGCGTGGCATTTTTGGTATGCGGCGAGTTTTGGTGGTGAAAGTGGTCTGCGGAAGGTTGGTTTAGGCGGCATTCACCCCTTAACGCAGCGTTAGTTGGCAAGAGGGAAAACGCAGCTATATCGCAAGATCTAGCGGTAAAAGCTTAAAGTTAAAATTGTCGTATCGGCGTTCGAACTCAGTGTTAATCAGCTCGGTAAAAATCCAAAATTGGCATCGTTGCACTAGTTGACTTGTTCTTTGGCTCTGAGACTTTTTGGGTAACTGAGTTGTACTTTCTTGCTGAAACTTTGCTCTTTGAATTTGTCGTTTTAAAAGCTGATTTACTTGCTGAAAGGACGTTTTCTTTAGTGTGGTCAATTCTACGTGGTTTCAGCGACTTTGTTGAAAGTCCGCATTGTGAGATTGGTTTTCCAAAAGCGCTTTTGGGTGTTGTGAGTTCGTTTTCTGCGGCGTTGAAAATTCCAAGTGGTTTCATTGAGTAGCCGCTTTGAGACTACGCCTGACTAAAGTGCATCAATGCACATAAAGTTTGTTGTTTTAAAAGTTTAAAATAACGTAAAATCAATGTTTTGGGTTTGCCAACTAACAAACTGTTCAAGAGGGATTCACAACGCGTGGCATTTTAACTATGCGTTGGTTTTAGTGTTTAAGGCGGTATGCGGTGGCTTCGGTATTGCGTTGTTCACCCCTTAACAGGGCGTTAGCCGTCACGCTGAATGTTCAGGTGACGGCATAAGAATTAGTTATTTACGAACATGTGGTTAGCTTTAGTTACACCTCTGTCGTAAGTACAGAATGTGTCTGTAGCAGCTTCAGTTTTACTGTGAATCTTGATGTTGGTAATCACCTCGACAGCACCCGCATCGTAGCAAGCTTGTTGCGCAGCTTTTACAATCTCTAGCAGTTGGTTTAGTTCGCCTTTTAAAGTGGTTTCCATCGCACTCACTTGAAATGGGACACCAGAGGCTTTGACAACCTCAATAGCTTTATCGACGACTTCAAAGTTATTCCCTTCTTTTAGTCGAGGTATAACTTGGAAAGCTAGCATGACTTGATCTAGCAGTGGTTTTTGATTTGACATCAATAATTTCTCACTGGTTTTTGTTGGTATTGAGCTGCGTATAGTAACATCAATTCGAAGCATCGAGGTTTCACGTTGAGAGTGTCGGCTAACAAACGCTTCAAGAGGGACAGCCAACGCGTGGCATTTTTACAATGCGTTGGTTTTTTTGATTACGAAGTTATGCGGCAAGTTGGCAGTTGCGTTGGCTGCCCCTTAAGCGGGCGTTATGTTTAATGAGGTAATTGGTGAGAGACTCAATCTTTTCAAAAGTGTTTTTTAGGAATTCAGGCTTAGATGTTGGTATTTTAACGTGGTTAAAGCTAACTCTGCTTGAGTCCTACTTAGGAGAGCAAGTTATTGATATTATTTTGTCAGTTTCATCATATCAGACAAAATCTATAACTTGGGAAGGAGATGATACTGTAGTGGGTGGCTACAAGGGAGCGCTAGAATATTTCATTCCGGCAACTTTGATTAATAAGTACCTCAAACCACAGATACTTGAACTATTAGAAGTGAAGTATTTTCGTCAATATCAAGTTTTAATTATGGAGCAAGGTGATGCTGGAGAGGAACTATATTCTGCCAATCCAGAAAACCTGCCAATATTGTCTGAGCTCAAGTTAAGCTATAACACGATCTGGGTAGCAATCAATATTGCTATCGATATTTTGGTTTACGTTCTTACAAACGATATCTCAGCAGCACTTTTAAGTGGTGCTGTTATTGAGTTTATAAGACGCTTTAAGTTTTAAACATAACAAGCAATTTAAGTGGGATTCACAACGCTCGGCATTTTTGCTTCTACTTCAAAGTTAGTGTTTATGGCACAATGCTTTAGGTTTGGTGGGGGCGTTGTTCACCCCTTAATTGGGCGTTATGTGTAATGAGGATACTATGCAAAAATTCGCAGCTGTTTTAGGTTTGCTGTGTGTGCCTTATGTGTATGCTGAATCAATTGAAGGGTGTTATTTGGTTGCTGATGAGATAACCAGTTTTTCATCTGAAGAGTCAGAGATTCAGTCTACTTACGTAAAAATTTCAAGGTCTGCTGGAAACTACTCGGTCGAGGGTCTGATTTGGGGGGCTAATTTTCATGTTTGCCATATTGCTTCTCCGATTGAAGGCGTTGGTGGGCCACTGCAAATGAACTATGTCGACAATAAACTCGTCTATAGCTACAGTGAGGCCGAATACAACATTAATTGTGAGCTAGAATTCTCCTTTAAAGATAACTCATTGACAATAAAGGACTCTAATCATCATTGTTCTGAGTACGTCTTTTATTGTGGTGCTAGAGTTGGTTTAGATAAAGTTGAGTTACCCAAAGTAGCACAAGATTGCCCTTAAATTACACATAACAAAGCGTTCAAGAGGGACTTGGCACGCGTGGCATTTTCGGTTTGCGTTGGGTTCGGTGGTTACGGCACTGTGCGGTAGCTTTAGTATTGCGTGCCTGCGCCCCTTAACGCGGCGTTATGTTTAGTCACGTAAAATCAGTCGGTTGCATCTTTTCTTTGCTTTCTCAGCTTTCTAATTTTGGTCTTGTCGGCAAGTTACGTTTAGTGGTCGCTGTTTTCTGGACTCCTATTCGTGGGCGCGAAAAATTCAGAGAATTGCCTCATTGAAATTCAGTGCGCTTGTGAGTCGAATGAAGCTGCCTTAGTTTTAAGTTTGAGCTCAAGTTTTCTGTTTCTCACGCTAAAACTCAAAGTCATTAAAACTAAATTTATGAGTTAATTCAGCTTTTTAGCGTCTAGTTTTGGTTTGCAAAGGTAAGTCGAGTTAAGCTCTTGGTATCGCAAACTCAACCCTTTGTGTCTTAAACATAACAAGGCGTTTAAGAGGGATTCATGCCGCGTGGCATTTTGGGTATGAGGTGAATTTTGGTGGTGAAAGTGGTCTGCGGAGGCTTGGTTTAGGCGGCACTCACCCCTTAACGCAGCGTTATGCTTAATCAGGTAAAATCAGTGGTTTATGGTTTTTCTTTGCTCCCTCAGCTTTTCAGTTTGGTGTTTGTCGGCAAGTTGGCTGTTTTGAGCGCTGTTTTTCGGACATCCATTCTTTGGCGCTGGAAATTCCGAGAGTTGCCTCAATCAATTTTTGGGTAAGCGCGAGGTTAGGGCGGTTGGCTCAATCAGAAATCCATTTATAGGTTTTCAAACTTCAAACCAGATTTGCCAAAATTCCTAGTCTGATTATCAAAACTATGATTCATTTCGGTTTTCTACGTTTTGGTTTTTGTTTGTAAATCAAAGTCGAGTTAATCTTGTTTTTAGTAAAACGTAAGCCATTGAAGCTTAAGCATAACAAGGCGTTTAAGTGGGATTCATGCCGCGTGGCATTTTGGGTATGCGGTGAATTTTGGTGGTGAAAGTGGTCTGCGGAAAGTTGGTTTAGGCGGCACTCACCCCTTAACGCGGCGTTATGCAATTTATGAGGATATTATGAAGAATACCAACTTCCTATATGGAAATTTTTGGCTTTGGTTCCCTTTTTGGATACTACTTCTAATAGTTGCGCTTTTTACTGAAAACGATCTCATCGAAGGTTTAGCGGCTAGTTTGCTACTTATGTGTCTAGCAGCTATGGCTACATTTCATAACATGGATATAAATGAAAAGAAAAAAAAGAGTCGAGAAGAACTAGATGACTATATCGAATTTCTCGAAATAATTTCCTCTCGTTATTTGGCAATAAGAAAATTATGCGATCTTTGTAATGAAGTTACGGTTAATGACTCAAGGTTTACTCGCGGACTCCAGGTGCCAGAACTTACCGTTACAACGCTACATACAGGGATAAAATACAGTAAATATAACTTTCTAATAAAAGCTATGCTGAATCAGGAAAAGATGAAAGGTAAGCGTTATAAAGCGCTGGATGTGATTACGTATACAGATTTGGAATTGCGATATCATAATCTAATGTCAATGATTGAAAAGAGAAACTGTGCGCACAATGAGATAATGAAAAAAATTAGTGGCGTTAGCCCATATGGGGGTGAGGAGTTCTTTTACCCAAATTTCAAAGAATTCTCACAAATCATGAGTTTTTATGAATTATCTTCATTTTTGGAGCAAACTGAGAAAATTATTATTGAAATGAATTATTTGATTTTTGATTATCAAGAGGTGACTGAGCATCTGAAAAATTCGTTTGCGTTTATGTTTAGTCCGGAAGCTGTTCGTGAGTTCGGAGGAATATTTGAAGTCCCACTATATGAAGATAAGTTGAAATTCTCATATGTTGAATTATCAGAAACTGAAGTGTCTGTGCTAAAGGGTTCAAGATACCCTAACCCAATTGCATAACAAAGCGTTTAAGTGGGATTCATGCCGCGTGGCATTTTTGGTATGCGGTGTTTTTTGGTGGTGAAAGTGGTCTGCGGAAACTTGGTTTATGCGGCATTCACCCCTTAACGCAGCGTTATGTGTCTTGTTGGCTATCTGCCATACTTGTTAAGGGAAATTTGTTAGCAGGTAGCACTATGGATGATAAGCAGTTGGATCGTAGCTTACGATCAATCGGCAAAGAGTGTTTTGTTAAATACTACGAGTTGTTTCAGGATCGAAGCTGGTCAAAAGAAGACTTGATTGAGCACTTGATAGCGGTTGAGGGCTATCAAGAGTCTGGTTGTATTACGCGAATATCGCAATCTAGGCGTATATTCAATGATCACCGCGAATACGATGCTTTGGATATGATTATTAGTTCTAATCGTTTACCTATTGAAATTATTGAAAAAGCTAGAAAACTCAGACTTCAATAGGCAACACATAACAAACAATTTAAGAGTGATTCCCCACGCTTGGCATTTTTGGCTTGGGTTAAGTTTAGTGTTTACGGCGTTCAATTTTAGTGTCGTGGTCGCGTGGCTCACACCTTAATTGGGCGTTATAGCGCTTGTGTAGCTAGGAGTATTAGCTTGCAGTATTTTGATTTACCAGATTTAAGTAGTGTCTTACTGAAGAAACTCGGGGTGAAAGACTTGATAAAGGTTCGAGTAAGCCCTGATGTAGCTGCATTGCCTAGAAACTGCTTAAACAACGTCAACTCTTATATTGAAAGACATGGTGGTAGTGTACAGCTAGGGTGGATTTTTTCTTGCCTGGGCAATATAGCAATTAAAATGACCGCTCACGCTGTTGTTAAGTTACCTGACAACTCATTGATCTGCGTTACACCAAATGAATATCGTTCTGGCTTATTAAAGTTTGCTCCGGACAGCTCGGTGGAAGATTTAATTCATGATAATTTTCTTCCGACTAAGTTTGTAGCTCTGATCGACGACCAGTCTTTAAAAGACTACATTGCGATTGAAGTTGAGCAAGATCAATTGAGGCTAAATAGTAAGGGTTTTGTAGCTGCGTCCGACTTACAGCAGTTTCATTTGCGAGCATCTTTACTGTATCCAGCGATCTTAAATTTAGCCAAAAAGCATACTGGTAGAAATGATCAGTGTTACTGTGGCTCTGGAAAAAAGAATAAAAAGTGTTGTGAATAAATCGCTATAACAAACTGTTTAAGAGTGATTCGCAACGCGTGGCATTTATACTATGCGTTGGTTTAGGTGTTTAAGGTGGTATGCGGCGGCATCGGTATTGCGTTGCTCACACCTTAACAGGGCGTTATGTGTCTCATAGGATAAATTTTCGCATGAATGGATATACTAAATGGGCTGTTTTGTTCGTGGCAGTCGTAGTCACAGGGTGTGATGGGCGAGTTAAAACCGAGAGTGAATCAGTGGGCTTCTTTATCTCTTCTGAATCTGTGTCAGGAATTCCAATTTCAGATCTTGTCTCGTCTCTCGAAAATCTTCCCAATCAAGTTGGTGGATGTGATGCTGTATATCAAAAGCCAACAAATGAGTTGTTGATTCAGTGCTCAAAGAGAGGTTTCAATTATACGAATGGTCAAGTAGAGGCAGCATTATCACAAGATGTTGACTTAAAAGTAGCCGAAATTCATGGGCAGCTTATTTACAAATGGTCAGTGGATGACATTAATTGCTCTATAGCAATTGAGGAGGAAAATGACATTTTCGAGCTTTGGTGTGGACGAGGCACATAACAAACGCTTTAAGACGGATTCGCAACGCGTGGCATTTTTACCATGCGTTCATTTTAGTGATTTAGGCGGTTTGCAGAAGCATCGTATTGCGTTGCTCACCACTTAAGCGGGCGTTATGCTTAATCAAGTAAAAGTGTGCCGTGGGCACAGGATCCTGTTATCTAAGGAAGGTAAACAGGAGAATGAGCATAAGCTCATGAAGAGATGGAGGTAGGCCCTCCAGAGTCTGCTGTCGGAAGTCGGCTCTAAACCACTTTCAAGTGGCTGTTATTAAGAGTAATGGTCAGAAGCGTTGAAGGAAAGTCAGAATAGAATTCTGGCAAGGTAGAGTGCAAGGAGATGAGTAATCCCGAACCCATGTGGACGCGTCGTTAATTAGAACCAGCATCAAAACTGAGGTCGTTTTATTATCTCAGGACGAGTACACCGGTAAATTCCGAATGCTGGGTGTGCGGTGCTCGGCGTAAAGTGGGCATGACTTTGCACTAGGCTCTTTGTGGGAACCACGGGAACCAGTCATCACGATGTAAAGGAAGAAATATAAATGACTAAATTCATGAGTATGAGAGTACCGATGCGTGATACTGGGGCGGAGCAATTCGTAGTAGTGATGAAGGGCTTGTAATGAGCGTGGAGCGAAGGGATTGCGTCAAGTCGGTTGGAACGATGACTCAACTGCCGACAGGCAGGAGGAGGTCGCACGGACAACCAAAACCTTTTGCAATATCCAAATGGGATGTAATGACTGCGTTCGAGAAGGTAAAAGCCAACAAAGGCGGAGCCGGAGTGGATGGAGTAACGATAGAGGACTTTGAAAAAGACCTTAAAAACAACCTTTACAAGATATGGAACAGAATGTCATCGGGGTCCTACTTTCCCACACCGGTCGCAGCGGTAAGTATACCGAAAAAGTCTGGTGGAGAGAGGGTATTGGGTATCCCAACGGTCAGCGACCGAGTGGCGCAAACTGTGGTAAGAGACAAGCTTGAAATCATGCTCGAGCATCACTTCCTAGATGACTCTTACGGCTATCGAGTGGGTAAATCTGCTCATGATGCGATAGAAGTCACTAGAAGACGATGTTGGCAGTATGATTGGGTACTAGAGTTTGATATCAAAGGTCTCTTTGACAATATTCGTCATGACTTGTTGATGAAAGCGGTAAAGAAACATGTTCAGCTCGCTGAAGAGAGTCAGAGCCGGGATTATCAATGGATAACACTGTACATCGAAAGGTGGTTAGTTGCTCCGTTACAGAAAGCAGATGGGACGCAAACAGAAAGAGAGTTAGGAACGCCACAAGGTGGCGTGGTAAGCCCAGTGCTTGCCAACCTATTTCTTCACTATGTTTTTGATAAATGGCTGGAGAAGAATTATCCAGACAACCCATGGTGTCGATACGCAGATGATGGACTTGTCCATGCAAGGACAAAGCCGAAAGCGGAGAAGTTGAGGGATGAGCTAGCGAAGCGCTTCAAGGAGTGCGGACTGGAGATGCACCCAATTAAGACGAAGATTGTTTACTGCAAAGATGATATTAGACGAGGGTCAGGTAAGCATATAGAGCATAAACAATTTGATTTTCTAGGGTATACCTTCAGGGCCAGAACAAATAAGTGTAAACGTACAGGTCAACTCTATAATCGATTCCTGCCTGCGGTCAGTATGGCAGCAAAGAAAGTCATGCGAAGGCAAATCAGAGAGCTAAGAGTTCGCCAGGAAACGCAGTACAGCTTAGAGCAATTAAGCAGATGGTTAAGTCCAATGCTGAATGGTTGGATAAACTACTACGGAAAGTTCAGGCGAAGCGAATTAGACTCGGTATTCAGACACTTCAACAAGACTTTAGTACGTTGGGCGAGAAGGAAATTCAAATCGCTAAAATGTCACAAAAGTCGAACCGTAGCGTTCTTTGATAAGCTATCGGCTCAATGCCCTAGATTGTTTCCTCACTGGAAATTTGGTTCAGCAAGAAGTTTTACTTGATGGGAGCCGTATGAGCTGAGAGGTTCACGTACGGTTCTGCGAGAGGCTGCTGGGGTGGTTCCGGTGGCCTACTCACCTCAGTTGGTTATGGTTTTTTCTTTGTTCCCTCGGCTTTTCAGTTCGGTGTTTGTCGGCAAGTTGGCTTTTTTTGAGCGCTGTTTTTCGGACGCTTATTCTTTGGTGCTGAAAACTCTGAGTGTTGCCTCAATCGATTTTCGGAGAAGCGCGAGGTTAGGGTGGTTGGCTCAATCAGAAATCCATTTCTAGGTTTTCAAACTTCAAACTGGATTAGCCAAAATTCCGAACCTGAATATCAAAACTATGATTCATTTCGGTTTCCTACGTTTTGGTTTTTGTTTGTAAATCAAAGTCGAGTTAATCTTGTTTTTAGTAAAACGTAAGCCATTGAAGCTTAAGCATAACAAGGCGTTTAAGCGGGATTCATGCCGCATGGCATTTTTGGTTTGCAGTGAGTTTTGGTGGTGAAAGTGGTCTGCGGAAAGTTGGTTTATGCGGCATTCACCCCTTAACGCGGCGTTATGCAAATATTCAAATCAGCCCATTTCTCAGTGCTTATGTCTTAGGCTTTGGATGTAAATAAAATGGCTAACTGGCCAAAGCATTCTGGTAAACTGCGTCCAAACTAAGCGGTATTATTAGGACCAAAGCAATGAGCCAAGATCAGCCAAACAACCCTTTACATGGATTAACGTTAGAGAAAATCCTTGTTCGCTTACAAGAGCACTATGGTTGGGAAGGGTTAGACAGAGAAATTCAAATTAACTGTTTTTACAGCAATCCATCAATCAAATCTTCTCTCAAGTTTTTGCGTCGCACACAGTGGGCGAGAGACAAGGTTGAGGCTTTGTATATAGATACGTTTTGCCGTTAGAACATTTGCATAACAAAGCGTTTAAGAGGGATTCATGCCGCATGGCATTTTTGGTTTGCAGTGAGTTTTGGTGGTGAAAGTGGTGTGCGGAAACTTGGTTTATGCGGCACTCACCCCTTAACGCGGCGTTATAAGCAAAAGGACAGTATGAAGACAGTTATCATCACACTTCTATCAATTCTTCTCTTTCAAGGGATTTTGGTCGTTTTTTCAGGAGCTTCTGTGGTCTTTAATGACTTAAATGGTGGCTTTACTCTATTTGTAGATGTCGCATCGAAAGGCGCTACAATTGGTGTGTTTATTTGGGCTGTTTTCCTTTTTCAAGAGCAACGGAAGGAAAAGAAGGCAGATACTAGCCTACAGCGTTCAAAAGATCTTAGCTTTAGGCTTATTGACTTCGTAGGTAGTTCTAATTATTCACTGAATAAAAATTCAGCGAATGTATTGATAGCATACTTATCATCGTTGAAAGCCGAAGTTGGGAATAAGAACTCAACGGAAACACATTTAAAAGAATACAAGTTGGCTCTTGATATTGTAAATGAGTCACTAAAGGTAGTGACTCTTAGAGATATAATCGGTGTTGAGAGTGAAAATGATTATGATGGTGTTATCGAAACACTCACAGCCCAATATAAAGTTCAAGATAGCTTGAAGGCAATTGATCCAGACCTGTGTAGACGGATTGAAAGTGGCGAAATTAGTAATACAAATTTCTCTATTAATCCGCCTGATAGCGCATTGCGTTTATGGCAAATAGAAGAAATTATGAAATATGTCTTTGAGGCTACAGAAGAACAAGTCGTAGAATCACTGGAACGTGAGCCAAATTGCTTCACAGATAAGCATCATCATATTCCTGTTTTGTTTGCCTATTATTACTTCTATACGGAAGGCTTATTGCACGTTAGTAAAGACAAAACATGGAGCTTTTCAACTAATGGGATTTTGATGGCATGTGAACGTGAATTTTGCTTATAACAAGCAATTTAAGAGGGATTCACAACGCTTGGCACTTTTGCTTCTACTTCAGTTTTAGTGTTTATGGCACAATGCTTTAGGTATGGGGGAAGGCGTTGTTCACCCCTTAATTGGGCGTTATGCTTAATCACGCAAAATCAGTGGGTTATGATTGTTCTTTGTTCCCTTGGCTTGTGAGTTTTGTGTTGCTCGGCAAGTCGACTTCGTTTGGCGCTGTTTTCCGGACACTTATTCTTTGGCGCTAAAAATTCTAAGAGTTGCCTCAGTCAATTTTCGGGCAAGCGCGAGGTTAGGGCGGTTGGCTCAATCGGAAATTTGATCTTAGGTTTTTGAGTTTTGACTGCCAAAGTTCAAAGTCTGATTTTCAAAATTATGAGTCATTTCTGTTTTCTACGTTTTGGTTTTTGTTTGTGAACCAAAGTCGAGTTAATCTTGGCTTGGGTAAAACGTAAGCCATTGAAGCTTAAGCATAACAAAGCGTTAAAGAGGGACTTGGCACGCGTGGCATTTTCAGTTTGCGTTGGGTTTAGTGGTTACGGCACTATGCGGTAGCTTTTGTATTGCGTGCCTGCGCCCCTTAACGCGGCGTTATGTGTACAGGAGAAAGCAATGAGAGTTATTGATACTGAAGAGCAGCGGTGGTTCTTGTTTGAACATGAAGATGTGCTCTACTTAGATGCTAACTGTAATCATAGCTTTTTGGGCTACACATATATGATTAAACTCAACGAGGCTGAATTAAACCTATATCAATCCGAAGGTAGGGAGTATCTAAACCTGCTTTCTCACGATATCCATTATTCGGCACCTATCGCTCAAGGGAGCCAGTCAGCTTTTAAAGGTCGAGATGTGACTAAACAGTTTTCAACTCTATCCCTTGAAGCTATAGAAAAATGGCGAGCGTTGAAGTAAACACATAACAAGCAATTTAAGAGGGATTCACAACGCTTGGCATTTTTGCTTCTACTTCAAATTTAGTGTTTATGGCACAATGCTTTAGGTGTGGGTGGTAGCGTTGTTCACCCCTTAATTGGGCGTTAAGTTTATAATGGAGTTCAATAATTGATCGGAAAATCAGATTTTACAGTCGTATATGTTTCAGCCATAGTTTTAATCTCGTTTGGGCTCCTGATTGGGATAAACCTTCCAAGCGAAGGTGATATTAAATGGACAGACATATTGTCCTCAGTTTCCAATTTTGCTATGGCATTAATTGCATATCGGGCATTAAATGTATGGAAATCTCAATTAAAGCACTCCAAGCGGGTCGAACAAATTGAAACCTTAAGAATGCGACTCGATGTATTAATAAGTGCGTTTAATACAAAACTATTGAGGGTATATGACCAAAAACGCAATGACGTAGGCGATTTACTAGATAGTTTCAATCCTTGTGAACAATATTTGAACAACAAGAAAGAATATGAATGCAATCACATTCATGAACTTAATGAAGCGATTAAAGAGTACACGTTCAACTTAGATAACTATCAGTCATCGTTTGGATATCCACTTCCAGAATCATTGATGTTTACAGAAATTAAAAAACATCTAGATGAGCTTGAGCAACAACTTTATTGCTGTTATTTGAATCAAGAGAAAGCATTTCCAGTATTTTATAATTCAGTTTCATCCAAATTGTCTAACTATCGGATCCAAATGCAAGCTGATCTAAAAGATGAAATGAGTGCGCTTTGGAAATAAACTTAACAAACGGTTCAAGAGGGACAGCCAACGCGTGGCATTTTTATTATGCGTTGGTTTTTGTGGTTATGATGTTATGCGGAAGCTTGGTAGTGGCGTTGTCTGCCCCTTAACCGGGCGTTATGGCTTCTTTCAAAAGTTACACTGGTTGGATGAACAGTGTTTATTGTTTGTGTTCTATTCGTTGTGTAAAGTATTGTTTTTACTTTAATCAAAGAGGGCATAATGAATGCGTGAATCCTTACGCTGTAAAGTGCTAGATGTTTGTGCTAAGAAAATCGCACAAAAGGGTGAGAATGTTGGTGTTTCATTTTATGCATTTTTCGCTAATAAAAACGACGATCCAATGTTGTTAATGGAAGCAGCTACTTGGTGGATTCAAACTCACCAGCTAGATCACTTCGAAAAAGCCAACAAAATCATAGAAATGATTAAATCAGGCAAGTAAAGAACACCTTAAGTCCAAGCCATAACAAGGCGTTTAAGAGGGATTCATGCCGCGTGGCATTTTTGGTTTGCGGTTGGTTTTGGTGATGAAAGTGGTATGCGGAAGGTTGGTTTGTGCGGCACTCACCCCTTAACGCAGCGTTATGCTTAATCACGTAAAATCAGTTGGTTATGGTTTTTCTTTGTTCCCTTAGCTGATTAGTTTTGTGTTTGTCGGCAAGTTGGCTGTTTTTAGCGCTGTTTTTCGGACACTTATTCTTTGGCGCTAGAAATTCAGAGAGTTGCCTCAATCAATTTTTGGGCCAGCGCGAGGTTAGGGCGGTTGGCTCAATCAGAAATCCATTTCTAGGTTTCAAACTTCAAATTGGATTTTGCCAAAATTCCAAGTCTGATTCTCAAAACCATGATTCATTTCGGTTTTCTACGTTTTGGCTTTGCGTGTAAATCTAAGTCGAGTTAATCTTGTTTTTAGTAAATCGTAAGCTATTGAATCTTAAGCATAACAAGGCGTTTAAGTGGGATTCATGCCGCGTGGCATTTTTGGTTTGCAGTGAGTTTTGGTGGTGAAAATGGTCTGCAGAAATTTGGTTTATGCGGCACTCACCCCTTAACGCGGCGTTATGTTTAGTCACGTAAAATCAGTTGGTTGCATCTTTTCTTTGCTTTCTCAGCTTTCTAATTTTGGTCTTGTCAGCAAGTTAACTTCAGTGTTCGCTGTTTTCTGGACTCCAATTCGTGGGCGCGAAAAATTCAGAGAATTGCCTCATTGAAATTCAGTGCGCTTGTGAGTCGAATGAAGCTGCCTTAGTTTTAAGTTTGAGCTCAAGTTTTCTGTTTCTCACGCTAAAACCCAAAGTCATTAAAACTAAATTTATGAGTTAATTCAGCTTTTTAGCGTCTGGTTTTGGTTTGCAAAGGTAAGTCGAGTTAAGCTCTTGGTATCGCAAACTCAACCCTTTGTGTCTTAAACATAACAAGGCGTTTAAGCGGGATTCATGCCGCGTGGCATTTTTGGTTTGTAGTGAGTTTTGGTGGTGAAAGTGGTCTGCGGCAGCTTGGTTTATGCGGCATTCACCCCTTAACGCAGCGTTATGCTTAATCACGTAAAATCAGTGGTTTATGGTTTTTTGCTCCCTCAGCTTTTCAGTTTGGTGTTTGTCGGCAAGTTGGCTGTTTTGAGCGCTGTTTTTCGGACATCAATTCTTTGGCGCTGAAAATTCTGAGTGTTGCCTCATTCTATTTTCGGGCAAGCGCGAGGTTAGTACGGCTGGCTCAATCAGAAATCCATTTTTGGTTTTTAAACTCCAAGCCAGTTTTGCCAAAATCCGAGCCTGATTATCAAAACTATGATTCATTTCGGTTTTCTACGTTTTGGTTTTTGTTTGTGATTCAAAGTCGAGTTAATCTTGTTTCCAGAAAAACGTAACCCATTGAAGCTTAAGCATAACAAAGCGTTTAAGTGGGATTTGGCACGCGTGGCATTTTCAGTTTGCGTTGGGTTCAGTGATTAAGTCGCTGTGCGGTAGCTTTTGTAGTGCGTGCCTGCACCCCTTAACGCGGCGTTATGCTTAATCACCTAAAATCAGTGGTTTATGCTTTTCTTTGTTCCCTAGGCTTTTCAGTTTTGTGTTTGTCGGCAAGTCGGCTTTTTTGAGCGCTGTTTTTCGGACTCTTATTCTTTGGTGCTGGAAATTCAGAGAATTGCCTCATTCAATTTTCGGGCAAGCGCGAGGTTAGGGCGGTTGGCTCAATCAGAAATCCATTTCTAGGTTTTCAAACTTCAAACTAGATTTGCCAAAAATCCGAGCCTGATTATCAAAACTATGATTCATTTCGGTTTTCTACGTTTTGGCTTTTGTTTGTGAATCAAAGTCGAGTTAATCTTGGTTCTGGTCAAACGTAACCCATTGAAGCTTAAGCATAACAAGGCGTTTAAGCGGGATTCATGCCGCGTGGCATTTTTAGTTTGCGGTGAGTTTTGGTGGTGAAAGTGTTCTGCGGAAAGCTGGTTTAGGCGGCATTCACCCCTTAACGCAGCGTTATGTTTAGTCACGTAAAATCAGTTGGTTGCATCTTTTCTTTGTACTCTCGGCTTTCTAATTTTGGTCTTGTCGGCAGGTTAACTTCAGTGTTCGCTGTTTTCTGGACTCCAATTCGTGGGCGCTAAAAATTCAGAGAGTTGCCTCATTAAAGTTCAGTGCGTTTTTGAGTCGAATGAAGCGATCTTAGTTTCAAAGTTTGAGCACCAGTTTTTCGGTTTCTCACGCTAAAACTCAATATCAGTACAATCAAATTTATGAGTTAATTCAGTTTTTTAGCTTCTAGTTTTGGTTTGCAAAGTTAAGTCGAGTTAAGCTATTGGTTTCGTAAAACTTAACCCTTTGTGTCTTAAACATAACAAGGCGTTTAAGAGGGATTCATGCCGCGTGGCATTTTTGGTATGCGGTTGGTTTTGGTGGTGAAAGTGGTCTGCGGAAGGTTCGTTTATGCGGCATTCACCCCTTAACGCGGCGTTATGTTTAATCGCGTAAAATCAGTTGGTTGCATCTCTTCTTTGCATTCTCGGCTTTCTAATTTTGGTCTTGTCGGCAAGTTAACCTCATTGGGCACTGTTTTCTGGACTCCAATTCGTGGACGCTAAAAATTCAAAGAGTTGCCTCATTGAAATTCAGTGCGTTTGTGAGTCGAATGAAGCGATGTTAGTTTCAACGTTTGAGCACCAGATTTCGGTTTCTCTCGCTAAAATCTCAATATAAGTACAATCAAATTTATGAGTTAATTCAGCTTTTTAGCTTCTAACTTTGGTTTTCAAAGATAAGTCGAGTTAAGCTCTTGGTATCGCAAAACTTAACCCTTTGAGTCTTAAACATAACAAGGCGTTTAAGAGGGATTCATGCCGCGTGGCATTTTTGGTATGCGGTGGTTTTGGTGGTGAAAGTGGTCTGCGGAAAGTTGGTTTATGCGGCATTCACCCCTTAACGCGGCGTTATGTGTTTTGAAGTAGTTCGGAGTTATTTTGATAAAAGTAGTATTTGGTGTGATCTTAGGGTTCGCAGCAACAATTTGGTACGTAGCATTAGATCTTCGGTTTGACTTTGACTCATCGTTGTCTGTGAACATTGTCATTGCTATAGCAACAGCGATAGCTGCCGCAATTCACTTTGACTCAGTAAAAAGCCAAGAACGAGAAAGGGTTTGGGAGCTGAATAAAGCAGAACTACTTAATTTGTCCAAAGAGTTGTCTGAAGTAATTCACGAAACAAAGCAAGCTATAGATTATGAGTATTCTTCTAGTGACCCTGAACATCAAACGAAAGCGCCTAGCAACCCCAAGGCTTATAAGGTTCTGGACGAAAGGTTGTTTGTTCTAATTAATGTTCAAAAACCGCTATTGCCAAAAAAGTTTATGCAGTGTGTTGAATCATTGCATGCATTAGACAAAGAGATCACACGTCAGGTTTTTGAAGAAGATTTAGACAACATTTCTGCCCATGAAGATATGCTTTCAAAATACATAGAATTACATCAAGAACTCAATGTGTTTATTCGAAAAATGGCAGGCATAAAAAACACATAACAATCTGTTTAAGAGTGATTCGCAACGCGTGGCATTTTTACTATGCGTTGCGTTTAGTGTCTAAGGTGGTATGCGGCGGCATCGGTATTGCGTTGCTCACACCTTAACAGGGCGTTATGTAGCAAGGAGATTCGGTGTGCTTAACTTTTTGAATAAAAAGTCTTATGTTCAGTCAGTAGCTAAAGATATGGCTCCGAAACTGTGTGCTAAGTTTGGGAAAAAGCCCGTTTATTCTTTTCAGGAAATTAGTTGGGCATTGAGCGAGATTAAGCGCAGTGATGACCAGTTTTATAAGTCAGTTTCTTACGGCATGTTGCTGCCATACAGCAATGAGTTGGCTATCGAGTTACAAGAAGACTTAGGCGACTTGTTAGAGTTTCAAAAGTCTGTTGGTGAGCTCTTATTTAACGTGTCGGAAGTTCCTTCGTTTGAAAGTTACCTGTTATATGCAGAGGTAAATTCGGCACCAAAATGTAAAGTTACGAACACGACTTTAGATAGTTCCGGTGGAGTAAACTTTCTTGATTTTGGTGGCGGTGACTAGCTACATAACAAGGCGTTTAAGCGGGATTCATGCCGCGTGGCATTTTTGGTTTGCAGTGAGTTTTGGAGGTGAAAGTGGTCTGCGGAAGGTTGGTTTAGGCGGCATTCACCCCTTAACGCAGCGTTAGGTGACATATGGAAATTATTCTTTCAAAATTTAAAAAACACGAACACTCGTCGGCATTCGATGATTTCAGATTATATATGAAGCCAATCGTTGATAGTGCAATTGGTTGGGATGAAAATTTTCAAAGAACTTCGTTTGAATCTAAGTTAAAACCAGAGTGGTTTAGTTGGATTTTGTGCAATGGTGAAAAAGTTGGCTATGTATGCAGTCGCCTTAAATCGAGTAGTATCCACATCCACCTGCTCATTATCTACACGGATAGTCAAAGGAAAGGTTTCGCATCAACGGTCATTCAAAAACTCAAACAACAGGCAAATTCACAGCAACTGGATTTAACATTGAGTTGTTTTAAAAATAATGAACCTGCTGCGCGCATGTACAAACAGTTGGAGTTTGTTATCGACTCAGAGGATGCGTTTTTTTATAACTTCATAAGCGCGGTAGAAAGCACCTAACAAACAATTTAAGAGGGATTCCCAACGCTTGGCATTTTTGCTTCTACTTCAATTTTAGTGGTTACGGTGCAATGCTTTAGGTTGGGTGGTAGCGTTGGTCACCCCTTAATTGGGCGTTAGTTTGCAAGAGGAAAAACGCAGCTATATCGCAAGGTCTAGTGGTAAAAGCTCAAAGTCGAAATCGTCATATCGGCGTTCAATTTCAGTGTTAACTAGCGTGGTGAAAAACCCAAATTGGCAGCGTTTCTACGGTTGATTTGTTCTTTGGTGCGGCGATTTTTGGGTTAACTGGGTTGAACTTTTTTGCTGAAACTCTGCTCGTTGAGTTTGTTGGTACAAAAGCCGGTTTATTCGCTGAAATGACGTTTTCTCTGGTGTGGAAAGTTCACGTGGTTTTAGTGACTTTGTTGAAAGTCCGCACTGTGAGATTGGTTTTCCAAAAGCGCTTTTTGGTGTTGTGAGTTCGTTTTCTGCGGCGTTGTTTGTTCCAAGTGGTTTCATTGAGTAGCCGCTTTGAGACTACGCCTGACTTAGATGCATCAAAACACATAAAGTTTATTGTTTGCAAAGTTTGAAATAACGTAAAATCAACGCTTTGGGTTTGCAAACTAACAAACTGCTCAAGAGGGATTCGCAACGCGTGGCATTTTTACTATGCGTTGAATTTAGTGATTAAGGTGGTTTGCGGCGGCTTAGGTATTGCGTTGCTCACCCCTTAGCAGGGCGTTATATTTTTCATCAAATCTACCTTTCGTTTCGGGCTGAATTAGTTATGATAGATCTTAATTCAGTTGTTAGAAGTGCGAGGGTAATGTGTTAGTAGAAAAATGGTTAGATATCGATGGTGACCAGCTTTATTGTTTGTCTACTGAACTCAAAGAATCTCAAGAAACGCTAGTGTTGATTCACGGTTTAGGCGAGTCGCATCTCTGCTTTGCGGATGCATTCGACTGGTTGCCGAATTATAACCTGATAATGTTTGATTTGTGTGGTTACGGTTATTCTCCTGCTTCAGTTATCTCCCACTCTACGGAAACTCAAGCAAAACGTATATTAAAAGCTCTTGAGCAATTAAAGGTTCATGATTGTTTTCTCCTTGGGCACTCTTGGGGAGGTGATACGTCTACCTTGGTTTGCAAATACGATACGAAAGGTGTTGTACGTGGCTTTATTAATGCCGAAGGTGGGGTCCATGAAGAGAATATAATTTTGTCCCAGATTATTGCTGAACAATACTCTGAGTTAAGTAGTGATGAATTTTCCAAATGGGTGAAAGGTACAGGTTTTTCACAACGTTTTTCTATGTCTTGGAGCCACGGAGCTGGTATTAAGTATCTTTCGTCTGTTAGGCGTTGTGAACCAGTCGTTCTAGGTAATACAGCTAGTGAAATTTATGCTCAGCACGCAACCCAAGATATGCGGGGGGTTGTTAGTTGGGGCCAAGTTTATGAAAGCTTATCGATACCTAAAGTTTACTTTTGGGGTACACAGAGTTTAAGTGGTTGTGAACGAGCTACTAAATTCATTTCTACATTAAACAATGTTTCGTTCGAAGGGGCCAATCACTGGGTTCAAAATGAACCGTCTAAGTTTTACAAAGAAGTGGACAAATTCATCACTAACGTTCCCAAAATATAACAATAAATTTAAGAGTGATTCACAACGCTTGGCGCTTTCACTTCAAGCCAGTTTAGTGTTTATGGCACAATGCTTAAGCTAAGGTGTCTGCGTTGTTCACACCTTAATTTGGCGTTAGGCATTCCAGGAGGAAAAATTGAACAGCGAGTTTCTTTCAAATGTTGAAGCATATAATACGGAATATTGCTCAATCAAAATTAATACGTGTTTCGAAAATATCGTTCTACCTTTTTGGTCTCTGGTAGAAATTGAATCAGGCCTTAAGCTTCGACAGGAATGGGATGTTCCTGATAACTTAATTCCATTTCAAGGTGATTGGCATGAGCTTTTATGCCTTGATACAGATTCAGGAGAGGTAGTCTATATAAATGATGATCGTGAGGTGGTTTGTTCTTGGACAAGTACAGAAAAATTCATCGCTTCGTTATCAAAGGAAGAAATAGCATGTAATACTGAACCCGAATTAGTTAGTTCATGGTTATCCGCCGACTTATTAGTAAAAGTAAATGAGTTCAAGAAAAAACAGTAAATGCCTAACAAAGCATTTAAGAGTGATTCCCAACGCTTGGCATTTTTCATTCCATCGTTGGGTTTTGTGTTTACGGTGGTATGGTGGGGTTTCGTGGTAGCGTTGCTCACACCTTAATGCGGCGTTATGTTTAGTCACGTAAAATCAGTTGGTTGCAGATTTTTTTGCTTTCTAATTCTGGTCTTGTCGGCAAGTAGGCTTTCGGTGGTCGCTGTTTTCTGGACTCCTATTCGTGGGCGCGAAAAATCCAGAGAGTTGCCTCATTGAAATTCAGTGAATTTGCGAGTGAATGAAGCCATCTTAGTTTCAAGTTTTCGGTTTTTCACGCTAAAACTCAAAATCATTAGAATCAAATTTATGATTTAATTCAGCTTTTTAGCGTCTGGTTTTGGTTTTCAAAGTTAAGTCGAGCTAAGCTCTTGGTATCGTAAAACTTAACCGTTCGAGTCTTAAACATAACAAGGCGTTTAAGAGGGATTCATGCCGCGTGGCATTTTTTTCATGCGGCTAGTTTTGGTGGTGATGGTGGTGTGCGGAAAGCTGGTTTAGGCGGCATTCACCCCTTAACGCGGCGTTAGCTGGTAGGAGGTTATATGGAAATTAATACCGACTTTGAGAAGATGAACTTTCATGATGTATCTATCGAAGATGTCTCCAGAACTGACTCTAAAATTATCATCGTTCTCAGTGGTATTTTCATCAGCAAAGAGCACCCAAGTTCAAATGGAAGCGATCTAATTGTTCAAAATGGGGTGATGACTCTATACAACGTATCCAATGAAAAAAGTCTCACCTGGTTAAATAATGTTGCGCCTATCAGCCACAAAACGCCAGAGTACCCAATTGATGAAATCATGAATGCGAAGTTTGATGGAAGCACATTCCACTTTGATGGCTTTAAGGAAACGATGCCTTGGCATGAGTGGTTTATTCAGGCTACAAGTTTCAATTTGGTCGCCTCCGATGTTGTGGAGACAACCAGCTAACAAGCAATTTAAGAGGGATTCACAACGCTTGGCACTTTTGCTTCTACTTCAAATTTAGTGTTTACGGTACAATGCTTTAGGTTTGGGTGGTAGCGTTGCTCACCCCTTAATTGGGCGTTATGTGCAAGTTCAATAATAAGAGGTCGCGCACTTGAATTATGAATTCCCAGATGAATTGGATTTTTTTGAAAGAGGATTCGGTTGGTCTGAAGAGTACAGCCATGATGAAGGACAATTCTCATTTATAATGCAGTACGATAATGGAGATAGCTTAATCTTTACTCATTCACCATTTTGTAACTGTTCAGTGAGCGTGAAATTGGTTCAAGATGAAGTGGTTGTTTTTGATGTATTTAAAGAAAATGTTTCTTCGATTGCTTTCCAAACATGGGGAGAAGAAAAGGTTATAAGAGTATATTTCACTAAAGACACTGAAAATAATGACTTTCTTGTGTATTTTAACCCTAAACCAAGGCTACGTTACTCCGAGCTTTGAGTTTGCACATAACAAGCAATTTAAGAGGGATTCACAACGCTCGGCATTTTTGCTTCTACTTCAAATTTAGTGTTTATGGCACAATGCCTTAGGTTGGGTGGTAGCGTTGCTCACCCCTTAATTGGGCGTTATGTTTAGTCACGTAAAATCAGTTGGTTGCATCTTTTCTTTGCTTTCTCAGCTTTCTAATTTTGGTCTTGTCGGCAAGTTACGTTTAGTGGTCGCTGTTTTCTGGACTCCAATTCGTGGGCGCTAAAAATTCAGAGAGTTGCCTCATTGAATTCCAGAATGTAGGCGAGGTGAGTGAAGTGATTTTGATTTCAAAGTTAGAGCCCCATCTTTTCGATTTCTCACGTTAAAACTCAAAGTCGGCACAATCAAAATTATGATTTAATTCAGCTTTTTAGCGTCTGGTTTTGGTTTGCAAAGGTAAGTCGAGTTAAGCTATTGGTATCGCAAACTTAACCCTTTGAGCCTTAAACATAACAAGGCGTTTAAGAGGGATTCATGCCGCGTGGCATTTTTGGTTTGCAGTGAGTTTTGGTGGTGAAAGTGGTCTGCGGCAGCTTGGTTTATGCGGCATTCACCCCTTAACGCAGCGTTATGTTTAGTCACGTAAAATCAGTTGGTTGCAGATTTTTTTTGCTTTCTAATTTTGGTCTTGTCGGCAAGTTAACTTCAGTGTTCGCTGTTTTCTGGACTCCAATTCGTGGGCGCTAAAAGTTCAGAGAGTTGCCTCATTAAAGTTCAGTACGTTTGTGAGTCGAATAAAGCGTCTTGGTTTCAAAGTTTGAGCTCTAGTTTTCGGTTTCTCACGCTAAAACTTGAAATCATTAGAATCAAATTTATGAGTTAATTCAGCTTTTTAGCGTCTGGTTTTGGTTTTCAAAGTTAAGTCGAGTTAAGCTATTGGTATCGTAAAACTTAACCGTTCGAGTCTTAAACATAACAAGGCGTTTAAGCGGGATTCATGCCGCGTGGCATTTTTGGTTTGCAGTGAGTTTTGGTGGTGAAAGTGGTCTGCGGAAAGTTGGTTTAGGCGGCATTCACCCCTTAACGCAGCGTTATATGTTTGAATTGGCTAGTGTACAAAAGGAAACAAAGAATGTTTGAAGAACTAAAAGATAAGCATAAAAATCATGTGTATAGTTTAGAGGCGGCATACTCGGAATCTAAAAAGTTATCTTTATCCCCTGAATTGCTTGAATATCGTGCGCTAGACAAGAATGACTTCAACAAACTATTTCAAATCGTGGACATGCTTCAGGCTCAGTTGGGCTACGATCATCTAGCTGGTGCGTGCTTGCTAGTCCATTCGAACCTTAAAAATGCCTTTGCCAGATATGGCTACAAATCTGAAATAATCTTGGGTGATGCAATTGTTAATGGTACTCCATATATGTCTTGTAACTTAGACGATTTGAAGGAGCAGCTTGCAGAAGGTATTGAACATAAAGGTCAAAAAATACATAGTTGGCTACTTTTAGAAAACGGACAGTTTTTTGATGCAACAATTGTTCGAGATCTGACTGATGGAAAAATGGCAGCAGAATTGTATTGTTTCGATGTACATAGTGACGACAATGGTAATGTTATCGAGTACAAACCGCTCTTAGTGGGTTCTGACTTTGTAGAGAGGACTAATCCAGTTTCTTACGCACACATATAACAAAGCATTTAAGAGTGATTCCCAACGCTTGGCATTTTTCATTCCATCGTTGGGTTATGTGTTTACGGTGGTATGGTTAGGTTTCGTGGTAGCGTTGCTCACACCTTAATGCGGCGTTATGCTTAATTACGTAAAATCAGTGGTTTATGTTTTTTCTTTGTTCCCTCGGCTTTTCAGTTTGGTGTTTGTCGGCAAGTTGGCTTTTGTGAGCGCTATTTTCTGGACATCCATTCTTGGGCGCTAAAAATTCCGAGAATTGCCTCAATCAATTTTCGGAGAAGCGCGAGGTTAGGGCGGTTGGCTCAATCAGAGATTTGAACTTAGGTTTTTTCGTTTTAGCTGCCAAATTTCAAAGTCTGATTTTCAAAATCATGAGTCATTTCAGTTTTTTGGTTTTTGGCTTTTGTTTGTGAATCAAAGTCGAGTTAATCTTGTTTCCAGAAAACATAACCCATTGAAGCTTAAGCATAACAAGGCGTTTAAGCGGGATTCATGCCGCGTGGCATTTTTGGTTTGCAGTGAGTTTTGGTGGTGAAAATGGTCTGCAGAAACTTGGTTTATGCGGCACTCACCCCTTAACGCAGCGTTATATTTTCGGGGGAGATATGAGTTTAGTCGAAGATTTTCTAAGTGAATTTTGTGAAATCGAAAAGTACTTACGTGTACTAACCAATAGCGACGAACACAAGTCATTTAGCAAAATGCTACAAGAATCTAAAACAAAAAATAGAGTCGTCAGTCGCTATATTGGTGAACTGGGCACGTTTGCAAGTTTAAGAAACTTGCTAAGCCATGAAAGATTTAGTGGTGCACATGTAGCATCACCCTCAGAACAAGTCGTTGAACGTATAAAAGAACTTAGAGCAAAAATAATTTCACAGCCTCGGCTATTGAAACTGTGCTCAGTTGAACTCTTAACTTTCGACAAGTCGGATACTATTCAAAAAGTTTTGCTCGAAATGAGGAAAAATGATTTTTCACAGGTCCCAATTCTATCGGGGGGCACTTTGTTTGGTGTGTTGTCGTCAAATACGATTTCTAGATGGCTTGGGTCTGATGCTTTTGAAGGTCTTTTCTGTACATCGGAAGCAACGGTTGAAGAAGTTATGGCACATCAAGAGTTTTCTGACAATTACGAGATTTTACCGCAAGATCAAACTTATGGTAAGGCAGTGGCAAAGTTTGAAAAAGCGACATCAAAAGGTAAGGCTCTGGATGCAATTCTGATCACGCACTCAGGCAAACCAGAACAAAAGTTGCTCGGTATAGTTACAATGGCTGACATGCCTAAGATTATGAGTGAGCTGTACTAAAAATATAACAAACTGTTTAAGAGTGATTCGCAACGCGTGGCATTTTTACTATGCGTTGTGTCTAGTGTTTAAGGTGTTATGCGGCAGCATCGGTATTGCGTTGCTCACACCTTAACAGGGCGTTATGTTACTGCACTTTACGAGTAATTGAATGAATAAAAAGTTGTTAGTTGGCGGTTGTTTACTCGGTGTGACCGCTCTATTTTTTGTCGGTAAACGAAGTGGTGAGGAGTTATCGCTCCCCGTGTGTGATTCCGTCCCTAAAATTGATACGCCAGTGCATTTTTTCACAGATGGCTCCATTAGTGAGGCACGAATTGAAGAGTTTATTGACTATTCAAACCTTGTTCTAGAGAACTCTTGCATTCCAATTAGAAGGACTCTGTCAGGAATCACCAAACTTGATTTGACCAGTTTTAAAAGTCTAGACAGTGGTAAGTTACATCAACAGTTACTCCTAAATGTTGGTAACTCGACTCTTGAGCCAATGCAAAAAATTGGAAGCTATTATGTTCTAGTTCTTCCTAAAGACTTTCCTTTTGCAAAAGACAGTGTAGGAACAGCTCATGTAAATTTTAGTCGCAGTTTTTTAGTTCTATCTTCTGATGCAGAACTTCATGTACTTGAGCATGAGTTGGGGCATCTGGCTTGGGCATGGCACGACAACACAGCAATACATTGGTTAAAAGGGCAACTCCTAAAAGAGCATCACAAGCAAATTAAGCCCTATGCCTTTGGGGCATTGTGTCATGAAGCAGGTACGGTAATGACTTATGCAGAGAAGCCGTTGCCAGTCTATTCATCACCGGATATCAAATATTATGGACAGGCTTGTGGTGATGCGGAAACTGCTGATAATGCGCGTCATATGCGAGAGTTTGCGCAATCACTGATAGCTCCGTAACATAACAAGCAATTTAAGAGGGATTCACAACGCTCGGCATTTTTGCTTCTACTTCAAATTTAGTGTTTATGGCACAATGCCTTAGGTTGGGTGGTAGCGTTGCTCACCCCTTAATTGGGCGTTAGGCCCAAATAGTATACAAGGAGGTTCAATGAGTAAATTAGTGGTTTATTTGTCGGCAATTGTTGTTGCATGTTTAGTGGTGGCAGAGCCCGCATTTGCTGGCCCTGGAGGAAAAATTGCAAGCGTATTATCTGAGACATTCTGGGGAAAGGTAATAATACTATGTTTATTAGTCTTTTTTTCACCATTTATAGTGTACGCCTTTTGTAAGGAGAAACTAGCTGAGCAACGTGCTAGAAAAGATCTAAGGTTTATGGCTGGCTATAGTGAACTGTTTGAGTGGTTAAAAGTACAAGAAAGAGTCAAGGATTGTTTCTATCGAGTGCATGCTGGTTGGGAGAGTGAAGACCTATCGAGTGTTTCAGACTGGATGACAGATTGGTATTGGCAAAATCAGCAGCAAGTACATCTTGAGAATTGGAAAAAACAAGGGTTGGTTAATGTATGTAAGGTAACCCATTTGTCCAAAATTAAGCCGTTACTATTTGTTCATAGGAATCAATCTGTAGAACACGAAGGTTCTATGGTTGTGGTTGCTATTACGGGAGAAACTCAAGATTACCTAATGGTTAAAGAGACAGGAAAAATTGTTGAAGGGAGTAAAAAATTCAAAGATGTCGAAACAATTTGGACTTTGACCTTAACTAATGGGGTTTGGAAAGTCTCTAACATTGAAAGCTGTACGATGTTTATAGATTATGTCAATGAAGCTAAGCATTTACCCAAGATTGAGACTACGGTTGTAAGCGACTTGAGGGCCTAACAAAGCGTTTAAGAGGGACTTGGCACGCGTGGCATTTTCAATTTGCGGTAAGTTTAGTGGTTAAAGTGTGATGCGGTCACTTTTGTATTGCGTGCCTGCGCCCCTTAACGCGGCGTTATAACCACGGCATAAAATGGAGTATTTATGATAGCAAGGGAATGGAAAGCTACCTGTCCGAAGGAGCATGAAGAAGGGTTTATTGTGTACCTTTACGAGACAGGCATAAAAGACACATCAGCCACCAAAGGTTTTCTTGGGGCACAAATTCTGAATCGAGATTTAGGAGATGATGCTGAAATCACGTTGCTGACTTACTGGGAAGACCTAGATTGTATTAAGTCGTTTGCAGGTGAAGATATCAGTATTGCTAAGTTGTACCCAGAAGACGAGAAGTACAAATTAAATCCTGATCTCCACGTGAGCCATTATGAAGTCCGCGAGAACATGTGGTTATAACAAAGCGTTTAAGAGGGACTTGGCACGCGTGGCATTTCCAATTTGCGTTGGGTTTAGTGGTTAAGGTGCTATGCGGTCACTTTTGTATTGCGTGCCTGCGCCCCTTAACGCGGCGTTATGAATATTTATAAAACTATAGCAAGGAGCTCTCATCAATAAATTACTTTCCTCAATCTCAATATATAAAGGATTGCCAAAAAATATATACTATCTAGCTGTAGCTAGGATGATTCTAGGTATGGGTAACTTCATTATCCCTTTTTTAGTACTTCTTTTAACGGATAAACTGGGTTACTCCGTCACTATTGCTGGGATGCTGGCAATGACTGTAACAGCCACTTACTTGGTCGGTGGGTTTCTTGGTGGCAAATTATCTGATTCGTTTGGACACAAGCGCACCATGATATGTGGGGAACTGTTTGGTGCCATTCTACTATTGTTTTGTGGCTTCTTCCCCGAGAATCAGTTGCTTGTACCTGGCTCATTATTTTGTGCTTACTTTTTCATAGGGTTAGCATTACCAGCAAGTAATGCGCTAGTGGCAGACCTATCAACGTCAGAAAACCGCGATGCTGTAATGTCTCTTAGTTACCTAACGTATAACCTAGGCTCAGCGATTGGTCCTGTGATCGCTGGATATTTGTTCTGGAGTTATACAGAATGGATATTCTGGGGAAATGGGTTAGCGGCTCTATTTGGTGTCTTTATCATTTATGGTTTGGTGAACCAGACTCAAGCTAAAGAAAGCATTAGTGAAAATGAATCAGAAAAACCAGTAGATGGCAGCGTATGGAGTGTACTTGCTTCAAGACCCAGATTAATAGTTTTCACTTTTTTATGTGGTCTGTTGTGGTACGCACTCAATCAAATGACTATGGCTAGCCCCTTGTACTTGAGTTCAATATTTGGTGATAAAGGGGCAGTGATTTTTGGTCAACTAATGACTTATGCATGTATCGTGGTAGTCGTCATCACACCAGTATTGATGAAGCTAACGTCAGAAAAAACAGAGGTAGTAAGTTTGGCTTATGCTGGTTTGCTATTTGTTGTTGGCTACAGCTTAGTGATGGTATTTCCTAATATACCGGTTCACTTTTTTGCTTGGTTCTTCTTAGCAGCTGGTGAAGTACTTTTGCTGACAAAGGAAGGGGTATATTTAGCAAACAACTCACCTTCTAGCCATAGGGGACGAATACAGGGTGTTTTAGTCACCCTTCGAAGTGTATTTGTTATGCCAAGTTTTGTGCTTATTGGATATATGATCGATAAATATGGATTTAATACAACTTGGATTAGTGTCATTGCATGTGCATTGATTGCTTCGCTAGGTTTGTACTTAATGAATAGACATAAAAAGTTCTATAAAACAGTGCGTGCGTAGCATATTCATAACAAGCAATTTAAGAGGGATTCACAACGCTTGGCACTTTTGCTTCTACTTCGAATTTAGTGTTTATGGCACAATACTTTAGGTTTAGGGGGAGGCGTTGTTCACCCCTTAATTGGGCGTTATAAATCTAAAGGAGCAGTTATGTGGAAATTGATTAAAGCTATGTTTTCATCTGACTGGAAACCCGACGGGGAACAGGGTTCTCTGTTTGAACGTGTTGAGCATGAGTTAAAGCTCAAAAAGCAGCAGGAAGATAATTTGACAGCGCTTTTTGTAGAGCGGCTGCAAGTTTTGGAAAACCATCTAAACTCCCTGTTTGGTACTCGAGGGAGGGTAGAAGTTTTTGTGAATGGACAGAAACAGCTAGTAAAGCCAATTTACGTTAGCAAATTGATTGATGATTTTGAATGCTTTCCTGAAAAGAATGAACTGATGTTTTGTGTAAATTTTCAATTTGATCATTCGCGAATAATTGAAATAGTTGAGGCAAAGGCTTTTCAAGGGGATGTCTTGTTTAAATACACAGATTCGACTGGCTCATTTCAATCAGCAGTTGAGTTTGCGGATTCTATTAAAGAAGTGGTGCTGAAAAAAGTAGGTTTGAACGCAACGAATACAGATTTATAACAAACGCTTTAAGACGGATTCGCAACGCTCGGCGGTTTTGGTTTGAGTTAGCTTATGTGTTTACGGTGTAATGGTTGAGTGTCGTGGTAACGTTGCTCACCACTTAAGCGGGCGTTATATGTTTGAATTGGCTAGTGTACAAAAGGAAACAAAGAATGTTTGAAGAACTAAAAGATAAGCATAAAAATCATGTGTATAGTTTAGAGGCGGCATACTCGGAATCTAAAAAGTTATCTTTATCCCCTGAATTGCTTGAATATCGTGCGCTAGACAAGAATGACTTCAACAAACTATTTCAAATCGTGGACATGCTTCAGGCTCAGTTGGGCTACGATCATCTAGCTGGTGCGTGCTTGCTAGTCCATTCGAACCTTAAAAATGCCTTTGCCAGATATGGCTACAAATCTGAAATAATCTTGGGTGATGCAATTGTTAATGGTACTCCATATATGTCTTGTAACTTAGACGATTTGAAGGAGCAGCTTGCAGAAGGTATTGAACATAAAGGTCAAAAAATACATAGTTGGCTACTTTTAGAAAACGGACAGTTTTTTGATGCAACAATTGTTCGAGATCTGACTGATGGAAAAATGGCAGCAGAATTGTATTGTTTCGATGTACATAGTGACGACAATGGTAATGTTATCGAGTACAAACCGCTCTTAGTGGGTTCTGACTTTGTAGAGAGGACTAATCCAGTTTCTTACGCACACATATAACAAAGCATTTAAGAGTGATTCCCAACGCTTGGCATTTTTCATTCCATCGTTGGGTTATGTGTTTACGGTGGTATGGTTAGGTTTCGTGGTAGCGTTGCTCACACCTTAATGCGGCGTTATGTTACTGCACTTTACGAGTAATTGAATGAATAAAAAGTTGTTAGTTGGCGGTTGTTTACTCGGTGTGACCGCTCTATTTTTTGTCGGTAAACGAAGTGGTGAGGAGTTATCGCTCCCCGTGTGTGATTCCGTCCCTAAAATTGATACGCCAGTGCATTTTTTCACAGATGGCTCCATTAGTGAGGCACGAATTGAAGAGTTTATTGACTATTCAAACCTTGTTCTAGAGAACTCTTGCATTCCAATTAGAAGGACTCTGTCAGGAATCACCAAACTTGATTTGACCAGTTTTAAAAGTCTAGACAGTGGTAAGTTACATCAACAGTTACTCCTAAATGTTGGTAACTCGACTCTTGAGCCAATGCAAAAAATTGGAAGCTATTATGTTCTAGTTCTTCCTAAAGACTTTCCTTTTGCAAAAGACAGTGTAGGAACAGCTCATGTAAATTTTAGTCGCAGTTTTTTAGTTCTATCTTCTGATGCAGAACTTCATGTACTTGAGCATGAGTTGGGGCATCTGGCTTGGGCATGGCACGACAACACAGCAATACATTGGTTAAAAGGGCAACTCCTAAAAGAGCATCACAAGCAAATTAAGCCCTATGCCTTTGGGGCATTGTGTCATGAAGCAGGTACGGTAATGACTTATGCAGAGAAGCCGTTGCCAGTCTATTCATCACCGGATATCAAATATTATGGACAGGCTTGTGGTGATGCGGAAACTGCTGATAATGCGCGTCATATGCGAGAGTTTGCGCAATCACTGATAGCTCCGTAACATAACAAGCAATTTAAGAGGGATTCACAACGCTCGGCATTTTTGCTTCTACTTCAAATTTAGTGTTTATGGCACAATGCCTTAGGTTGGGTGGTAGCGTTGCTCACCCCTTAATTGGGCGTTATACGACGTACGGCGTTAAAATATGTTGCATATCATTTCCTTATGGTTAATATTCGTTGAATCGTTTGTGGGAATGCTTTCTGTAACTTTTTAACCCAAACGAGGAAATGGTATGTATGATATTTCTGATTTTTCAATAGCTAATGGTCGCCTGTCTATCAGGGAAGATGTCTATGAGCTTTCCAAAATTAAGAGCGTCAAAGTAGTCAAAAACAAACTGAGGTCGCATCTAGTCAAGGCGTTTGTTACTTCAGCTATAGCTTCAAGCATTTTATGGATATTCGAGCCATTTGCTACACCTTGGGGATTTGATATCAATGCTGGAGTTGTAGCTCTAGCCATCACATTCCCAGTAGTTTTTTTGCTCTCTATTTTTCGCTCAAAGTATCAGCTTCAAATTGAGTTTGAACATCAAGATGAGGTTGGTTTGCAATGGGTAACGGTAGCAAGTGGTAGGGCAGAGCAAGAACTGACAGCGTTTAAAAAAGTAGAGCAAGAGTTGTTGCAAGCTGTCGTATAACAAACAATTTAAGAGTGATTCCCAACGCTTGGTTTTTTTCATTCCATCGTTGGGTTTCGTGTTTAGGGTGGTATGGTTTCGTTCCGTGGTAGCGTTGCTCACACCTTAATTGGGCGTTAGGGCGATATGAAGGAATCAACTATGCAAGAATCGTCAATTTGGTCAGTTGAGCAATTTAAAAGTGATTTAGGTGCTTTAATTCTTCATTTCAACTCGCTGTTTCTAAGCGAAGTTAATAGTGTAATAAATAACCCAAGAGGCGATAGAAAGAATTCAATGAAAGCCTTGGCAGTTATGGATTTAGTTTCTATAAATAACAGTGCCTTAAGAGCTATTGATGAAATCGAAAGAGAGCTGAGAAGTAACGTGTTTCGATGTTTAACTGCATACGACATACCAGAGGAGCAAGCTAACTCATTTATTGCTCAAAGGTTTTATCCCGGTTCACTAAAGGCATTAATGATAGACGATATAAATTCAACCATCCAACAGTTAGACGAGCTAAAATCCGGAGCCATCATACATTTACAGGTTCTTGAAAATAGCTCAGGTTTTAAGGGGATGTTTCGTGGTTTGGTTAAGGGCTACACAAATCCTATTGATGGGCTATCTCATGCATGTGGTCAAGGGTCTATGCAGACTGAATTAGCTACAAGCGTCTCGCACTTTAATGCGCTGGCGATGAGAACTGGATGTTCCATAGATGCGGTTTCTCAACGACTTCAAGTGGTTGTTCTAGATAAATGGAATAAAGACTTAAGTCACATTCTGTAAGAATCGCCCTAACAAACTGTTTAAGAGTGATTCGCAACGCGTGGCATTTTTACTATGCGTTGGTTTAAGTGTTTAAGGTGGTATGCGGTGGCTTTGGTATTGCGTTGCTCACACCTTAACAGGGCGTTAGTTGCCAACGAGGAAAACGTAGCTAAAGCAGAATGTTTAGGGCTAATGTTCGTGTGTTTTTGGGCTTGTTTTCGTATTTTAATTTTTAGTTTTTTGGGTTTGTGAAAATCGTGCTTTGGTTTCTTGTGCGGTTTGGATCTTCTGTTTCAGAAACCGATTTACTTGTTGAAAGTCAGCTTGGTAACACTGTCTGCCTAAAAGAGCTTTCTGGAGTTGTTAATCCGATTTCTACGGCGCTCCATGTTCCAAGTGCTTTCAGTGACAGTCGCTTTGAAACTACGCCTGATTTTAGTTTTTCAAAACACATAAAAACAGTGTCGGCAAAGCTGTAATAAACTCCAAATCCTAGTTTTGGGCTTGGCAACTAACAAAGCATTCAAGAGGGATTCACAACGCTTGGCAGTTTTGGTTTGAATTAGCTTAAGTGTTTACGGCACAATGGTTTAGGTAGGGTGGTTTGCGTTGTTCACCCCTTAATGCGGCGTTATGCTCTAGGAGGTAATTTTGCTCGATTTACTCAAAAAAGTGGTTCTAATTAACCTCTCAGCGGCTCTTGTTGTTATCGTTCTAGCCCAGTTTGTTCCATTCTTTGCTACTACTCAGTTAGTCGACTTTCTTTTCTTTGTTGTCATCGTCATATGGGTTTTGGCGAAGCTAATGTGGGAAGGTGGAGTTCATAGTAAGACGACTCGGTTAGATGACCCTAGAGCAGACAAAGTCTACAAAATGGTAGAAGGGCATGATTTCGACAAAGACGAACGTGAGCACTATCGAATGAACTACCAGACGGGCTTAGTTTTCTTTATAGCTGGACTGCCAGCGTTTGTTGCTTGTTTAGTCCTTCAATTTCTTTGAGCACGAGCATAACAAGCAATTTAAGAGGGATTCACAACGCTTGGCACTTTTGATTCTACTTCAAATTTAGTGTTTATGGCACAATGCGTTAGGTTGGGTGGAGGCGTTGTTCACCCCTTAATTGGGCGTTATGCTTAATTACGTAAAATCAGTGGTTTATGTTTTTTCTTTGTTCCCTCGGCTTTTCAGTTTGGTGTTTGTCGGCAAGTTGGCTTTTGTGAGCGCTATTTTCTGGACATCCATTCTTGGGCGCTAAAAATTCCGAGAATTGCCTCAATCAATTTTCGGAGAAGCGCGAGGTTAGGGCGGTTGGCTCAATCAGAGATTTGAACTTAGGTTTTTTCGTTTTAGCTGCCAAATTTCAAAGTCTGATTTTCAAAATCATGAGTCATTTCAGTTTTTTGGTTTTTGGCTTTTGTTTGTGAATCAAAGTCGAGTTAATCTTGTTTCCAGAAAACATAACCCATTGAAGCTTAAGCATAACAAGGCGTTTAAGCGGGATTCATGCCGCGTGGCATTTTTGGTTTGCAGTGAGTTTTGGTGGTGAAAATGGTCTGCAGAAACTTGGTTTATGCGGCACTCACCCCTTAACGCAGCGTTATGTGTCTACCCACAAGTTATCAATTTAGAGTATAAATAATGAATGAAAATCAAAGAACTATGTTGCTTAAGTGGAGGGCTCGTTGCAAAAGAGCTCAGATGGCGCATAACTTTAATGAGATCAGCTTTCGTAGATTTCATATGTCACTTGGGGTGATGCTTATTGTTTTCACTACCTTTGCGAGTGTATTAACCTTTGCAGATTTTCCTGATTACCCGTGGTTACCGGCTACAGTAAGCATTGCAGCTACGATTTTTGCTGCATTTCAGACCTTTATGAAGTTCTCTGAGAGAGCTGATATTCATAAAGTATCAGCTCGTCGCTATGGAGAAATAAAAAAAGAAATAGAGTTTATTATTAACTTCGATTCTGACGAAAATTCTCTATTAGGTCGCGTTGACTCCATTAGACAAAAGGAAAGTGAGATTTCTCAAGAATCACCGAATACTATTTCTTACAACTGGAAACGAGCGAAAAAAGAAACAATTAGCGAAAACGATGGATATAGTATCCGAAACAACACATAACAAACTGTTTAAGAGTGATTCGCAACGCATGGCATTTTCACTATGCGTTGAATTCAGTGTTTAAGGTGGCTGCGGCAACTTCGGTATTGCGTTGCTCACACCTTAACAGGGCGTTATGTGATTTAATCAGAGTTTGGTAACAACATGGTCCGAAAAGCTAAAATTGAGCCTAGCATACATATCCACCACGATATTTTTCTAGGACGTGGTGGTAAAAGTAATGATTTTATAATTATGTTGCTGAAAGGGCATCTTGTCATCGAGGCGGTGCTAGCCAAAATTCTTAACCACTGTGGTCATGGAGAGGAAATCTGGCGCTGGAGCTTTCCCCAAAAAGTAGATAAATGTTATGAGTTAGGCGTTATAGACAATGTTGGCGTGGTTGTAAGTAAAGACATTAACGATATACGAAATGATTTTTGTCACTCACTGGGACATGATATTAGCTTTGATACAATGTATGACTTCTTAATCAAATGGAACAGTGTAGGGTTGGATTACGGTGACGATTTGGATTTTACTTATGAAGTTCAAAAAGAAGAGTTCGGTATCGAAGGAATTCTGGATGAGTCAATGTCTTACTTGATCGAAAGTTTGTATGCTGATGCTGTCCATTTCGGTGTAGATATCGAAGTATATTAAAAATCACATAACAAACAATTTAAGAGGGATTCCCAACGCTTGGCATTTTTGCTTCTACTTCAAATTTAGTGGTTACGGCACAATGTTTTAGGTTGGGTGGTCGCGTTGCTCACCCCTTAATTGGGCGTTATGTTTAGTCACGTAAAATCAGTTAGTTGCATCTTTTCTTTGTTCCTTCGTATTTCTAATTTTGTTCTTGTCGGCAAGTTAAATTCAGTGGTCGCTGTTTTCTGGACTCCAATTCGTGGGCGCTAAAAATTCAGAGAGTTGCCTCATTGAATTCCAGAATGTAGGCGAGGTGAGTGAAGTGATTTTGATTTCAAAGTTAGAGCCCCATCTTTTCGATTTCTCACGTTATAAGTCAAAGTCGGCACAATCAAAATTATGATTTAATTCAGCTTTTTAGCGTCTGGTTTTGGTTTGCAAAGGTAAGTCGAGTTAAGCTATTGGTATCGCAAACTTAACCCTTTGAGCCTTAAACATAACAAGGCGTTTAAGAGGGATTCATGCCGCGTGGCATTTTTAGTTTGCGGTGATTTTTGTGGTGAAAGTGGTCTGCAGAAGCTTGGTTTAGGCGGCATTCACCCCTTAACGCGGCGTTAGCTTAAAACAATAAAAATCAATTGTTTGCAGCCTGTTTTTTCTTCCTTTGGCCATTCGTTCAGGTTTCTCGGCAAATTAACATTGTTTGCCAACGCGAGTTTTGAGCAGTTGCCTCAATTGAGTTTTTGGGTTACTCGAGGTTAGCCAGATTGGCGCAAAGTTGCTTTGGAAGTTTTGCTTTCGCTTTGAGTTCTTAGAAAATGATCTATCAAGTTTTGCTGCATTTCAAAGCACATGAAAGGCTACAAAATTTGAGTTGTTTCGGGTTTTGAGGTTCAAGCGGTTTGTTGGTTTTCCAAATCGGTTTAATCTCTGGCTTGGGAAATCTAAGGTGCTGAAATTTAAGCTAACAAACTGCTTAAGTGGGATTCGCAATGCGTGGCATTTTTAGCATGCGGTGAGTTTTGTGATTAAGGCGGTGCGCGTTAACTTCTGCAGTGCATTGCTCACCCCTTAGCAGGGCGTTATATTGTTTTTTGAGTTCTGGAGCTAATATGAATGAGTTATTAAATACTCTGATGGTTTGTGCAGTGTTGGTATCACTGTTTCCGCTTATAAAATCTAGCAAGGGCTTTTATGAGGAATGGAGTGAAATGGAGAATGAACACTGGCGATCTAGAGGTGCTCCACCGTTTGTAGTTTTCCATTTTGGTATGTTCTTATTTGTTCCGATGCTCTTTGGTAAAGATTTAGACCAATTGAATAATAACAGGCTGCTAAAGCTTAGGAGTGACCTTAGATACAGTTTTGCGATTTTTTCGTTACTGCTGCTTTCATCTCAGTTGAACTAATAAGTTGACTTGTCCTGCATCAATATAACAAGGCGTTTAAGTGGGATTCATGCCGCGTGGCATTTTTGGTATGCGGTGATTTTTGGTGATGAAAGTGTTCTGCAGAAGGTTGGTTTATGCGGCATTCACCCCTTAACGCAGCGTTATGTTTCCGGAGGGAAAGTTGAATTATCCAGAGTGGGATGAGTCTGTAAGTGATAGAGTTCTTATTAGTGAGTTCTATGACCAATTCCTGAAACGATATCCAGAAGTCCGAGAGGATATAGAGTTTAATGAAGGTTTGTTGCACCTTGATATGGCTAGTTTGCAGAGAGTGGCGGAAAAACTGTGCAAAGAGAGGAAGTTAGCTGAACTAGAAAGTTGCTTTCTCTGGGTTAACTCTTTGTTTTGCCGGAGTAGAAATGAACTGTTAAACGCCATAAATGTTTCATTTCTAGAGTGCTTTCTGTATTCCCCGTACCTGAGTAAACAGGAGTTTAAAAATGCTATGCCCCCGGAGTTGTATCAAGGCTATGAAGAAATAATGAGTTATATCGAGGAGCTGGGGAAACAGAGTATTTCACAATAAGTACTTGAAACATAACAAGGCGTTCAAGTGGGATTCATGCCGCATGGCATTTTGGGTATGCAGAGAGTTTTGTGGTGAAAGTGGTCTGCGGAAAGCTGGTTTAGGCGGCATTCACCCCTTAACGCGGCGTTATATGCTTTCAAAATCTGTGAGTAAAAAGGAGCTTAAAATGATTCTAAATCACGTCTCAGTTGGTGTTTCAAATGTGGCATCTGCTGTGGCTTTTTACGATTCAGTTCTATCCGCATTATCGGTAAAGCGTTCGCATTACATTGAAAATGTGGCGGCTGCCTACGGTGAGAATTTTGAGTTTTGGGTAGGTTGTCCATGTGAAAATGGAGCTTCTTCTGGTAACGGAACTCACATCGCTTTCAATGCGCCAAGTAAAGAAGCTGTTGACCTGTTTTATGCTACTGCATTAGAGCTTGGAGGCTCGTGTGCAGGTAAGCCTGGCTTACGTCCAGAGTACGGTGAGACTTACTATGCGGCATTTGTCCGCGATGCTGATGGAAACAAAGTTGAAGCAGTCTTTATGTAGTTAAAACAACGCATATAACAAAGCGTTAAAGCGGGACTTAGCACGCGTGGCATTTTCAATTTGCGTTGGGTTTAGTGGTTAAGTTGTCATGCGGTCACTTTTGTATTGCGTGCCTGCGCCCCTTAACGCGGCGTTATGCCTAAGATGAAATTGATGATAAGGCAGCTTGATGCTAATGAAAAATCGGTGGTTGAACTGTCAGAGCGTTGCTTCGATGAACTTCGTCAAGTTTACAGGCCAACTGAGCTCGCAGTTAGCAATAAAAACAGTGCTAAAAGTGAGCGGAGTTGCTTTGGTTTCCATGTTGATGAGGTTTTAGTTGGAGTAGTTGAAGCTAAACAGGTTGGCTCAGAATTACAGCTTAGCTCGTTAGCAGTCGCACCAAGTTTTCGCCAAAAAGGTGTAGCTAGAAAGCTCGTAGATTTCGTTGTTACACAGTTTAAGTCTATTAACTCAGTCTCGGGTTGGTGTGTTGAGCAAACAGGTAATGTCGCAGTTTTTAAGGCACTAGGCTTTAATGTGGTTCAACGTTTTGATTCAGACTTTTTCATACTTTCCGACGGTTCAAAAGCGGTAGAAGTTCAGTTAAAACAAAAAGTAACGGCATAACAAAGCGTTTAAGAGGGACTTGGCACGCGTGGCATTTTCAATTTGCGTTGTGTTTAGTGGTTAAGGTGTTATGCAGTCACTTTTGTATTGCGTGCCTGCGCCCCTTAACGCGGCGTTATACGTTTAAGGAGAAATCGTGGTCGTCATATATGGAATAAAAGATCATTTGAATCCAATTAAAGCTGAGTTGTCCGATGTGATTCAGAACTCAATGACTCAAGCTCTAGGCTTGCCCGAGGATAAACGAGCGCACAGGTTTATTCCGCTTGATAAAAGTGATTTCTACTATCCTAGTGGTCGCACTGATGCCTACACGGTGATTGAAGTAAACATGATGGAAGGTCGCAAAGTAGAAACGAAAAAGGCATTGATCAAAGCGCTTTTTAGTAACATTGAATCTCGATTAGGCATTTCCCCCGTTGATATTGAAATCACAATTAAAGAGCAGCCTTCCCATTGTTGGGGTTTCAGAGGCATTACAGGTGACGAAGTCGCCGACTTAACCTACAAAATCCACGTATAACAAGGCGTTTAAGTGGGATTCATGCCGCGTGGCATTTTTGGTATGCGGTTGGTTTTGGTGGTGAAAGTGGTCTGCGAAAAGTTGGTTTAGGCGGCATTCACCCCTTAACGCAGCGTTATGTGCTAGGGAAAGAAATCAGGTTTGGTGATGGAAAGAATTAATGTAATAGGTACGAGTGGCAGTGGTAAAAGTACTTTCAGTCGCCAGCTTGCTGATAAGCTCAAATACCCATATTTGGAAATGGATGCCATATTCTGGAAGCCAAATTGGCAAGAGTCTACAGACGAAGAGTTCTTCGCAAATTTAACTGAGAGTCTAAGCGGCGAGCAATGGGTGCTTGATGGCAACTATAACAGGACAGCCGAAATCAAGTGGGCTAGGGCTGACACCATCATTTGGGTGGACTATTCATTTTCAAGGACGCTATTCCAAGCGGTGAAACGAGCATTAATTCGTATTGTTACTAAGCAGGAGCTTTGGGGTAAAGCAGGTAATGTTGAGTCATTCAAAAAATCGTTTCTTAGCAAAGATTCGATTATTCTCTGGACATTAAAAACGTATAAAACAAATCGCATTGGCTACAATGAGTTACTGAATGATTCAAGGTACAGTCATATAAAGTTCGTTAGGGTAACTAGCCCGAAAAAGGCTAGGATGTTCATCGATGGGTTGCGCACATAACAAGGCGTTTAAGAGGGATTCATGCCGCGTGGCATTTTTGGTTTGCAGTGAGTTTTGGTGGTAAAAGTGGTCCGCGGCAGCTTGGTTTATGCGGCATTCACCCCTTAACGCGGCGTTATGCTTAATTAAATAAAATCAGTGGTTTATGGTTTTTCTTTGTTCCCTTGGCTTTGCAGTTCGGTGTTTGTCGGCAAGTTGGCTTTTTTGAGCGCTGTTTTCTGGACACTTATTCTTTGGCGCTAAAAACTCTGAGAGTTGCCTCAGTCAATTTTCGGGTAAGCGCGAGGCTATGGCGGTTGGCTCAATCAGAAATCCATTTCTAGGCTTTCAAACTTCAAACTAGATCTGCCAAAGTTCCGAGCCTGAATATCAAAACTATGAGTCATTTCGGTTTTCTAATCTTTGTCTTTTGTTTGTGAATCAAATTCGAGTTAATCTTGGTTCTAGTTAATCGTAAGCCATTGAAGCTTAAGCATAACAAGGCGTTTAAGCGGGATTTGGCACGCGTGGCATTTTCGGTTTGCGTTGGGTTCAGTGATTAAGTCGCTGTGCGGTAGCTTTTGTATTGCGTGCCTGCACCCCTTAACGCGGCGTTAAATTGCAATCGAGGATGGTGGGTTATCAAAGTTGATATTTATGATGTGTTTATTGGAGAATCGGCCTTTGGCAATCCTTGTGCAGTGTTAGAGCTGAATGACTGGCTTCCTGATAGCGAGTTATCTCAAATAACACGTAACGTTGGGCAGCCTGTTACGTCCTTTATAACTAAAATTGACGGGCAATTTCATATTCGCTGGTTTGCATTGGATGGTGAAATCAATCTTTGTGGTCACGGAAGTTTGGGTGCAGGAGCTGCCATTATTTCAAAGTACCAATTGGATAATGTTGTTTTCAATAGTAAACACGGTGAGGTGGTGATCACTAAGAGAAATGGCCTGTATACCCTCGTATTACCAAGTTGGGAAGGTATAGCTTGTCCTGTTCCAGAAGAAATATCGGATGTAGCTGCTGGTTCTATTGATATTTTTTCTACACGAGACTTAGTCTTAGTTTTCCCCACTGTAGAAAGGGTAATTAGTTTCCAGCCAGACGATGAACGCTTGAGAAAACTCAATGAGTATCATGCTCTGATCGTGACAGCAGCTAATGGTAAGAGTGGTTATGTCCTAAGATACTTCGCCCCAAAAATCGGCATATCTGAAGACTTGGCGACAGGTTCAGCACAATGCTCTCTTGCACCATATTGGTTTAAGAAACTGAGCACGGACTCATTAACGGTTCGCCAACTTTCAACTTCGGGTGGTTATTTTGAGGTAGAGCGCAATACAAATAGTTTAATCACAGTGTTCGCACAAGCAAAGCTAAGGGAAATTGCAATTTAACAAGGCGTTTAAGCGGGATTCATGCCGCGTGGCATTTTTGGTATGCGGTGAGTTTTGGTGGTGAAAGTGGTCTGCGGAAGCTTGGTTTAGGCGGCACTCACCCCTTAACGCAGCGTTATATGCACGGGAGAGTTCAGTGGAAGAAAGAGTCCGAAAACGGGAAGTAAAAGTCTGCCCTGTAGTGCTCAGAAAGTCAGGAAACTATCGTGAGTTACTGTTGTTTGAACATCCATTAGCTGATGTTCAACTTGTTAAAGGAACACTAGAATCGTCGGACATTTCTATCGTAAGTGCCGCTTTGAGAGAGCTGGAAGAAGAATCTGGGTTATCTAGTGTATCGAGCGCTCACTATCTCGGCTGCTGGGAAAGCGGTTTTCAAAATCAACTGTGGCATTTTGTGCTTTGCGAAATAGACCAAGAACTACCGAATAGCTGGAGTTTCTTTACTCAAGATGACGGTGGGCATGAGTTTAGTTTCTTCTGGCATAAAGTAGGAAGTAAGCCCGATTTTAAGTGTCATAAAGTATTCTTTGACGCCATAAAGCAAGTCGAAATTCTGTGCATATAACAAACAATTTAAGAGGGATTCCCAACGCTTGGCATTTTTGCTTCTACTTCAAGTTTAGTGTTTATGGCACAATGCTTTAGGTTGGGTGGTAGCGTTGCTCACCCCTTAATTGGGCGTTATGTTTAGTCACGTAAAATCAGTTGGTTGCATCTTTTTTTTGCTTTCTCAGCTTTCTAATTTTGGTCTTGTCGGCAAGTTACGTTTAGTGGTCGCTGTTTTCTGGACTCCAATTCGTGGGCGCTAAAAATTCAGAGAGTCGCCTCATTTAAGTTCAGTGCGTTTTTGAGTCGAATGACGCGATCTTAGTTTCAAAGTTTGAGCTCCAGTTTTCGGTTTTTTACGCTAAAACTCAATATCAGTAAATTCAAATTTATTAGTAAATTCAGTTTTTTAGCGTCTGGTTTTGGTTTTTAAAGATAAGTTGAGTTAAGCTTTGGTATCGCAAAACTTAACCCTTTGAGCCTTAAACATAACAAGGCGTTTAAGCGGGATTCATGCCGCGTGGCATTTTTGGTTTGCGGTGATTTTTGTGGTGAAAGTGGTGTGCGGAAACTTGGTTTAGGCGGCACTCACCCCTTAACGCAGCGTTATGCTTAATCATTTTAAAGCAGTGGTTTAGTGTTCTTCTTTGCTCCTTTGGCTTTTCAGTTTTGTGCTTGTCGGCAAGTTGGTTTCAGTGGGCACTGTTTTCTGGACACTTATTCTTTGGCGCTAAAAATTCTGAGAGTTGCCTCAGTCAATTTTCGGGCAAGCGTGAGGTTAGGGCGGTTGGCTCAATCAGAAATTTGATCTTAGGTTTTTGAGCTTTGACAGCCAGAGTTCAAAGTCTGATTCTCAAAATTATGAGTCATTTCTGTTTTCTACGTTTTGGTTTTTGTTTGTGGATCAAAGTCGAGTTAATCTTGGTTCTGGTAAAGCGTAAGTCATTGAAGCTTAAGCATAACAAAGCGTTAAAGAGGGACTTGGCACGCGTGGCATTTTCAGTTTGCGTTGGGTTTAGTGGTTACGGCACTGTGCGGTAGCTTTTGTATTGCGTGCCCGCGCCCCTTAACGCGGCGTTATGAGTTAAAAAAGTATCCAGTCGTGCTGCTATAAGTTATAGGTAAAAAGAATCATGGGGCATAAATTACCTCCAGAACAGCTAGAATTATATAAAAGAATTGATGAGATTCTTTATTACAAGTGGGACCCAATCGGAGTATCAGATAGTGGTTGGGCACGAGATGAATACCAGTCTTATTTACCGCAACTATTTAGCTTGGTGATGAAAAGTCAATCACCACAAGAAATCTGCAAGTATCTAACAGAGTCAACTCAGTATATGGGTCTACAACTATCGAGGGATCATGATTTAGCTATTGCTAAGTTAATCCTTGAAGTTAAGGATTCGTTAGATATTGAGTGAATCCAGCGTATCTAAACTCATAACAAGCAATTTAAGAGGGATTCCCAACGCTTGGCATTTTTGCTTCTACTTCAAATTTAGTGTTTATGGCACAATGCGTTAGGTTGGGTGGTAGCGTTGCTCACCCCTTAATTGGGCGTTAGGCTTATCTGGAGGAATATGAAACAACACGGATTATTGTACCAAGGCAAGTACAAATATAAATATGTCTCTTATGGCGACGGTGCAAAAGCAATATTAGAACAGTCAACTATAAAATTTACCGATCCACTCGAATTTAACGATCCATTTGACTGCTATCCATCGTACGATGAAGAAAAAATAATTGAAGTGCATAGGAGTCTATTTAAAAACTTATGCGTTCAATCTGGTGTTTCTCCTGCTAAGAGAATGATGAAATGGAAAGAAGTCGAAGCAAAATTTAGGGTTGATGAAATAGATAGTTCCATTCAGAGGACATTACAAAAACAAGTTGGAATATGCTCATTGACAACTAAAGCATGTAACCTGCTGATGTGGGCGCATTATGCTAAGAATCATACTGGTCTTGTATTTGAATTTAGCAATACAATTCCCAAAGATATGCAAGAACAATCAAAATATTTGTGCGCAATGCATGTTGATTATATGGAGTGTAAACCTGTAATTGATATGCTCGATGCAAACTATGTGCATAGTTTTCTTGTTAAAGGACAAGATTGGCAGTACGAAGATGAGATTCGCTGTTTGAACCTAGATGGTGCTGGTATTTATAAGTATCTCCCGGAGCTTCTCGAGTCTGTAATCTTGGGTGCAAAGATTTCTGAAAAGGACGAAAAAGAAATAAAACTTATTATTTCTAGACTTAACAAAGTTAGAAAAAAGCCAATAGCGTTATATAAGGCTAGGCTAATTAAGGATAAATTTAAATTATATATACCTCAACATCCAGTATATGGTGACATGAATTGGACATAAGCCTAACAAACGCTTCAAGAGGGACAGCCAACGCGCGGCATTTTTACTATGCGTTGGTTTTTGTGATTATGGTGTTATGCGGAAAGTCAGTAGTAGCGTTGGCTGCCCCTTAAGCGGGCGTTATGCTTAATCACCTAAAATCAGTGGGTTATGGTTTTTCTTTGTTCCCTCGGCTTTTCAGTTTTGTGTTTGTCGGCAAGTTGGATTTTTTGAGCGCTGTTTTTCGGACACTTATTCTTTGGCGCTGGAAATTCAGAGAGTTGCCTCATTCAATTTTCGGGTAAGCGAGAGATTAGGCTGGTTGGCTCAATCAGCAATTTGATCTTAGGTTTTTGAGTTTCAGCAGCCAAATTTCAAAGTCTGATTTTCAAAATCATGAGTTATTTCGGTTTTCTACATTTTGGTTTTTGTTTGTAAATCAAAGTCGAGTTAATCTTGTTTTTAGTAAAACGTAAGCCATTTAAGTTTAAGCATAACAAGGCGTTTAAGTGGGATTCATGCCGCGTGGCATTTTTGGTTTGCGGTGCGTTTTGTGCTGAAAGTGGTCTTCGGGAAGTTGATTTATGCGGCACTCACCCCTTAACGCAGCGTTATGCTTAATCACGTAAACCAGTGGTTTGTGAATTTTTCTTTGTTCCCTCGACTTTTCAGTTTGGTGTTTTTCGGCAAGTTGACTTTATTGGGCGCTGTTTCTGGACACCTATTCTTTGGCGCTAAAAATTCAGTGAGTTGCCTCAGTTAAGTTCTGTGCAAGTGCGTGGTTAGGGTGTTTGGTTTACTCTGCAATTTGTTCGTTGGTTTTGTGAGTTCTAATTGCAAAAATCTGTGTGATTTCTGGTTTTTAGGTTTAAGTTTTTGTGCGTAAATCTAAGTCGAGTTACTCTTGGTTTTGGTAAAATTGTCCGCTTTGGAGCTCAAGCATAACAAACAATTCAAGCGGATTCCCAACGCGTGGCATTTTTGGTTTGCGGTGATTTTAGGTGTTTAAGGTGGTGTGCGGCAGGTTGGTTTGTGCGTTGCTCACCACTTAATTGGGCGTTATAAGTATTGGTCTTAGACTTCAAGGATAAATGAGTGAAAAAAGTTCTATTTTTGTTGCCATTGGCATTTAGTTTACATGCAGCAGACAGCGCTAAATATGATGAAAAAAGACGCCTTTTCTGTGAGTTGACGTCAATGACTCCACTGCTAAGTGATTTGCAAAAAGGGGATATTAGAGATGGTTGGCTTCGAATTCAAAACGATATGTATTATTCTATCGAAATTGGTGGTTGGGTCATGATGAGTTATGGTTCAAATGATGGCGTAAATATATCTAACACGAAAAAAAGTCTTTTTATCAAGGATTATATTGGACTTACGAAGTTTGATAAAACGACCGGTAAGGTAACAATGAATTATTCGACAAAAGACATGTCACAAAAATTAGTTTGGTCATGTGATGTAGGTATGAACCAACCGAATAACACCGAAATGTAATACTTATAACAAGGCGTTCAAGAGGGATTCATGCCGCGTGGCATTTTTGGTATGCGGTGGTTTTGGTGGTGAAAGTGGTCTGCGGAAAGTTGGTTTAGGCGGCATTCACCCCTTAACGCGGCGTTATGCTTAATCACCTAAAATCAGTGGTTTATGGTTTTTCTTTGTTCCCTAGGCTTTTCAGTTTTGTGTTTGTCGGCAAGCTGGCTTTTTTGAGCGCTGTTTTTCGGACACTTATTCTTTGGCGCTAGAAATTCAGAGAATTGCCTCATTCAATTCTTGGGCAAGCGCGAGGTTAGGGCGGTTGGCTCAATCAGAGATTTGATCTTAGGTTTTTTCGTTTTAGCTGCCAAATTTCAAAGTCTGATTTTCAAAATCATGAGTCATTTCAGTTTTTTGGTTTTTGGCTTTTGTTTGTGAATCAAAGTCGAGTTAATTTTGTTTTTAGTAAAACGTAAGCCATTGAAGCTTAAGCATAACAAGGCGTTTAAGCGGGATTCATGCCGCGTGGCATTTTTGGTTTGCAGTGAGTTTTGGTGGTGAAAGTGGCTTGCGGAAGGTTGGTTTATGCGGCAATCACCCCTTAACGCAGCGTTAGTACGAAACAACTTTTTACGTGTTCAGAGGAAATAATGGTCATCAGGAAGACCCCACTGTGTATTGGAATATGTTTGTTAGCATTAGTGACTGCGAACTTCTTAATTGGATTATTAAAAGGTTTTAGCAATGGTTCGCGTGCATATATGAATTATGATTCCTTCTATTTCGTAGGATGCTCATTGCTTCTTGTTATGGGCGTTTCATTGGCAAAATATAGCATCTCGAGAAATGGTCGACTGGGAAGGGCTGGAGAATTCTTTTTCAAATTTTACTTGCGCAGTATGCGACGGTTTCGCACTAACAAAGCATTTAAGAGTGATTCCTAACGCTTGGCATTTTTCATTCTATCGTTGAGTTCAGTGTTTACGGTGGTATGGTTGGGTTTCGTGGTAGCGTTACTCACACCTTAATGCGGCGTTATGCCCTTAATAATTTGGAGTCTAATTTAGGAATGTTTAGCAAAATTTATAAAAATTATCAGATGATTAGTCCTTTGCCGGTATTTTGGTGGTTGGCTGTTGGTTTGATTGCTCAGAAAATTTACCCTCTGACAAAGTTGAATTCTGACAATGTTTCAGTAACAACTTTACAGTTTGGTTTGGTATTGGCTTTCATTTTGACTATGTTAGCAATGTTCCTTTCGTTTCTATGGGAGGATAAGTCCAATGATAGCAAGTTTCTAAACTTCATCTATTCAAGCTCTAGGCAGTTTGCTGACCTTGCAATGGGGGTTGCTGGGTTTTCTTCTGCCTATTTCTTGTTGGACTCAGTTTACTGGCTTCCAGCCGTATTGATAATTTCATCCCTTGTACTTTCGACGTGCTTAAATCACATATACTTGGTTGTTTTTAACAAGAGCGATGTTGGTACATATGGCTGGATAAGCTCGGTTGATAAGAGCAAGGGAAAAGTTTGTAACCCAGTCATTGTCAAAGTGTTTGCGGGACTGCTCGCATTAGGTGCCATGACAACAATTATCTTTTTTGTACTTGGCTGGTTAAAGGCATAACAAAGCATTTAAGAGTGATTCCCAACGCTTGGCGATTTCAGTTCAAGGTTGGGTTTCGTGTTTATGGCGCAATGGTTCAGGTTTGGTGGCAGCGTTGCTCACACCTTAATGCGGCGTTATGAACTACAAGGTTAATCTATGTATATGATCGAAAGAGCGACCATAGACGACATTGAAAAGTTAGTGGAGATTCAAGTTTCAGCTTTTGCGAACGATCGCAAACAATGCGGTTCTGGTCCTCCAGGTTTCGATAGCCACGAGTATCAAACTCGATGTCTGGAACGTTATTCTTACTTTGTCATTAAAAGTTCAAGTAACGTTGTTGGCGGATTTTACTATTCGCTTTCGGAAGAAAATTTAAGCCTGATTAGGCTATTTGTAGATCCGAACTTTCAACGTCAAGGTTTTGGGGGGAATGCACTCAATTTCCTGATAAATCAGGTTAGAACTGGTATGTATATTGAGTTAGAGACACCGACCTTTAGTGTAGAAGCTCAAAGGTTCTATGAAAAGAGTGGCTTTCAAAAGGTACAAAGAATTCAATATCCGTCAGGTAGCTCGTATTTGTACAGAAAGTTGTGCTAGATAACCACGTTCATAACAAGGCGTTTAAGAGGGATTCATGCCGCGTGGCATTTTTGGTATGCGGTTGGTTTTGGTGGTGAAAATGGTCTGCGGAAACTTGGTTTATGCGGCATTCACCCCTTAACGCAGCGTTATGTTGTTCAAGTGCAATTAATTTCATTGGAGTGGTTGGCTTTTTAAACAAAGATCCCATATATAAGTAATGCTTTAGTTGCAAAGAGGATCTAGCAAATGCCAACAGAAAACTACCACAACGTTCGCGCCGCTTATTCGTTTTTTCGTGAAAATGAAGGAAACCAAATAAAGCTTCAACAAGTAGCCGAAGCAGCTGGCTGGAAAGAAAGTACGGTATCTACCTACTTCAATAAAAAATGGAAAGACTTAGTTTTATCTCGAGTTAAACCTGGTCTTTACGAAGTTTGTATGTCTAAAGAAATGTCGTTGGAAGACTTTGGAGCTTTACATTCACAAGTTGACGAGCATTTGCGTTAAATCAACAACATAACAAAGCATTTAAGAGTGATTCCCAACGCTTGGCAGTTTTGGTGCTAATCGTTGGGTTTTGTGTTTAAGGTGGTATGTTTTAGCTTCGTGGTGGCGTTGCTCACACCTTAATGCGGCGTTATGCTTAATCACGTAAAATCAGTGGTTTATGGTTTTTCTTTGTTCCCTTAGCTTTTCAGTTTTGTGTTTGTCGGCAAGTCGGCTTTTTTGAGCGCTGTTTTTCGGACATCAATTCTTTGGCGCTGGAAATTCAGGTAATTGCCTCAATCGATTTTCGGGTAAGCGCGAGGTTAGGGCGGTTGGCTCAATCAGCAATTTGATCTTAGGTTTTTGAGTATCAGCAGCTAAATTTCAAAGTCTGATTTTCAAAATCATGAGTTTTTTCGGTTTTCTACGTTTTGGTTTTTGTTTGTAAATCAAAGTTGAGTTAATCTTGTTTCCAGAAAACGTAACCCATTGAAGCTTAAGCATAACAAGGCGTTTAAGCGGGATTCATGCCGCGTGGCATTTTTGGTTTGCGGTGATTTTTGTGGTGAAAGTGGTGTGCGGAAACTTGGTTTATGCGGCATTCACCCCTTAACGCGGCGTTAGCCCAATCCGGTAAAAATGGAGATTTAGAGACGAATGGAAGTCGTATTTGTAAGGCATGGCGTGCCTGACTACTCGTTATCTGACGAGCGAAAAATGAGCCAACTTGAAAAAGATTATGCTCCTTTACATCGAGACCACATACATGAATTGCACGCTGTTGCTCAAGAAATTCAACTCGAGAAAGCAGAAGTGATCATATCTTCACCGTATACAAGAGCTCTTCAAACTGCAGAAATTATAAACCGTAAACTCGGTTTAGAACTCTTTGTTGAACATGACCTACGTGAGTGGCGAGCGGACTTGGACGGTGGCTATGTAGATCTTCAAGAAAGAGATCGCCGTTGGCATGAGTATCGCGCTTCACTGAAAAATAATGCAGAGCCTAATAATGTCCCGTATGAGTCTTGGATAGTACTTAGAAACCGCGCTGAAAATGTGTTATCGCGATACAGGCATTATTCTAAGATAATAGTCGTATCTCATTTCAATGTGTTTGAAAGTTTGGCTGGCTACCAAGAGAACGGTATTGGTTGCGGAAGCTATTGTTCGCTAACGTTGTGCAAATTGGGCTAACAAAGCGTTTAAGAGGGATTTGGCACGCGTGGCATTTTCGATTTGCTTTGGGTTCAGTGATTAAGTCGCTGTGCGGTAACTTTTGTAGTGCGTGCCTGCACCCCTTAACGCGGCGTTATGCATATAAGAGGAAATCATGGCTATTTCGGATAAGAATCGGAAAATTCTTTGGGGTAAATCTGGAAACAAATGTGCAATGTGCAGGCACACCTTGGTTTTCGAAAAAACTGATCATGATTCTGAGTCGGTTGTTGGGGAAGAATGCCATATTATTTCTGGCGCAAAAAATGGTCCTAGAAGTGACGTAGACTTCCCAAGAGACAAAATAGATGATGTATCAAACTTAATCTTGCTTTGTAGGCTTCATCACAAACAAATAGATGATCAGGTTGAGACATATACCGCAGAGTTATTGCGAATTATCAAAACGAACCACGAAACGTGGGTAGAAGAAAAATTAAAAGACGCTCCTAGCATTCGAAATGTCAGAGTCGTTCGTGATAAGTCTCAGATTCCAAGTAAGTTAAATGTTGTCCATACTGGCAAAGAAATGTTTGAAATCATCACTGGTTGCCAAGCATTTTATATGGATTACACAGATAACCTTTCAGACGATGAACTTGAGCTCGTTGGTAACTTTCTACAGAATGTAAAGGATTGGTCTGAAATCGCGCAAGAATTAGAACCAATTCAAAAAATTAATGCCAGTAAAGATATCGGCTTGGAGCTAGCAGCTCTTCGTGATTGTAACCTATTCGCTTTTACTGCAGTAGAAATACAGAAAATGGTCGGTGGCATAAGTGGTGAGTTACCTTTCCCTGTTTTGCACCTGACCGTCAGTAAGGCAAGTGATCCTAATGTAGTTTCGAGTTAGTCGGAAAAATATGCATAACAAGCAATTTAAGAGGGATTCACAACGCTCGGCACTTTTGCTTCTACTTCAAATTTAGTGTTTATGGCACAATGCTTTAGGTTTGGGCGGTGGCGTTGTTCACCCCTTAATTGGGCGTTATGTTTAGTCACGTAAAATCAGTTGGTTGCATCTTTTCTTTGCTCCCTTGGCTTGTGAGTTTTGTGTTTGTCGGCAAGTTGGCTTCGTTTGGCGCTGCTTTCTGGACATCTATTCTTTGGCGCTGGAAATTCAGAGAATTGCCTCAGTCGATTTTCGAGTAAGCGCGAGGTTGGTTCGACTGGCTCAATCAATATTTTGATCACAGGTTTTTGGGCTTGATTGCCGAAATTCAAAGTCTGTTTTTCAAATCTATGAGTCGTTTCAGTTTTTTAGTTCTTGGCTTTTGTTTGCGAATCAAAGCTGAGTTAATCTTGGTTTTTGTAAAACGTAAGCCCTTGAAGCTTAAACATAACAAAGCGTTAAAGAGGGACTTGGCACGCGTGGCATTTTCAGTTTGCGTTGGGTTTTGTGGTTACGGCACTGTGCGGTAGCTTTTGTATTGCGTGCCTGCGCCCCTTAACGCGGCGTTATGTACTTTATTGGAATATTGAACTTTATGGATGATAGCTCAGCGACTTGGCGTCAATACTACGAAAAATCATTGTTACGTCCCCACAATTCGCGCACTGAAATCGCAATTGAGTTGAATCAGTCCGGACTGAAAACCGCTGTCGATTGCGGTTGTGGAACGGGAAGTGAGATAGCATATCTAGAGCAGCAAGGTTATCAGGTGCATGGCTTTGATATTAACCCAGACTCTGTTGCGATATGTTCTGAAAGGTTTAGTTCAAAACCACTGGTTAAACTTTCAGAGTGTTCATTTGAGTCTTTCAAATATCCTTCTGCTGGTATAGTGATAGCAAACTCAAGTTTGTTCTTTGCTGACCCGCTAGAGTTTAAAAATACATGGAGTAAAATTGCCTCTTCTATTGCGGTTGGTGGTGTCTTCGTCGGCGATTTTATGGGGCCTAGAGATAGTTGGGCAACGAATTATCGTTTACCTACGGCGCCGTTGAGTAAAAAACAAGTTGAGCTCTTGTTTAAAGAGTTTGAAATAGTCAGTTTCAATGAGCGTGATGAGCCTGGTGCAACAAGGATTGGATATCCTAAGCATTGGCATATTTTTTCAGTGATTGCCGTAAAACGTACATAACAAAGCGTTTAAGAGGGATTCATGCCGCGTGGCATTTTTGGTATGCGGTGAGTTTTTGTGGTGAAACTGGTTTGCGGAAGGTTGGTTTGGGCGGCATTCACCCCTTAACGCAGCGTTATGTACTAAGGAGGCAGGATGCCAAAAACGTATTCCGGTTCATGTCACTGTGGTCTCATTAAATTCGAAGTTTTAGCCGATATTGACCATCTTCGAGAGTGTAATTGTTCCATCTGTATCCGTAGAGGTGCGCTAAATTTTAGAGTGCCAGCAGAGAATTTGACGGTTCTAACTCCCCTAGAAAATGCAGTTTTATACCAATGGGGTAGTGAGACCGCAGAAGACTACTTTTGCCCTAAATGCGGTATTCTGCCGTTTCGTAAACCTAGCCAATTGACCAAAGCTGAAATCGAGGCAGGCAAAATCCCATTTACTGGTTGGGCTGTAAATGCTCGTTGTTTTAGTGGGTTAAATATCAGTGAAATTCCAATCGTTAAAATAGATGGAGCATCCCTTTGAGCACGTACATAACAAGCAATTTAAGAGGGATTCTCAACGCTTGGCACTTTTGCTTCTACTTCAAATTTAGTGTTTACGGTACAATGCGTTAGGTTGGGTGGTGGCGTTGCTCACCCCTTAATTGGGCGTTATGTTTAATCACGTAAAATGAGTTGGTTGCATCTTTTCTTTGCATTTTCGGCTTTCTAATTTTGGTCTTGTCGGCAAGTTAACTTCAGTGTTCGCTGTTTTCTGGACTCCAATTCGTGGGCGCTAAAAGTTCAGAGAGTTGCCTCATTTAAGTTCAGTGCGTTTGTGAGTCGAATGAAGCGATCTTAGTTTCAAAGTTTGAGCTCAAGTTTTCGGTTTCTCACGCTAAAATTCAAAGTCATTACGACTAAATTTATGAGTTAATTCAGCTTTTTTAGCGTCTGGTTTTGGTTTTCAAAGGTAAGTCGAGTTAAGCTCTTGGTTTCGTAAAACTTAACCCATTGAGTCTTAAACATAACAAGGCGTTTAAGCGGGATTCATGCCGCCTGGCATTTTTGGTATGCAGTGAGTTTTGGTGGTGAAAGTTGTCTGCAGAAGCTTGGTTTATGCGGCATTCACCCCTTAACGCGGCGTTATGCTTAATCACCTAAAATCAGTGGTTTATGGTTTTTCTTTGTTCCTTAGGCTTTTCAGTTTTGTGTTTGTCGGCAAGCTGGCTTTTTTGAGCGCTGTTTTTCGGACACTTATTCTTTGGCGCTAGAAAATCAGAGAGTTGCCTCATTCAATTTTCGGGCAAGCGCGAGGTTAGGGCGGTTGGCTCAATCAGAGATTTGATCTTAGGTTTTTTCGTTTTAGCTGCCAAATTTCAAAGTCTGATTTTCAAAATCACCCCCTCTGGCAGGATAGTTGTCACTGTTAAAATTTAACCAGTTTGGGTGGTAATGAGTGAGTTTTGAATCGCATTCCAACAGAAAGAAAAGAAGCCATATTGAAGAAGCTACTGCCTCCTTATTCAATGTCTGTAAGCCAAGTAGCAAAAGAGGAAGGTATTAGCACAGCCACCCTGTATCATTGGCGGCAGCAACTTAGACGTTCAGGAGCCGCTGTGCCAAATAGTCATACTTCATCAGAGCAGTGGTCTGCTCAAACTAAACTCGCCATTGTCGCTGAAACTTACTCGATGACGGAGAATGAACTCAGTCAGTATTGTCGCGAGAAAGGCTTGTTCCCTGAACAAGTGCAAGGTTGGCGAAGTGAGTGTATGCAAGGGTTTATGTCTGCCAAAGAGCGTGAGGCTGAAGCCAAGAAACAAGCTAAAGCTGACAAACTTGAAATTAAAGAGCTGAAAAAAGAGTTACGCTTTAAAGAAAAAGCGTTAGCGGAAACGGCGGCGCTATTGGTGCTTCGAAAAAAGCTGAGAGCCTTTTACGGGGAAGAGCCAGAGGAAGATTAACCTCAACCGATGAAAGGCAATACTTGCTCACTCTTATCCACGATGCCAAGCGAAGTGGCTGCCGTCTAGAGTACGCCTGCAATGAAGTTCAAATCGACTTGAGAACGTATCGACGCTGGTATCAGCGAGGTGAAATACGGACAGACAAAAGACCGACCTGCGTTAGACCTGTGCCTGCTAACAAGCTATCACCGCAAGAGCGCAATGCGATTATTGAGGTGTGCAACCGCCCTGAATACGCAAGTTTACCACCAACTCAAATTGTCCCGACGTTGCTTGATAACGGTGAGTATATTGCTTCAGAGTCGAGCTACTATCGGGTTTTGAAAGCAGAAGGTCAGCTTCATACCCGAGGTCGTCAGCGAAGTCGACAAAGGCAGGCCAAGCCAACAAGTTATACGGCAACAGGTCCCAATCAGGTGTACACATGGGACATTACGTACTTGCCATCTGTGGTTAAGGGACAGCACTATTACCTCTACGTGATTGAAGATATCTATAGCCGAAAAATCGTTGGCTATGATGTCTACGAATGTGAATGCGGTGAGTTAGCGTCACAGTTATTGCAGCGGACGCTGATGCGCGAGCAATGCTTTAATCAGCCACTGGTACTTCACTCGGACAATGGTGCGCCAATGAAGTCACTGACGTTCAGAGCGAAAATGGATGAGCTTGGTATTACTTCATCATACAGTCGCCCGAGAGTCAGTGATGATAACCCGTATGTTGAGTCGCTGTTCCGCACAGTGAAGTACATGCCTAGCTGGCCAACAAAAGGCTTTGAACAACTCGATGCAAGTCGTAGTTGGGTTGAGGCGTTCGTACGTTGGTACAACACCGAGCACAAGCACAGTAAGTTAAATTACGTTACGCCATCAGAGCGTCACAGTGGTAAAGATAGCGAGATTTTAAGACGTCGTTCGGATGTGTTGTCGGTAGCAAGAGAGCGACACCCAGAGCGTTGGTCAGGCAAGATAAGGAACTGTGAACCCGTTGGTGAGGTTCATCTAAATCCAGAAAGAAAAGCCGCTTAATAACTAAGCGAATGATGACAACTACCTTGAAAAACGCCGATCATGAGTCATTTCAGTTTTTTGGTTTTTGGCTTTTGTTTGTGAATCAAAGTCGAGTTAATCTTGTTTTTAGTAAAACGTAAGCCATTGAAGCTTAAGCATAACAAGGCGTTTAAGCGGGATTCATGCCGCGTGGCATTTTTGGTATGCGGTGAGTTTTGGTGGTGAAAGTGGTCTGCGGAAGCTTGGTTTAGGCGGCATTCACCCCTTAACGCAGCGTTATGCTTAATCACGTAAAATCAGTGGTTTATGGTTTTTCTTTGTTCCCTAGGCTTTTCAGTTTTGTGTTTGTCGGCAAGCCAGCTTTTTTGAGCACTGTTTTTCGGACACTTATTCTTTGGCGCTGGAAATTCAGAGAATTACCTCATTCAATTCTCGGGCAAGCGCGAGGTTAGGGCGGTTGGCTCAATCAGAAATCCATTTTTAGGTTTTCAACTCCAAGCCAGTTTTGCCAAAATCCGAAGTCTGATTATCAAAACTATGATTCATTTCGGTTTTCTACGTTTTGGTTTTTGTGTGTAAATCAAAGTCGAGTTAATCTTGGTTTTGGTCAAACGTAACCCATTGAAGCTTAAGCATAACAAGGCGTTTAAGCGGGATTCATGCCGCGTGGCATTTTGGGTTTGCGGTGAGTTTTGGTGGTGAAAGTGGTCTGCAGAAGCTTGGTTTATGCGGCATTCACCCCTTAACGCGGCGTTATGTTTAGTCACGTAAAATCAGTTGGTTGCATCTTTTCTTTGTTCCTTCGTATTTCTAATTTTGGTCTTGTCGGCAAGTTAAATTCAGTGGTCGCTGTTTTCTGGACTCCAATTCGTGGGCGCTAAAAATTCAGAGTGTTGCCTCATTTAAGTTCAGTGCGTTTGTGAGTCGAATGAAGCGATGTTAGTTTCAACGTTTGAGCACCAGTTTTCGGTTTCTCACGCTAAAACTTCAATATCAGTACAATCAAAATTATGAGTTAATTCAGCTTTTTAGCTTCTAACTTTGGTTTTCAAAGTTAAGTCGAGTTAAGCTCTTGGTATCGTAAAACTTAACCCTTTGAGCCTTAAACATAACAAGGCGTTTAAGCGGGATTCATGCCGCGTGGCATTTTTGGTTTGCGTTGAGTTTTGGTGGTGAAAGAGGTCTGCGGAAACTTGGTTTAGGCGGCACTCACCCCTTAACGCAGCGTTAGCTGGTAAGTGGAATATTCATCAGAAAAAGGATTGTCTATGTTTAAAGAACCGATAAAGTCATCATTTGCAACGGTACAAATAGGTGTGGCAAAGGCGGACGGTAAGCTGTCGTTGACGGATACAGAGGTTGTTTTTGTCCCATTTAACGAGCAGCTTGGCCTCGGTCCCTACCATATCAAGCGTGATGAAATAAAGTCAGTGATTCAAGATGTGGGTAAGGGTGGTGGAATCATTCCGATCACAACTGATGCAATTCGAATCACTTTATCAAATGATTCAACGTTTGTTTTTATCACGGCTAATCCGAAACAGTGGGTCGAAATTTTCAGTGAAATTACCAGCTAACAAAGCGTTTAAGAGGGACTTGGCACGCGTGGCATTTTCGGTTTGCAGTTGGTTTAGTGGTTAAGGTGTGATGCGGTCACGTTGTAGTGCGTGCCGGCGCCCCTTAACGCGGCGTTATGTGTAATGAGGATACTATGCAAAAATTCGCAGCTGTTTTAGGTTTGCTGTGTGTGCCTTATGTGTATGCTGAATCAATTGAAGGGTGTTATTTGGTTGCTGATGAGATAACCAGTTTTTCATCTGAAGAGTCAGAGATTCAGTCTACTTACGTAAAAATTTCAAGGCCCGCTGGAAACTACTCGGTCGAGGGTCTTATTTGGGGGGGCTAATTTTCATGTTTGCCATATTGCTTCTCCGATTGAAGGCGTTGGTGGGCCACTGCAAATGAACTATGTCGACAATAAACTCGTCTATAGCTACAGTGAGGCCGAATACAACATTAATTGTGAGCTAGAATTCTCCTTTAAAGATAACTCATTGACAATAAAGGACTCTAATCATCATTGTTCTGAGTACGTCTTTTATTGTGGTGCTAGAGTTGGTTTAGATAAAGTTGAGTTACCCAAAGTAGCACAAGATTGCCCTTAAATTACACATAACAAAGCGTTCAAGAGGGACTTGGCACGCGTGGCATTTTCGGTTTGCGTTGGGTTCAGTGGTTACGGCACTGTGCGGTAGCTTTAGTATTGCGTGCCTGCGCCCCTTAACGCGGCGTTATGTTCACAAGATGGATTGTAGATATGGATGAAAAAGTACAAATAGCTTTTGGTGTTTGGGCGGGTGTTTCACTCCTCGGTTATGTGTTGTTCTATGCGAATAAAAATACACAGTTTAAGAGGAAATATTATCCAGCATTCTCTGTCGTGACGGGCGCTTTATTTTTGTTCATCGTTAACTTGATGGGGTTTTTTAAACATCAATTCTGGATTGTAATTGTCCCCATTGTTGCGCTAATAACTTTTATGAACATACGCGGTGCTAAGTTTTGCGACAACTGTGGGAAATCAAACTTTACGCAATCGTTAAAAGATAAAAAAATCGAATGTCAAAAATGTGGGCATACTATTTGAGCAATGTGAACATAACAAGGCGTTTAAGAGGGATTCATGCCGCGTGGCATTTTTGGTTTGCGTTGAGTTTTGGTGGTGAAAGTGGTCTGCGGAAGCTTGGTTTATGCGGCATTCACCCCTTAACGCAGCGTTATGTTTAGTCACGTAAAAACAGTGGGTTGCATCTATTCTTTGTTTCTTCGTATTTCTAATTTTGGTCTTGTCGGCAAGTTACGTTTAGTGGTCGCTGTTTTCTGGACTCCAATTCGTGGGCGCTAAAAATTCAGAGAGTTGCCTCATTGAATTCCAGAATGTAGGCGAGGTGAGTGAAGTGATTTTGATTTCAAAGTTAGAGCCCCATCTTTTCGATTTCTCACGTTATAAGTCAAAGTCGGCACAATCAAAATTATGATTTAATTCAGCTTTTTAGCGTCTGGTTTTGGTTTGCAAAGGTAAGTCGAGTTAAGCTATTGGTATCGCAAACTTAACCCTTTGAGCCTTAAACATAACAAGGCGTTTAAGAGGGATTCATGCCGCGTGGCATTTTTGGTATGCGGTGAGTTTTGGTGGTGAAGGTGGTCTGCGGAAGCTTGGTTTATGCGGCATTCACCCCTTAACGCGGCGTTATGTTTAATCACGTAAAATCAGTTGGTTGCATCTCTTCTTTTCATTCTCGGCTTTCTAATTTTGGTCTTGTCGGCAAGTTAACCTCATTGGGCGCTGTTTTCTGGACTCCAATTCTTGGGCGCGAAAAATTCTGAGAGTTGCCTCATTAAAGCTCAGTGCATTTGGGAGTCGAATAAAGCGTCTTTGTTTCAAAGTTTCAAAGTTTCAAAGTTTCAACTCCAGTTTTCGGCTTCTCACGCTAAAACTCAAAATCATTAGAATCAAATTTATGAGTTAATTCAGCTTTTTAGCGTCTGGTTTTGGTTTTCAAAGTTAAGTCGAGTTAAGCTCTTGGTGTCGTAAAACTTAACCGTTCGAGTCTTAAACATAACAAGGCGTTTAAGTGGGATTCATGCCGCGTGGCATTTTTGGTTTGCAGTGAGTTTTGTGGTGAAAGTGGTCTGCGGAAAGCTGGTTTAGGCGGCATTCACCCCTTAACGCAGCGTTATGCACCAGGTGAAAAATGAGACCTTTCAAAATAGCTAGCTTACTTAGCTTTTGTCTTGGATGCTTTGTAGGTTTTGTGATTTTATACGCTGCATGGCAACACAATCCGCAGCATCAATATCATTCGGGAAGTCATATTGACTTTGGATATTTAGCTGGGTTGTGGTTGTTCTGGTGTATTAGTGTGACCTTAGTTTCTATGCCCGTTATTTGGCTAATAGCTAAGATTCTTAATGGCTTCTTGGTTGATCGGGATCGTGCATAACAAGGCGTTTAAGCGGGATTCATGCCGCGTGGCATTTTTGGTTTGCAGTGAGTTTTGGTGGTGAAAGTGGTCTGCGGAAGCTTGGTTTATGCGGCATTCACCCCTTAACGCGGCGTTATGCTTAATCACGTAAAATCAGTGGTTTATGGCTTTTCTTTGTTCCCTCAGCTTTTTGACTTTGAGCTCGTCGGCAAGTTGGTTTCAGTGGGCGCTGTTTTCTGGACACTTATTCTTTGGCGCTGGAAGTTCAGAGAATTGCCTAAATCAGTTTTCGCGTAAGCGCGAGGTTAGGGCAGTTGGCTTAATCAGATATTTGAACTTGGCTTTTTGAGTTTTAGTCGCCAAATTTCAAAGTCCGATTTTTAAAACAATGAGTCATTTCGGTTTTCTACGTTTTGTCTTTTGTTTGTAAATCAAAGTCGAGTTAATCTTGGTTCTAGCAAAACGTAACCCATTGAAGCTTAAGCATAACAAGGCGTTCAAGAGGGATTCATGCCGCGTGGCATTTTTGGTATGCGGCGAGTTTTGGTGGTGAAAGTGGTCTGCTGAAGGTTGGTTTGAGCGGCACTCACCCCTTAACGCAGCGTTATGTATCACATGAGGATTTATGGAATTAGCCAACTTTAAAGACGATTTCTGGCAGCTTCGAAACGGAGAAGCGTGCCATAGAGAGCATCCTGATACTTTTTGGATTCCTTCCTTAAACGATAGGAAAGCCTTGAAAGTTGGGGATGCAGCTAAAGTAATTTTGGAAATCGAGTGTGAAGATGAAGCTGGTGAAATTCACATTGAATCTGAGCGAGGGTACTTAATCGTATCTGAAATTGTCGGCGATAAGTTTATCGGCATACTGGATTTCCAACCTTGTTGCGTTGAACCGAATGATGAAAATGTATATCTGGGGTTTGGTGTGGAAATTCCTTTTGGCCTAGAACATATCATCGATATAGAACGACCACCGCAAGACTATGTTGATTGGCAATTAGCCCAGAAGCCAGAGAAAGTCTGGTATCGTCGGTGATACATAACAAACAATTTAAGAGTGATTCACCACGCTTGGCATTTTTGGTTTGGGTTTAATTCAGTGTTTACGGTGTTCAATTTGAGTGTAGTGGTCGCGTGGTTCACACCTTAATTGGGCGTTATGCTTAATCACCTAAAATCAGTGGTTTGTGGTTTTTTCTCTGTTCCCTCGGCTTTTCAGTTTTGTGTTTGTCGGCAAGTTGGCTTTTTTGAGCGCTGTTTTTCGGACTCTTATTCTTTGGCGCTAGAAATTCAGAGAGTTGCCTCAATCAATTCTCGGGCAAGTGCGAGGTTAGGGAGGTTGGCTCAATCAGAAATCCATTTCTAAGTTTTCAAACTTCAAACTAGATTTGCCAAAGTTCCGAGCTTGATTGTCAAAACTATAATTCATTTCGGTTTTCTACGTTTTGTTTTTGCTTGTAAATCAAAGTCGAGTTAATCTTGGTTCTGGTCAAACGTAACCCATTGAAGCTTAAGCATAACAAGGCGTTTAAGAGGGATTCATGCCGCGTGGCATTTTTGGTATGCGGTTGGTTTTTGTGGTGAAAGTGGTGTGCGGAAACTTGGTTTAGGCGGCATTCACCCCTTAACGCAGCGTTATGCTTAATCACCTAAAATCAGTGGTTTATGGTTTTTCTTTGTTCCCTAGGCTTTTCAGTTTTGTGTTTGTCGGCAAGCTGGCTTTTTTGAGCGCTGTTTTTCGGACACTTATTCTTTGGCGCTAGAAATTCAGAGAATTGCCTCATTCAATTCTTGGGCAAGCGCGAGGTTAGGGCTGTTGGCTCAATCAGAGATTTGATCTTAGGTTTTTTCGTTTTAGCTGCCAAATTTCAAAGTCTGATTTTCAAAATCATGAGTCATTTCAGTTTTTTGGTTTTTGGCTTTTGTTTGTGAATCAAAGTCGAGTTAATCTTGTTTTTAGTAAAACGTAAGCCATTGAAGCTTCAGCATAACAAGGCGTTTAAGCGGGATTCATGCCGCGTGGCATTTTTGGTTTGCAGTGAGTTTTGGTGGTGAAAGTGGTGTGCGGAAGGTTGGTTTATGCGGCATTCACCCCTTAACGCAGCGTTAGGCGATAGGAGAATTAAATGATAGAACGTGTATCCAAAAATCTACAGAACAATCCATTGATTGTTATATCCATGTTTATAGTTTCAGTTTTTAGTGCAGTCGTAACGATCGCTCTCGGGTGGAACCAGTTTTACGGTGACTATCTATCTAAATCGATCACTATCCCTGTTTGGTTTCTTATTCTTGTCCCGATTGTTGGTGCTTCTTTGTGGCTGATATTTAAGCCAACTGTTAATGCTAAAAAAGAGCTAAAAGAGTTTGAAAACATTGAAGGAAAGACTTTTGGTGTTCAGCAAGTTGTATTAGACGGAAGGACATTTAAGCGTTGTGAATTTGATGGTTCAGAGCTCATTTTCAATGGAGAGTATGGCTTTAACTTAGAACGAAATAGTTTTCATGCTCCGAAATTTACTTTTGGAGGTTCTGCAAGTACTACAATATCAGTGTTAACTAACATGTATAAAGACCCTGCTTTCAGACCTCTTGTCGATGAAACACTTGCGAATATAAAACGTGGTGTAATGCATGAGTCTGCACCTGTTGAAAAAATCGCCTAACAAACTGTTTAAGAGTGATTCGCAACGCGTGGCATTTTTACTATGCGTTAGTTTTAGTGGTTTAGGGGTATGCGGGAGCTTCGGTATTGCGTTGCTCACACCTTAACAGGGCGTTATACGAAGTGTCCAAAATTTCCGTTGTTTCTCGTTCTTGTTGCCTTTGGCAGTGTATTTTGAATCGGCCTTTTCTCGCGCAAAATGTGGGTAGGGCAAGTTAATCGGCAGTCTGTTTTTTGCTGAAAGTCAGCAGCGTTGAGTTTAGTTGTACAAAGGCTTCGGTGTTGGCTGAATGTTCCTGTTCATTTGTTGTTGAACTTCCTTCTGCACATAGTTACTTTGGTTGTTTGTTGAATCACAAAAAGTGTTTGGTTTAATTGTGGTTTTTTGAGTTTTGGGTAATCTGTTTTTGCCCAGTTTGGCTGTATGCGTACGCTCGTATAACAAACAATTCAAGCGGATTCCCAACGCGTGGCATTTTTGGTTTGCGGTGATTTTGGGTGTTTAAGGTGGTGTGCGGCAGGTTGGTTTGTGCGTTGCTCACCACTTAATTGGGCGTTATGCTTAATCAGGTAAAATCAGTGGTTTATGGTTTTTCTTTGTTCCCTCAGCTTGTCAGTTTGGTGTTTGTCGGCAAGTTGGCTTTTGTGGGCGTTATTTTCTGGACATCCATTCTTGGGCGCTAAAAATTCAGAGAGTTGCCTCAATCAATTTTAGGGTAAGCGCGAGGTTAGGGCGGGTGGCTCAATCAGAAATCCATTTCTAGGTTTTCAAACTTCAAACTAGATTTGCCAAAATTCTGAGCCTGATTGTCAAAACTATGATTCATTTCGGTTTTCTACGTTTTGGTTTTTGTTTGTAAATCAAAGTCGAGTTAATCTTGTTTCCAGAAAACGTAACCCATTGAAGCTTAAGCATAACAAGGCGTTTAAGCGGGATTCATGCCGCGTGGCATTTTTGGTATGCGGTTGGTTTTGGTGGTGAAAGTGGTCTGCGCAAGCTTGGTTTATGCGGCATTCACCCCTTAACGCGGCGTTATGTGTAAAGGAATATATGACAAAATTTATCAATCTTTTCTTGTGTCTATTTTCTCTAAACTGTCTTGCTGCTGAGTCGACAAAAGAGTGGAATGAACTCAATGAAATGTATGCAAGACAGATGGAAAATGGTCTATATCTAGATGCTGTTGATACATCGCTAAAACTCAATAATTTAGAACCAACAGATACTACAGTGTTGTTGTATATAGTCTACTCGCATACAAAAGCTGGCTTATCCGTTCCAATTTGGGTTTTGGCTGAGCCATGGCCTAATAAATCGGTTAAGGATCGCATGAACAGGCTTATTGCTGAATCAATAGGCTCAAACACATAACAATGCGTTTAAGTGGGATTCATGCCGCATGGCATTTTTGGTATGCGGTGAGTTTTGGTGGTGAAAGTGCTCTGCGGAAGGTTGGTTTATGCGGCATTCACCCCTTAACGCGGCGTTAGGTGAATTGGGGGAATAATGCAGCAAGTTTTAGAAACGGAACGTTTAATTCTTAGGCCATTTGAACACTCTGATGCAGAGCAAGTATCTGTGTTGGCCGGTGATAAACGAATCGCAGAAATGACGGCAAACATACCGCATCCATATAAAGTTTCAGATGCAATTTCATGGATCGAAACGCATGAAATTGGCTTTGCCAGCGGAGAGAGTATTGTTTATGCGATTGTCCGTAAAGAATCGTTAGAGCTTATTGGAGCCGTGAGTTTGAGGAGCTCAAAAGATGGCCAAGGTATCTTGGGTTATTGGTTGGGCGTTGATTTTTGGGGGCAAGGTTATGCGACTGAAGCTTCAAAGGCATTGATTGAATACGCAAAAGAAAGTCATGGATTGCGAGAGTTAAAGGTCATGCATCTTGTTGGTAATGACCGTTCAAAGTCAGTTATCGATAAACTTGGTGTTACTTACGTAGAAAATCAAACACTTCGTATGCAAGGTGGTGAGAGAGAAGTTTGCGTTTATATTTCAGCGGTATAAATTCACCTAACAAAGCGTTTAAGTGGGATTCATGCCGCGTGGCATTTTTGGTATGCGGTTGGTTTTGGTGGTGAAAGTGGTCTGCGGAAACTTGGTTTAGGCGGCATTCACCCCTTAACGCGGCGTTAGAACTATCTTGGGATTATGAGTAAAGAAATAGAAAAAGTATCTTCACCTAAACAGGTGTTCGAGCACGTGAAGCTTGACTATACGAATATCAGTGTAGGGGCTCATGACAATATTAAATTTGGCTTTAAATTTCAGGTGATGCCTTTTGATTATCTAAGTTATGCTCAAAAAGACATGTCCGAAATAAGTCCTAAAGGTTTAATCAATGCTTTATCCAATGCGAAGCGAAGTATCGATTGTCTAATTGAAGTCGTTTTAAGAAGTTTATCTATAGATCCAAATAATATAGAGAAGAGTGCTTTGGATTTCTGTGCTCACGTACTATCCGAAAAAGAACAAGACATCAAACCTATGAGTCTTAGGTTGTTCTGTGCTTTAGGCTTTGCACCAAGCTTCATGATTTCTGAGGTTAGAAACCTCCGAAATAAAGTTGAGCACGAATTCCATATTCCGGAAGAGTTGGAGGTAGTTAGAGCTCTTGAGGTATCTGAACTACTAATAAACAACGTTAAAGCTAAAGAAATTTTTTCATCAACTATTGATATAAGCGATGTTAAACGGCACGAAAAGGCTGGTGAGGGCTATATTACTGGAGTGTACTTTGAACAAGACTACAAAACTGGTGGTTTCAAATTATCGGGAACCGGAAAATGTGGACTAGAAGTAGAGTATGAGTTCAATGCTAACGAAACAGAGTACTTCTACTTACTTCGAGCAATGTTTGTTGCTGATCATGATAGAGAAAAACTGGTCACTACGATCTATAAGCTATTGGACGTGTTGGATATTGCAACACCTAGCGAATTTAGAAAAGTACGAAGCGTCCATCGGTGATAAATAGTTCTAACAAGCAATTTAAGAGGGATTCACAACGCTTGGCATTTTTGCTTCTACTTCAAATTTAGTGTTTATGGCACAATGCTTTAGGTATGGGTGGTAGCGTTGTTCACCCCTTAATTGGGCGTTATGTTTATCGGAGAAGTTCATGGTCAATTGGCCTGGTATTCTGAAATTAGATGGTGACGATGAGCTTGTTTATTTGGGTTCTGAAGCTGATTTGAATTGCGAGTGTTTGGATTTGATCGTTAGTCCAAGCGATCGAGTCATTGATTCTGAAGGTTTTGTCCATTCAATTGTTTCAGATGGCTCAGTAGTTAACTTGATTGGAAACTCAATCCAGATTTCAGCAGAGGAAGCGTCTAGATTGATTCAACGTCATGAGTTCTGTTTAGCGGAAGTCTGTTTGACAAAAATTCAGTTTGAAACAGTCGCTGAAGCATTTAACTGTTTGAAATCTTAGGCCAAATAAACATAACAAAGCGTTAAAGAGGGACTTGGCACGCGTGGCATTTTCGGTTTGCAGTTTGTTTAGTGGTTAAGGTGTTATGCAGCCACTTTTGTAGTGCGTGCCTGCGCCCCTTAACGCGGCGTTAGCTGGTAAGTGGAATATTCATCAGAAAAAGGATTGTCTATGTTTAAAGAACCGATAAAGTCATCATTTGCAACGGTACAAATAGGTGTGGCAAAGGCGGACGGTAAGCTGTCGTTGACGGATACAGAGGTTGTTTTTGTCCCATTTAACGAGCAGCTTGGCCTCGGTCCCTACCATATCAAGCGTGATGAAATAAAGTCAGTGATTCAAGATGTGGGTAAGGGTGGTGGAATCATTCCGATTACAACTGAGGCAATTCGAATCACTTTATCAAATGATTCAACGTTTGTTTTTATCACGGCTAATCCGAAACAGTGGGTCGAAATTTTCAGTGAAATTACCAGCTAACAAGGCGTTTAAGCGGGATTCATGCCGCGTGGCATTTTTGGTTTGCGGTGATTTTTGTGGTGAAAGTGGTGTGCGGAAAGTTGGTTTAGGCGGCACTCACCCCTTAACGCAGCGTTATGTTTAATCGCGTAAAATCAGTTGGTTGCATCTCTTCTTTGCATTCTCGGCTTTCTAATTTTGGTCTTGTCGGCAAGTTAACCTCATTGGGCGCTGTTTTCTGGACACCAATTCGTGGGCGCGAAAAATTCTGAGAGTTGCCTCATTAAAGCTCAGTGCATTTGTGAGTCGAATAAAGCGTCTTAGTTTCAAAGTTTGAACTCCAGTTTTCGGCTTCTCACACTAAAACTCAAAATCATTAGAATCAAATTTATGAGTTAATTCAGCTTTTTAGCTTCTAACTTTGGTTTTCAAAGATAAGTCGAGTTAAGCTCTTGGTATCGTAAAACTTAACCGTTCGAGTCTTAAACATAACAAGGCGTTTAAGCGGGATTCATGCCGCGTGGCATTTTTGGTTTGCGGTGATTTTTGTGGTTAAAGTGGTGTGCGGAAACTTGGTTTAGGCGGCACTCACCCCTTAACGCAGCGTTAGCTGTTTTGAATAAGTGGGTACGATGGAAGATATATTTAATAAGCTGACTGAGCGCTTACGCCGTCAGGGGTTGCAAGAGTCTGAATTGCATTTTTCTCATGCATTCTCAGCTTTTCAGAGGTCAGAATGGGAATCTGCTAATGCGCAAGTTAGGACGGCATTAGAATCATTGTTCGATCATGTTGCCAAACTAACTCTAAATACAAACAAAACTGGTGGGGCTGCGAGAAAGCAGCTTGAAGCGAATGGCTTATTGCGTACCAGAGAAGCAAAGCTAGTAATGGAGTTTATGTCAGTTGCAGGTGGTGCTGGCTCTCATGCTGGTGTATCAAACTCAGATGAATCTTATGGGCGAGTGCTTGCAGGAATTGGCATAGCGTATATGGGGCTAGCTCTTATTCCTGAATTAGTTCGTGTAGAAGATGTTTTAGTCGGGAACTTAAATGCTCCAGATGGGGCTAGATTGCCTACCGATCATGAAATCTATACATCGTGTTCAACCTGTGGAACGAAGCAAACACTGTCTGAAGCAACATTAACTAGAGATAAAACCGATACGATATATACCTGCACTAATGGATGCCATTCGATAGTTGTGGTTGGTTCTCCCGAAGACTCTGTTTGGGTTGGACGTGGGTATCGACTAGGGAATTTTGTTTTGCGCAACGCGCAAGATCTATATCTACCTGTTCGAAAAGGGTGTCCGCCTGTCCTAATACCGGCGTCGAAAGCTGCGTTGATGAAAGACGTGGCAAAAAACAGCTAACAAACTGTTTAAGAGTGATTCGCAACGCGTGGCATTTTCACCATGCGTTGATTTTAGTGTTTAAGGTGGTGTGCAGGAGCTTCGGTATTGCGTTGCTCACACCTTAACAGGGCGTTATGAGATTTCACTTTTAACTCATAGGGATATGATGAAAAAGTCTATAGCATGTTTGTTATTTTTACTTCTAAGTGGCTGTTCTACACATGTTGATAAGTTTAGCTACTTAAAAAGCTGGAATGATAAGTGGCAACAATGCGATGAACTAGGAAAGCAAACGGTCTTAAGTTTCCCCAAATCTGTCTGGTTTGATAGTTTGAGTCTTGGTGATAAAAAAGAAGTTTTTATATACATTTACAATCTGAAAGAGTTCGAGTGCGCTCAAGTTGAAGCCGAAAAACTCAAATCTGTTTTAGATGATGTAGAAATTACGACATTAAACGAAGTTCTGAGTGGCTTTATTTATTTTGAGCCACCAAGCGATGAACGCATCAAGCACTTGGACAGAGATGCTCTAGAGAATCTCGCGAGTTCCATTGAAGGGCCTTTCAATGGTCTAGCAACGGCAGAGATAATGGGGTTAGTAGAGTTCTAACGTAAGCTCATTCTCATAACAAGGCGTTTAAGAGGGATTCATGCCGCGTGGCATTTTTAGTTTGCGGTGATTTTGGCGGTGAATGTGGCTTGCGGAAGGTTGGTTTATGCGGCATTCACCCCTTAACGCAGCGTTATGCTTAATCAAGTAAAAGTGTGCCGTGGGCACAGGATCCTGTTATCTAAGGAAGGTAAACAGGAGAATGAGCATAAGCTCATGAAGAGATGGAGGTAGGCCCTCCAGAGTCTGCTGTCGGAAGTCGGCTCTAAACCACTTTCAAGTGGCTGTTATTAAGAGTAATGGTCAGAAGCGTTGAAGGAAAGTCAGAATAGAATTCTGGCAAGGTAGAGTGCAAGGAGATGAGTAATCCCGAACCCATGTGGACGCGTCGTTAATTAGAACCAGCATCAAAACTGAGGTCGTTTTATTATCTCAGGACGAGTACACCGGTAAATTCCGAATGCTGGGTGTGCGGTGCTCGGCGTAAAGTGGGCATGACTTTGCACTAGGCTCTTTGTGGGAACCACGGGAACCAGTCATCACGATGTAAAGGAAGAAATATAAATGACTAAATTCATGAGTATGAGAGTACCGATGCGTGATACTGGGGCGGAGCAATTCGTAGTAGTGATGAAGGGCTTGTAATGAGCGTGGAGCGAAGGGATTGCGTCAAGTCGGTTGGAACGATGACTCAACTGCCGACAGGCAGGAGGAGGTCGCACGGACAACCAAAACCTTTTGCAATATCCAAATGGGATGTAATGACTGCGTTCGAGAAGGTAAAAGCCAACAAAGGCGGAGCCGGAGTGGATGGAGTAACGATAGAGGACTTTGAAAAAGACCTTAAAAACAACCTTTACAAGATATGGAACAGAATGTCATCGGGGTCCTACTTTCCCACACCGGTCGCAGCGGTAAGTATACCGAAAAAGTCTGGTGGAGAGAGGGTATTGGGTATCCCAACGGTCAGCGACCGAGTGGCGCAAACTGTGGTAAGAGACAAGCTTGAAATCATGCTCGAGCATCACTTCCTAGATGACTCTTACGGCTATCGAGTGGGTAAATCTGCTCATGATGCGATAGAAGTCACTAGAAGACGATGTTGGCAGTATGATTGGGTACTAGAGTTTGATATCAAAGGTCTCTTTGACAATATTCGTCATGACTTGTTGATGAAAGCGGTAAAGAAACATGTTCAGCTCGCTGAAGAGAGTCAGAGCCGGGATTATCAATGGATAACACTGTACATCGAAAGGTGGTTAGTTGCTCCGTTACAGAAAGCAGATGGGACGCAAACAGAAAGAGAGTTAGGAACGCCACAAGGTGGCGTGGTAAGCCCAGTGCTTGCCAACCTATTTCTTCACTATGTTTTTGATAAATGGCTGGAGAAGAATTATCCAGACAACCCATGGTGTCGATACGCAGATGATGGACTTGTCCATGCAAGGACAAAGCCGAAAGCGGAGAAGTTGAGGGATGAGCTAGCGAAGCGCTTCAAGGAGTGCGGACTGGAGATGCACCCAATTAAGACGAAGATTGTTTACTGCAAAGATGATATTAGACGAGGGTCAGGTAAGCATATAGAGCATAAACAATTTGATTTTCTAGGGTATACCTTCAGGGCCAGAACAAATAAGTGTAAACGTACAGGTCAACTCTATAATCGATTCCTGCCTGCGGTCAGTATGGCAGCAAAGAAAGTCATGCGAAGGCAAATCAGAGAGCTAAGAGTTCGCCAGGAAACGCAGTACAGCTTAGAGCAATTAAGCAGATGGTTAAGTCCAATGCTGAATGGTTGGATAAACTACTACGGAAAGTTCAGGCGAAGCGAATTAGACTCGGTATTCAGACACTTCAACAAGACTTTAGTACGTTGGGCGAGAAGGAAATTCAAATCGCTAAAATGTCACAAAAGTCGAACCGTAGCGTTCTTTGATAAGCTATCGGCTCAATGTCCTAGATTGTTTCCTCACTGGAAATTTGGTTCAGCAAGAAGTTTTACTTGATGGGAGCCGTATGAGCTGAGAGGTTCACGTACGGTTCTGCGAGAGGCTGCTGGGGTGGTTCCGGTGGCCTACTCACCTCAGTTGGTTATGGTTTTTCTTTGTTCCCTTGGCTTTTCAGTTTGGTGTTTGTCGGCAAGCCGGTTTTTTTGAGCGCTGTTTTTCGGACACTTATTCTTTGGCGCTGAAAATTCAGAGAGTTGCCTCAATCAATTTTCGGGTAAGCGCGAGGTTAGAGCGGTTGACTCAATCAGAAATCCATTTTGATTTTTTAAACTCCAAACAAGATTTGCCAGAATTCCGAGCCTGATTATCAAAACTATGATTCATTTCGGTTTTCTAAGTTTTGGCTTTTGTTTCTGAATCAAAGTCGAGTTAATCTTGTTTCCAGAAAAACGTAACCTATTGAAGCTTAAGCATAACAAGGCGTTTAAGCGGGATTCATGCCGCGTGGCATTTTTGGTTTGCAGTGAGTTTTGGTGGTGAAAGTGGTCTGCGGAAGCTTGGTTTATGCGGCATTCACCCCTTAACGCAGCGTTATGTGAATGGAGCTAATCTTGAAAATATCACTAGTCAAAAGTGGTGAAATTGAGGCGTATGAAGCTTCAATTAATGCACATCTAAACTCAGTTTTTGTTCAAGATTCTGTAGTCAATTTTAACCACGAATTAGTTTGTGTAGTTCTCATTGAGGACGACAGTCAGATTGTTGCTACAGGCTTTGCTTATAGCCGGTTAATGTCACAGGGCTCTGTCAATTTCAAAGCGGGCATAGTTGGCGGTATAGCAGTTGCACCAAATAAGCGTGGTTTGGGTTTGGCCAAACTTGTCGTAAAAGAACTGGATAAATACTTGGTGTCTTTTGGTGTAACTCATTCTTTTCTTTTCGCTTATGAGCCAGATGTATATCGAAGTTCAGGGTATTCAGAGTTAATTTGTCCTATTCATTACTACGATATACAGCAGAAAAATTGGAACGAGTTTGTCTACCGTGGAGGCATGGTTAAGACTTACAATGTTGGTGACGCTCTAAGCAATCAAGTCATTGAGTTTAATGGTTGTGTATATTGAGCGTGCTGGAAAAATTCACATAACAAGGCGTTTAAGAGGGATTCATGCCGCGTGGCATTTTTGGTTTGCGGTGAGTTTTGTGGTGAAAGTGGTCTGCGGGAAGTTGGTTTAGGCGGCACTCACCCCTTAACGCAGCGTTAGTTTGCTAAAGGCTAGCGGTTAACTAGCCTAAGCTTGCTCTCACATCTGCAATGGTGATGAAGAGTTTGTTTTCGGCATCATGAAATGCTTGAAAACCATAGCGTTCATAGAAATGTTTCGCACCGTCTTTGGCATCAACGATAACAACTGGAAATGCAACGCTATCACTAGCGGCTAATAGTTTTCTGAGTGCGTCGATAAGCAGCCACTCACCAAATCCTTTCCCTTTGTATCGGTCATCGACAGCAAGGCGGGCAATCAGACCACCAGAGGTGGATGATTGGTGCTTTTTTTGTAACTTATCAGGCAATGCCTTTAAGTCAATTGGTGTCATTGTTAGCGTATAAAAGCCGATAACATGTGAATTGTCGCTATCATCTTCCAAAACAAAAGTTCTGGTGTTGTCCTTCTTTGCTTGCTGACTCGCCATTACTTTTAAGTAATTATTGAGAGCTTCGATGCCACAGTTGAATCGGTTTCTATCGTGTTTAGCTTTATCTAGAAGTACCGTATTCATCATTGAGTTTTGCTCTCGTATCGATCAGCAGCAGCTTTTAGTTTTGAGTTCTGTGTTGCAGGACGATCTAAAGCTTCCATGAGCAACATCGCATCTGCTTGGCTTAGTTTTAAAGCCTGTTCACGTTCGATGACTTGTTTAGCTTTTTCGATTGCAGCGCTTAGAACAAACGAGTTGATGCTAGACATGCCGGCGATCGCGGCAGCCTTAGTAAGTAAGTCTTGTGTATCGACATCAACTCTAGCGGTGATGCGAGGCAAAGTAGTAGCCATAATGTTATCTCCTGTTGTGTCAAAATGTCACATGTGTATTATGGTCTTAAAGTGTGTAATAAGCAATATCTGTGTCACTTTGGCACGCAAACTAACAAACAATTTAAGAGTGATTCGGCACGCTTGGCATTTTTACTATGCGTTAATTTTAGTGATTAAGGTGGTATGTGGTGGCATCGGTATTGCGTGCCTCACACCTTAATTGGGCGTTAGTTTGCAAAGTTAAAAAAAGGCTAGTTCGGTTACTGGGCTTTACACCTGTTGGTTTGCCAACATCACGAACTTTCCGGTGGCACTATAAAAGAAGTGTTCGCGGTGGTGTAGTCGTTTACTGGTTCTAACTTTTTTGTGATAGTTCTTTCGCGCGGTTTCTTTGCGGCTATTTCGCTCCCAATTCTAGCCAAGTCCGTTTTGTCGGTTGGATTTGAAACTCTGGCTATAAGTTTTACATTTGGGTTCAAAGTCAGTAGTTTTGTAACCATTTCAGCGCGTTGTGGAAAAATTGGGTAGCATGGGGCAAGCAAACTAACAAACAATTTAAGAGGGATTCCCAACGCTTGGCATTTTTGCTTCTACTTCAATTTTAGTGGTTACGGCACAATGCTTTAGGTTGGGTTGTAGCGTTGCTCACCCCTTAATTGGGCGTTAGCTATCTCAGGGAAGATCGAGAAATTAAATGAAAATTAAGCATTTATCTATTAACTCATACCAACCGAAGCGTAGCTCGGAGATTTTAGCTGAGCTTACAAATGGTGAGGCTAAAGCATTTCCGTCAAAGACAATGATTGGTGCATGGATGTGTGTTTGGAGTGAGAGTGATAATGAACTAATAGAGTTCATTCCAGTGCAGTATAAATTGACGTTCGGTGACTTAGCTGCAATTTATGAAGAGCAAGGTAAAAACCAAAATTTTCATGCTTCTCACTTTATGCTCGAAGCAAACAAAACGGTAGATGAGTTAGTCGCAATAGCAGAGAAACATCAATTAGTTCATCGTTTTAGAAAACACTTTGGTGGTCCTTTGTATGAGGTTTGGCTTGAGGATGGTCTGCTAGCTGAGTTTTGCTCTGACGAGATATCAAAACTTTAAGTGTGCAATCAATAGCTAACAAACTGTTCAAGAGGGATTCGCAACGCGTGGCATTTTTACTATGCGTTGGTTTTAGTGATTAAGGTGGTATGCGGCGGCTTATGTATTGCGTTGCTCACCCCTTAACAGAGCGTTATGTTTAGTCACGTAAAATCAGTTGGTTGCATCTTTTCTTTGTTCCTTCGTATTTCCAATTTTGGTCATGTCGGCAGGTTAACTTCAGTGGTCGCTGTTTTCTGGACTCCAATTCGTGGGCGCTAAAAATTCAGAGTGTTGCCTCATTTAAGTTCAGTGCGTTTGTGAGTCGAATGAAGCGATCTTAGTTTCAAAGTTTGAGCTCAAGTTTTCGGTTTCTTACGCTAAAATTCAAAGTCATTACAACTAAATTTATGAGTTAATTAAGCTTTTTAGCGTCTAGTTTTGGTTTTCAAAGGTAAGTCGAGTTAAGCTCTTGGTATCGTAAAACTTAACCCTTTGAGTCTTAAACATAACAAGGCGTTTAAGAGGGATTCATGCCGCGTGGCATTTTTGGTTTGCGGTTGGTTTTGGTGGTGAAAGTGGTCTGCGGAAGCTTGGCTTATGCGGCATTCACCCCTTAACGCAGCGTTAGGTTGCTTCACAAAAGGGAGTACCTAATGGACGTAAATTTAGCTGAAAAATTGATTGCAGACGTACTGACCACAAAGTTTGGTTGTGAGTTTGAACCTGTTCCATCACATCGACATCTGAACTTTAGAAGTGCAGATTATGACTTTTCGTTTCCTGCATGCTTATTAGATTCTGTTGGCAGTAAGCCTTTGGAGCAAAAGATTGGTCATTGGCTTCAGCGGGATTTCGATTTAATCAAAGCTGGTAGTCATGTAATTTATAATGAAAATGGCGAGATTATGCCTGATTCGGTAATTGCAGAAGAATAGTTCTCATATAAACATGGACTAACATATGATACCAGTTTGTTTCGGTGATAGTGCTTCTCATTATCGCTAGAATCAATTCTGAGCGTGTCTATTCATTCTAGGCTTGTTGGTTATGGCATAACGTCTTGGGCTTGTCTCAGAGCCTAAATAGGCGGCTAAATTGGCAAGCCTTTGCTTTGATACCGTGTCTGTATATTTTTCTCGGTCAAATGGACGTTGTGCGACTCTAACTTGGCTGTCATAGGTGTATCGAGAGAGCACTTTGCTAAGCAAGTTCAAATCAAGTTCGGCAGAGGTGAGAATTTGAATGTATCCGACAGTGCCATATCTGAACTGATTTTTTAATCTCAACACCCAAATCATAGTGATACTTTTGAATGCAGCACTGACAGGTTTTTTAATTTCCTGCATCAAATTGTTGAACAGAAATGCATCATCAAAGTTATTAAAAAATATCGCTGTCTGATGCGTGGGCTTGATGGTTTTAATGTGATTAATCAGCTTACGCTTAGTCTTATCTTGAGATGATTCAGTCATAGTTTATACACCAATAATCATATTTCTCTATATCCTTATATTGCTTCCAGAGAATGTGAGTTTTATCGTATGTTTAATGGTGCATAAGTTATTGATTTATTGGTATTATGCAATTGTGATATTGGTCGAGTTGACGACTGATAATTACGAAAATCGGATAGTAGTGCGGTGAAAATCACACTCAAAATGAGACATCGTAACCTAACAAAGCATTTAAGTGGGATTCACAACGCATGGCATTTTTAGCATGTAGTAGCTATCTTGGTGAGCGTAGTTTGCATTGAGTTAGTTTGGGCGTTGTTCACCCCTTAATGCGGCGTTATGCTTAATCAAGTAAAAGTGTGCCGTGGGCACAGGATCCTGTTATCTAAGGAAGGTAAACAGGAGAATGAGCATAAGCTCATGAAGAGATGGAGGTAGGCCCTCCAGAGTCTGCTGTCGGAAGTCGGCTCTAAACCACTTTCAAGTGGCTGTTATTAAGAGTAATGGTCAGAAGCGTTGAAGGAAAGTCAGAATAGAATTCTGGCAAGGTAGAGTGCAAGGAGATGAGTAATCCCGAACCCATGTGGACGCGTCGTTAATTAGAACCAGCATCAAAACTGAGGTCGTTTTATTATCTCAGGACGAGTACACCGGTAAATTCCGAATGCTGGGTGTGCGGTGCTCGGCGTAAAGTGGGCATGACTTTGCACTAGGCTCTTTGTGGGAACCACGGGAACCAGTCATCACGATGTAAAGGAAGAAATATAAATGACTAAATTCATGAGTATGAGAGTACCGATGCGTGATACTGGGGCGGAGCAATTCGTAGTAGTGATGAAGGGCTTGTAATGAGCGTGGAGCGAAGGGATTGCGTCAAGTCGGTTGGAACGATGACTCAACTGCCGACAGGCAGGAGGAGGTCGCACGGACAACCAAAACCTTTTGCAATATCCAAATGGGATGTAATGACTGCGTTCGAGAAGGTAAAAGCCAACAAAGGCGGAGCCGGAGTGGATGGAGTAACGATAGAGGACTTTGAAAAAGACCTTAAAAACAACCTTTACAAGATATGGAACAGAATGTCATCGGGGTCCTACTTTCCCACACCGGTCGCAGCGGTAAGTATACCGAAAAAGTCTGGTGGAGAGAGGGTATTGGGTATCCCAACGGTCAGCGACCGAGTGGCGCAAACTGTGGTAAGAGACAAGCTTGAAATCATGCTCGAGCATCACTTCCTAGATGACTCTTACGGCTATCGAGTGGGTAAATCTGCTCATGATGCGATAGAAGTCACTAGAAGACGATGTTGGCAGTATGATTGGGTACTAGAGTTTGATATCAAAGGTCTCTTTGACAATATTCGTCATGACTTGTTGATGAAAGCGGTAAAGAAACATGTTCAGCTCGCTGAAGAGAGTCAGAGCCGGGATTATCAATGGATAACACTGTACATCGAAAGGTGGTTAGTTGCTCCGTTACAGAAAGCAGATGGGACGCAAACAGAAAGAGAGTTAGGAACGCCACAAGGTGGCGTGGTAAGCCCAGTGCTTGCCAACCTATTTCTTCACTATGTTTTTGATAAATGGCTGGAGAAGAATTATCCAGACAACCCATGGTGTCGATACGCAGATGATGGACTTGTCCATGCAAGGACAAAGCCGAAAGCGGAGAAGTTGAGGGATGAGCTAGCGAAGCGCTTCAAGGAGTGCGGACTGGAGATGCACCCAATTAAGACGAAGATTGTTTACTGCAAAGATGATATTAGACGAGGGTCAGGTAAGCATATAGAGCATAAACAATTTGATTTTCTAGGGTATACCTTCAGGGCCAGAACAAATAAGTGTAAACGTACAGGTCAACTCTATAATCGATTCCTGCCTGCGGTCAGTATGGCAGCAAAGAAAGTCATGCGAAGGCAAATCAGAGAGCTAAGAGTTCGCCAGGAAACGCAGTACAGCTTAGAGCAATTAAGCAGATGGTTAAGTCCAATGCTGAATGGTTGGATAAACTACTACGGAAAGTTCAGGCGAAGCGAATTAGACTCGGTATTCAGACACTTCAACAAGACTTTAGTACGTTGGGCGAGAAGGAAATTCAAATCGCTAAAATGTCACAAAAGTCGAACCGTAGCGTTCTTTGATAAGCTATCGGCTCAATGCCCTAGATTGTTTCCTCACTGGAAATTTGGTTCAGCAAGAAGTTTTACTTGATGGGAGCCGTATGAGCTGAGAGGTTCACGTACGGTTCTGCGAGAGGCTGCTGGGGTGGTTCCGGTGGCCTACTCACCTCAGTTGGTTATGGTTTTTCTTTGTTCCCTTGGCTTTTCAGTTTGGTGTTTGTCGGCAAGTTGGCTTCAGTGGGCGCTGTTTTTCGGACACTTATTCTTTGGCGCTGAAAGCTCTGAGTGTTGCCTCAATCAATTTTCGGGTAAGCGCGAGGTTAGGGCGGTTGGCTCAATCAGAAATCCATTTCTAGGTTTTCAAACTTCAAACTAGATTTGCCAAAATTCCGAGCCTGATTATCAAAACTATGATTCATTTCGGTTTTCTACGTTTTGGTTTTTGTTTGTAAATCAAAATCGAGTTAATCTTGTTTTTAGTAAAACGCAAGTTATTGAAGCTTAAGCATAACAAGGCGTTTAAGCGGGATTCATGCCGCGTGGCATTTTTGGTTTGCGGTGATTTTTGTGGTGAAAGTGGTCTGCATAAGGTTGGTTTATGCGGCATTCACCCCTTAACGCGGCGTTATACGTTTAAGGAGAAATCGTGGTCGTCATATACGGAATAAAAGATCATTTGAATCCAATTAAAGCTGAGTTGTCCGATGTGATTCAGAACTCAATGACTCAAGCTCTAGGCTTGCCCGAGGATAAACGAGCTCACAGGTTTATTCCGCTTGATAAAAGTGATTTCTACTATCCTAGTGATCGCACTGATGCCTACACGGTGATTGAAGTAAACATGATGGAAGGTCGCAAAGTAGAAACGAAAAAGGCATTGATCAAAGCGCTTTTTAGTAACATTGAATCTCGATTAGGCATTTCCCCGTTGATATTGAAATCACAATTAAAGAGCAGCCTTCCCATTGTTGGGGTTTCAGAGGCATTACAGGTGACGAAGTCGCCGACTTAACCTACAAAATCCACGTATAACAAGGCGTTTAAGCGGGATTCATGCCGCGTGGCATTTTTGGTATGCGGTGAGTTTTTGTGGTGAAACTGGTTTGCGGAAGGTTGGTTTGGGCGGCATTCACCCCTTAACGCAGCGTTATGTTTAGTCACGTAAAATCAGTTGGTTGCATCTTTTCTTTGCTTTCTCAGCTTTCTGATTTTGGTCTTGTCGGCAAGTTACGTTTAGTGGTCGCTGTTTTCTGGACTCCAATTCGTGGACGCTAAAAATTCAAAGAGTTGCCTCATTGAAATTCAGTGCGTTTGTGAGTCGAATGAAGCGATGTTAGTTTCAACGTTTGAGCACCAGTTTTCGGTTTCTCTCGCTAAAATCTCAATATCAGTACAATCAAATTTATGAGTTAATTCAGCTTTTTAGCTTCTAACTTTGGTTTTCAAAGATAAGTCGAGTTAAGCTCTTGGTATTGCAAAACTTACCCCTTTGAGTCTTAAACATAACAAGGCGTTTAAGAGGGATTCATGCCGCGTGGCATTTTTGGTTTGCAGTGAGTTTTGGTGGTGAAAGTGCTCTGCGGAAAGTTGATTTATGCGGCATTCACCCCTTAACGCAGCGTTAGGCCTTTTGTGTCCACATAGAATAAGGGAATCAGATAGTTGAGTCGTATTCAAAAAGTAATATCAAGAACAGCTACAGCACAAGTATTCAGAGAAATAGGTGGCAGCGAAAGTAGGCAACTTGATGTTATTAATCAGTTCAAACAAATGCCTGATAGTCAGTTGGATATGTTTGGATTATATGCCGGTATTACAAAAGAGCATTTACCTATCTATAGAGCAATGGTAAGGGGAGAGAAAAATGC